>NZ_JBNXVS010000006.1:0-196101 GCF_050565655.1 Nodosilinea sp. AN01ver1 | reverse complement strand
GACCCCCACCAACCTTCAGCTCGACGCCAGCATCATCCCCAACGGCAACTTTACCTGGGCCGAGGCCACCCGCGGCGGTGCCCGCATGCCCTCCAACCAGGCTACCGTCGACGCCATCGTGCGGATTGCGGCCCTGGCCCAACAGGCCCGCGATCGCATTGGTCGCCCCTTCCTGATCACCAGCTGGTACCGCCCAGCCGAAATCAACCGCCGCGTCGGCGGAGCCTCCCAGAGCCGCCACATCGTCGGCGACGCGATCGACTTTTACTGCGTCGGCCTCACCGGCAACCAGGTCTACTGGGCCCTCGACCCCTGGTGGCCCGGTGGTTTGGGCCGCTACAGCCGGTTCCCCGCCCTGGTGCATATCGATGCGCGGGGCGTGAAGGCGCGGTGGAGGCATTAGGGGTGGATGGGTAGACGAGTGGATGGGTAGGTGGGAAAGGTGAGGAGATGGGGAAGGTGAGGAGATGGGGAAGGTGAGGAGATGGGGAAGGTGAGGAGATGAGGAAGGTGAGAAAGGTGTAGATGGGGAGCAGCTTTTTGAAGGTTGGGGATGAGGAGATGGGGAGATGAGGGGTCTTTGCTGCCTACTGATTCGTTTGCAGAACATAGGTTTAAACCGATGATCAACCACTCCTTTCCGTTGGGTCCAGGGCGGCGGCACGGCCCTGGTCGAGGGGGTCTGGGGGCGATCGAAAAGCCCCCAGCCGCAAATCTGGCTTTAACTTCCCAATCTCCGCACATCACGGTCCATGCCTCCACCAGGCAATTAGATCTATGACAGACGATCGCTCAGTCACCGGCCATGACCTCTGGGCCTGGCGCGAAAGCGCCCGCCAAGCCGCCCAGGCCGCAGGCGTCGAGGCGCGGGAAGTAGACTGGCTGCTGATGGCGGTTGCCGATATCGACGGACTATCCCTGAAACTAGGCACAGTGCAGGAGCGATCGCACATTCACCTACGCTACCCCCTAGCCGAGCTAGATCGACGCTGGCAGCAGCGGCTCACCCAGCGAGTACCCGTACAGTACTTAGTCGGTGAAACCCCCTGGCGCGACCTCACCCTGTCCGTCTCCCCAGCGGTACTGATCCCCCGACCTGAAACCGAATTGATGATCGATCTGGCAGCGGCGGCGATCGCCAATAGCTCGATTGGGGATCAGCTAGCAGAGGGCATCTGGGCCGATATGGGCACGGGCAGCGGCGCGATCGCCCTGGGGCTGGCCCAAACCTTCTCTGCCGCCAGCATTCTAGCCGTCGACTTGAGCGCTGAAGCCCTCGCGATCGCTCAGCAAAACGCCGCTACCACCGGATTAAACCAGCGCATTACCTTCTACCACGGCTCCTGGTTCGAGCCGCTGGCTGCCTACCGGGGCCAGCTCAGTGCCGTGGTCTCCAACCCGCCCTACATTCCCTCGGCGCTACTGCCCACCCTCGATCCAGAGGTGGTCAACCACGAACCCGCCACCGCTCTGGATGGGGGTGATGACGGCCTCACCGCTCTGCGTTTGCTCGCAACCCAGTCCCCCAAATACCTGGTGACGGGCGGGCTGTGGCTGGTCGAAACCATGGCGGGCCAGGGCGAAGCGGTCAAGGCAATGCTGGAGGCGCAGGGCGACTACCGCGATATTCAAATCTGGCTTGATCTGGCTGGGCGCGATCGCTTTGTGCAAGCCACCTATGCTCCCGAGTAAGCTGCACCGTGCTTTGCTCCTCACCTCCCCCACCCGCCTACCCATCCACCCATCCACCCAATCACAGAGGACAACCATGGAACAGATTCGAGCGATAGTGCATGGCGTCGTTCAGGGGGTTGGATTTCGCTACCACACCCATCAGATCGCTCAACAGCTTGGAGTGAAGGGTTTTGTGCGCAACCAGCCCAATGGCACCGTTGAAATTGTGGCCGTGGGCAACAGCGACCAGCTCAATTCCCTGCTGCACTGGGCTAACCAGGGGCCTGCCGCTGCCCGAGTTACCCAGGTCAAGACCGAACCCTATGCCGGGTCAGCTCATTTTGATGACTTCACGATTGAGCGTTAGGGCGTTGCACCACTGCAATGCCTCTGATTAACCGTCATCACCGCCGCGCTGGAACCACCAGAAGCGCTGCCACCAGTCGGGGGGCTCAACTTTGGGGCCGTCGTGCTCGGTGGGGCGTTGGCCTCTGGCCGGTCCTTGACCATCGCTGGGGCCATCTACCACCAGGCTGCCCACGTAGTCGGCATCGGCATAGACGCGATCGATTTGCTGACGAATCTCGGCCATATCGGCTTCTGAGACCACGCCGTTGCTGGTGGCTTTGTAGAACTGCACCGTGACCCGAATCGGGTAGTCGGGGTCGCGCTCGATGGCGAGATTGTCGATTTCGGTAAATGGCCCCTCCACTGCGCCGTGGCCAATCACGGCTGCTTCGACATCGCTGGGGGCGCGACTGCTTTCCATCGCAGGAGCCGCCGCCAGGGGCGCAATGCCGTCAAAGGACTGCCGCATGGGGGTCTGCTGCTTGAGCGGCACCTGAATCAGCAGCACCATATTCAGGCCCTCGTCGGCTTCGACCACCTCGCCAACCGGGCGCGAGCTGTCAGGATCCCCCGGCTGGGTTTGAAAATCGCTCAGCCGCTGGCCCGTAAAGCTGGCCCGTTCACCATTTTTGTTAAAAAACAGACGCTGACCCCAGGTTTGCCCCGCCTCAAACCCGTCGCGCTGGTTGTCGATCACAGTCACGCTGGTGCCTTCGCGGGTGGCCAGAATGGTCAGCACCGCCGGGTCGCCAGGGCGCGACTGGTAGTTAAACAATACCGGGTTAAACGTCGCCAGGCCCGACTGCGGAATGGGCAAAAAGCAGGCCTGGGCGCTAACCAAAACGTGGCTATCGCGAGAGGCCAGCAGCGACTGCCGCCGCCCGGCCCACGACTCAGGGGTGTGCAGGTAGCGGCGCAGGTCGCCCAGCAGCTCGTTGAGGGGCACCCGGCGCAGATCTGCGCCTCGCTCGTTGCCCACCAACACCAAAAAATTCTCTAGGGGAATGTCGGCGCTGAGGTCTGCAAAGTTGGGGTGGCGAATGACGGGCATCAGGTGGAGCTGATAATCGCCGGTATCGGGGTCTCGCTGCTGCACCTGAATGGTCATATCGCTGATGTTTGGCCCCACCGCCGACCCGTAGAAGCGCCCAGTATCTTCCCAGGTGACGTTGAGCACGTTGAGATCGAACGACTCGGCCAGCTGGCGAGCGATCGGGTCGTAGACCATAGCCTGGGTGCGCTCAATCACCTGGCGATCGCGGTTGTACTGCTGGCGCTGCACAATTGGCGGCACCGCAGACAGCTCGGGAACAGTCAGCTCCGCCGCCTGAAGTCTGTCGGGTACGAGGGCGATGGGTAAGGCCCCGCTAAGGGCGATCGCGCCTAAAGGTAACCAAACGTTAAACGGGCGTCTCATCCTCGTACTCCTTCCAGACCTATGCCCTTAACCTACGGGAAGGGACGGGTGGAGTCAGGATGGTTACAAAAACTGAAACTGCGGTTCTCCAGGGCGTTTCTAACCTCTACGGCCCTCTACTGCTTGGTCGGAATCGAGGGCCCGCCACTGGCCCCCAGCTGATGCAGCGCCGCCAGTATATCCTCCAGGGGCACTGATTCACCGCCAGCCATGTTCTCTTCGGCAGCGACCTGAAGCTCTCGGGCGTCGTACTCCCAGCGGCGGAGAATTTCAACCTTTTGCTCTGGGGTGAGCTCTGGGCTGTTGCCCACCTCAGCTGGGGTCGCAAATACGCTCCCTGGGCTGACCATTGCTCTATCAATATCCACGGGCATCTCCTGAGGCAAGTCGTCTTCTCCGATCCTAACCAGATGCAACGGCCCAGCAACCTCTATAGAACGGCTACCGTGTTGCGTCCATTGCGTTGAGTTGAGTCACATTTCAGAAAGCGCAGCCGCAGAGACTACGCGAGTCGGCGGTCGAGCTGAGTTAAGGTCAGCTGGGCGGGGGCATTAACTCGCCATGTACCGCTAGCCAGATGCAGGGCGGCTCGCTGCTGGTATAGTCAACCCGATGGCGAACGTGGGCTGGTATCAGCACGTAATCGCCTGGCTGCATAGATAAAGCAGCGCCATCCTCGTAGGTGAGAGTGGCGCTGCCCTGCAGCAAAATGACCCACTCGGCCTGGCTTTGGTCGTACCATGTGCCGGGGGCTGTCGTTTGCCCAGTTGAGATAATGCGCTCAATTTTCAGATGGGATGTCTCAACCAGGGCCGTAAACACCTCCACCGCAGGCCGTGGACTGGGCAGCTGAAACAGGTTGCCGTTGGGGGCAGAGGGCATAGCGCAAGAGTGCGATCGCCTAATCGATCGAGCAACCGTCCTGATCGCAGGTGACTTTAGACGCTACCGCACTCTCGGGCACTACGGTAAAGCCGCCTACGCTAACGCCCGCAATGCCGTACTGGTCGCGCAGCACCTGGTTAAAGCTGGCAATAATTTCTGGCAGCTGCTCTTGGAGTACAGAGCGCACTTGATCGGCCTCGGGGGGCGGGCTGCCAACAGTTTCTACAGACATAGGGGTAAGCCGGTAAGGTATGCCTCATTGTAAGGTGCCAAGAAATGGCAAACCTGGTTTGCGTTACGGCTCTACATATAGAAACGTAACGCTGGTTCTATGGCATTGGCTCAATAGCTAGGCCCATGAGCCAGCGGTTGAACAGTTCGGGATTGGGACGCTACCAGGTGTGCAGCTGGTTTAGATAAATACGCCACCTGCCCAGGCAATGACGTCAGGCTTCTGCTACATAGCCCTCAACTATTTGGGATAAACCGGCACTCCCTCTCGTTGGCTGTTAGGCCTAACGACAGGGTACAAGGCTCGCTGTTGGGCGATCGCACGTAAACCCACTGCCCCTGTAGCTGAAGCCCCACCTGGTTGGTTTCGGCATTAAACGCCAAACCTGCCGCGCCTGCAGAAATAATGTCGGTCGAGCTGCGATAGACCTGATGACACAGCCAGCGGCATTGCAAAAGCATGAGGTCGCCGTAGTTGTCATCTAGAGGAAAAGCCACATAGACGGTTCGGTAGGTCGTGCGCCAGGGCGAGACAACCTGCCTGGCCTGGGGAGCATACCCTACAGCTAGCGTTGGCAGCAGGGGCAAGGGCAGCAGCACCCCAACTGCCAGCAGCACCAGCAGCTTTTGGATGCCTCGCCGGGCGCTGCGTCGCCAGGCTGGTTTGAGACCCATGAGCAGCAGCACGCCCAGGGCTATGCTCCCCAGGGCGATCGCCACTATCCCGACCAGCAGCAGCAGCAGCGCGATCGCAAACAGCTGGCTGTAGGCCCAGGCCAGCCCGTGAAACCCAATCCCACGGCCCGAAGCAAAGGGCAAATACCACAGCCAGCCTAAAGCGGTTAACAGACCCCAAATGGCAAAGACCCAACGACGGCGATCGCGGCGGCTGAAAAGCTGTCCCACAGTACTAGCGGCGTGGGCAAAGGGTGAGCCAGAACCACGGTTCTCAGAGCTATGCATTATCAATAGGCGGCATGGACTAACCCAAGGTGGCTCAGCCTATGCCCTGTTGTCATCCGCACCAGCAAAGTAGGTTGAGAAGGCGAGCTTGAACACAAAACTGTCAGTACGGTTGAACTTTTAGCGCAGGTTTAGTAGGTTAATGCTGCGGGGAATGATTCTAGGCGGGTAAGAGCGGAGCTGCGAACTCCTCTCCTACCCTAATCATCCCAACTTAACCCAGGTAAGCTGAGATGACTGGATTCATTCTAAGTCCGGTCTCTCGCATTGCCGAAACGAGGGATCTGGATAGTTCCCCGTTTTCTTTACCGAAAACGGAGTTACCCGTATGTTTCAACCATCTGACGCAGAGGGCATGG
This sequence comes from Nodosilinea sp. AN01ver1, assembly GCF_050565655.1. Taxonomy (NCBI): domain Bacteria; kingdom Bacillati; phylum Cyanobacteriota; class Cyanophyceae; order Nodosilineales; family Nodosilineaceae; genus Nodosilinea; species Nodosilinea sp. AN01ver1. Next base: position 190,224 of record NZ_JBNXVS010000006.1, on the reverse strand, counting down.
CCCCTGCACCGTTTACCCTACCCACCTACCGCCAAGAAACCCTGCGCCACATTTTGCTCGGCGACTATGCCGCGCTGATGGAGGCGATTAACCAAATGGCGGCGCTACGCTACTGCGACAAAATCGCCTGGTCAGACCCCATACCCACAGGCCGCAACGGCGAATACCTCAGCGTCATGACCCGCAGGCGAGGGGTGACAACAGGCTAAATAGCTGAATAACCAAAGCCCCAGAGTTTTTCAAAAATTCTGGGGCTTTGGCAAAAAGTGTGAAAATGAATAGTTAGAGAAGCGCCGAACTGTCGTTCTAGGTAACGTCTAGCGATACTTCGCAGCTTCTTAAGCACCTTTTTGATCCGCCTTTTCTTTTTGCACAAGAAAATCTATATAGTCTTGAAGATGCATCAGTCTTGACTGAGAAAGTTGACGCAACTTGGCTAGAATTTCCTCTTCCTGCCGTAGTTGACTGAGGGAGATAATTTGCGAGGCGTCTACCTCAACAGTTACGTTGGGCACATCAAAGCCTTCTAAACTATAGCCATCCTCTTTACCTTCCTGGCTAGGATAATGCTCTACTATAGTGGCAATATCGCCTCTTTTAAGGTGATACTCTGGTAGGTCTTTGGCCAGAGCAACTTGAGAAAATAAAGGAAATGTCTTTGCCATTAGCTTTCTCCTTTATCTGGTACTAAGGTCACAAATTTAGTCGTTCCGTTTGCCACCATCCAAATAGTTAGAATGCTCAACTCAATACCATTAACGCCTCGAAGTTTAGTTCGTATACAGTATTTCTGACCGTGACGGGTTGTTTCAAGAAACTCTGCTGGCTGAGATAAGACTTGATTACGAATGTCTTGTTCAAGTTGCTGCCAATTGGTTAAGTTGTACCCGGCTTGAGCGAGAAACTTAGACTTGTCGTCTTTGGGCAGTAAGACAAGTAGGTACTGGGTTAGCTTCTCTTTTGCAATGACCGCGTCTTGAGGGAGATACACTGTACGTTGATGGCACCACAATTAACCTATTCTACTCTGTGGGTTTTCGTACATGTAGCCTCTCGATTCTAGCCGATTGCCCTAAACAGTCCCGTGTAATGAAGGGCTAGGTAGTGTGAGGCGACCAAATTAGCGGTTTATCAGGTGCAACGACCCATGCTCGAAGTTGCTGTCCAAGGTTATTAATGGCAGCAACTTCAGTACGAATAAAGAAACTTGTTTGGGCATGATCAATTGACATTGCATTGTTATCAACAGCAAATTCAATGGCAGCATGACCAACCGAGTCAAACAGAAATGCCCGAACAAGCACGAAGTAAGCCCATTTGCCAGTTCGATCACCTAACTCAAACCGCACCTCATCTTGTATGCTTTGCGGAAACTTGTAAAAATCGGCTCCAAGAGCATCTAGATTCTCTGGATAAGTGTAGAAGTCTTGAACCCCAGAAAAATAGCCATTGCTAGCACTAATTTCAACACGCCAAGCTGAATCATCGTAGAGCAGTCGTTTGAGCGAGATAAAGGCATTAGCCATCAGCTAATAAATACAGAGGACTACCATCATTTATGCTGGCTCCGCATTATAGACTCCCCCACAGCCGAGTCTGTTGCATCGTCAACTTACATCCCCACATACTCTTGGAGTGACTTCACTTGGAGGGGGTGCTGTTGCAAGGAGTGGATGGCAGAGGCGGTGGCTTTGGCCCCGGCGATAGTGGTAATGATCGGCACCTTGTAGGCCAGGGCCGTGCGGCGAATCGAGCGATCGTCCTCCTGGGCGGTACTGCCCGCTGGAGTGTTGATGATTAGCTGAATGTCGTTGTTTTTGATCGCGTCTTCGACGTTGGGGCGGCCTTCGTGAACTTTGAGAATGAGATCGACGGTGAGTCCTTCATCCATCAGGGCGGCGCGGGTGCCGGAGGTGGCAATCACCTTAAAGCCCATGTTGGCAAAGTCTTTGGCGACGGGGATGACGGCGGCCTTGTCGCGATCGTTCATGGAGATGAACACGGTGCCTTTGAGCGGCAGCTTTTGGTTGGCCCCCAGCACCGCTTTGGCGAAGGCTTTACCAAAGTCGGCGTCGATGCCCATAACCTCTCCGGTGGAGCGCATTTCGGGGCCGAGCAGGGCGTCGGTACCGGCAAACTTGTCGAAGGGCAGCACGGCCTCTTTAACCGCAATGTGGTTGGGGATGACCTCTTCGGTAAAGCCCAGTTCGGCCAGGGTTTTGCCCGACATCACCCGCACCGCCAGTTTGGCCAGCGGGTGACCGATCGCCTTCGACACAAAGGGCACCGTGCGCGAGGCGCGGGGGTTGGCCTCAATGATGTAAACCTGCTCGCCCTTGACGGCAAACTGAATGTTCATCAGGCCAATCACATTGAGGCGCTTGGCCAGCTTCATGGTCCAGTCGCGAATGGTGGCGAGGGCGGCGGGGGGGAGGGTGATGGTGGGCAGCGAGCAGGCCGAGTCGCCCGAGTGAATGCCCGCCTGCTCGATGTGTTCCATAATGCCGCCGATGACCACCTGGCCGGTGTGGTCAGCGATCGCATCCACATCCACCTCGATCGCATTCTCTAAAAACTTGTCGATTAAAATCGGGTGGTCGGGTTCGACCAGCACCGCGTAGGTCATGTAGCGCTCCAGGTCGGCGTCGGAGTAGACGATTTCCATAGCGCGACCGCCCAGCACGTAGCTGGGGCGCACCACCACGGGGTAGTCGATCTGCTGGGCCACCTTGAGGGCATCGTTGTAGCTGCGGGCCATACCGTTGGGGGGCTGCTTGATATCCAGCTCGCGCAGAATGGCCTCAAAGCGCTCCCGGTCTTCGGCGGTGTCGATGGAGTCGGGCGAGGTGCCCCAGATTTGGGTGAGTGGGTGGACGGGTGGATGGGTGGATGGGTCGGCGGCGGGGAGGGAGGCGAGGTATTGCTGAAGGGGAACAGCCAGCTTGAGCGGGGTTTGGCCGCCGAACTGGATGATCACGCCGACGGGGTTTTCGGCTTCGATGATGTTGAGCACGTCTTCTTTGGTCAGGGGCTCAAAGTAGAGGCGATCGCTGGTGTCGTAATCGGTCGAGACTGTCTCGGGGTTGGAGTTGACCATGATCGTCTCGTAGCCGTCGTCGCGCAGGGCAAACGAGGCGTGGCAGCAGCAGTAGTCAAACTCAATGCCCTGGCCAATGCGGTTGGGGCCGCCGCCCAAGATCATCACCTTGGGGCGATCGCTGGGCAGCACCTCGGTTTCGTCTTCGTAGGTGGAATAGTAGTAGGGGGTAAAGGCCTCAAACTCGGCGGCGCAGGTATCCACGGTTTTGTAGACGGGAATGACGCCCAGGCCCTTGCGATAGTCGCGCACGGCGTCTTCGTGAGTACCGGTGGCGTAGGCGATCTGGCGATCGCTAAAGCCCTGCCGCTTGACCGCCCGCATCTGCTCATAGCTCAGCTCCGTCAGCTTGGTGCGCTTGAGAAACTTTTCGGTCTGCAACAGGCCGGAGAGCTGGTTGAGAAACCAGGGGTCGATGGCGGTGAGGTCGTAGATATCGTTGACGGTGAGGCCCAACTGCATGGCGTGGCGCAGGTCGAAGATGCGATCGGGGTTGGGGGTGCGCAGCTTGGGGCGAATTTCGTTGAGGCTGGGCAGCTTTTCGGAGCCATCGCAGCCCCAGCCCGCCCGGCCCGTTTCGAGCGATCGCAGCGCCTTTTGAAACGACTCCTGAAACGTGCGCCCGATCGCCATGGCCTCGCCCACCGACTTCATCTGGGTGGTCAGGGTAGCGGGGGTGCCAGGGAATTTCTCAAAGGCAAAGCGAGGAATTTTGGTCACCACGTAGTCGATGGTGGGCTCAAAGCTGGCCGGGGTTTTCTTAGTGATGTCGTTGGAAATTTCGTTGAGGGTGTAGCCCACTGCCAGCTTGGCCGCAAACTTGGCGATCGGGAAGCCGGTCGCCTTCGAGGCCAACGCCGAGCTGCGCGACACGCGGGGGTTCATCTCAATGACAATAAACTCGCCGTTGTCGGGGTTAACTGCAAACTGAATATTCGAGCCGCCCGTCTCCACGCCAATCTCGCGGATGATCTTGATTGAGGCATCGCGCAGGCGCTGGTACTCTTTGTCGGTGAGGGTCTGGGCCGGGGCCACGGTGATCGAGTCGCCTGTGTGTACGCCCATCGGGTCGAGGTTTTCGATCGAGCAGATGATCACCACGTTGTCGGCCAGGTCGCGCATCACCTCCAGCTCGTATTCCTTCCAGCCCAGCAGCGACTGCTCGACTAGAATTTGCGACACTGGGCTGGCGTCGAGCCCCGATCGCGAGATGGTTTCAAACTCCTCCTGGTTGTAGGCGATGCCGCCGCCGGTACCGCCCATGGTGTAGGCAGGTCGAATAATCAGCGGAAAAGTGCCAATCTGCTGCGCGATCTGCCGCGCCTCGTCCATAGTTTCGGCCAGGCCCGAGGGGCACACTGGCACATTGATGCGCGCCATCGCCTCTTTAAATAGCTTGCGATCTTCCGCCATCTCGATCGCTTCCAGCTTGGCCCCAATCAGCTCGACGCCGTGGCGCTCCAGCGCCCCATTCTTTGACAGGGCTACCGCCAAGTTCAGCGCCGTTTGGCCGCCCATGGTGGGCAGCATCACATCGGGGCGCTCCCGCTCGATCACCCGCTCCACAATTTCGGGGGTCAGCGGCTCGATATAGGTGCGGTTGGCGGTCTCCGGGTCGGTCATGATGGTGGCCGGGTTGGAGTTGATTAGCACCACCTCGTAGCCCTCTTCCCGCAGCGCTTTGCAGGCCTGGGTGCCAGAGTAGTCGAACTCGCAGGCCTGACCAATCACAATCGGGCCAGAGCCGATCAGCAAGATCTTTTGAATGTCATCACGGCGGGGCATAGGCTGCAGGGGTGCTTATGAAAAATCCAAATCATTTTAAGGGGTATTCGCAAGATCCGTTTGCTTCGCTGGCGGCAATCCGACCGGATTCTGCGGGGCTGGCAGCCAATGTCAGCGTTTAGTGAACTTAAGCAAAACTCCCAATCTAAAGGGGATGGTTCCCTGAGTTGTGGGATAGCCGTCTCGACTGTCCCACTGAGGCAGGGGTTTGATCAGTCCCGATCGGGCGCACAGGGGCTGGCGGGGCGCTGGGGGCTAAGCTGGCGCAGGGTGCTGAGGTAGTCTTCTAGCTCGCCAAACTCGGCCGGGTTGAGGCTGTAGTAGATCCAGCGGCCATCCTGCCGGGCGGAGATCAGCCCCGCCTCGCGCAGGGTTTTGAGATGAAAGGAGAGCTTGGATTGGGCAATGACCATGCGATCGCACAGATCGCACACGCACATTTCCTGCGATCGCAATAGCTCAATCACCTCTAGCCGCAGCGGGTCAGACAGGGCCTTAAAGCGGGCCACCAAGATGCCCGCATCTGTATTAGAACGTTTGTCTAAAGCCGTGGCCATGGGCTAAGTGCCTGCTTTATAAAAGAAAATCGCTAGACTCAGGGTAGCAAAGCTGCACAACACCTGCCGCGCCGCCAAATGCTACGATAAATGCCGCTTTGCCCTTTTGCTCCCCGGAGCGCCCGACCTTGACCCAGGCTTTTTCCTTTCGCTGCGATGCCCGCTGTAGCCACACCCAGGCGCGGGCGGGCACCTTCACCACCCCCCACGGCCCCGTCCACACGCCCCGGTTTATGCCCGTGGGCACCCTGGCCAACGTCAAAACCGTCACCCCGGCTCAGCTCGCCACCACCGGGGCGCAGATGGTGCTCTCTAACACCTACCACCTGCACCTACAGCCGGGTGAAGACATCGTGGCCGAGGCGGGCGGCCTGCACCGCTTCATGGGTTGGGATGGCCCTATGTTGACCGACTCGGGTGGCTTTCAGGTGTTTAGCCTCAGCCAGATGCGCACCATCACCGAAGACGGCGTCACCTTCAAGTCGCCCAAGGATGGCCGCATCATCAATATCCGCCCCGAAACCTCAATTCAAATTCAGAACGATCTGGGGGCCGATGTGATCATGGCCTTTGACGAGTGCCCCCCCTACCCCTGCAGTCGCGAGACCATTAAAGCGTCTACCGATCGCACCTGGCGCTGGCTCCAGCGCTGTGTAGAGGCCCACAAACGCCCGGATCAAGCGCTGTTTGGCATTGTGCAGGGCGGCGTCTACCCCGACCTGCGCACCGAGGCGGCCCAGCAGCTAGCCACGCTAGATCTGCCCGGCTACGCGATCGGCGGCGTCAGCGTGGGCGAGCCGCCAGAGCTGATCGAAACCATCGTCAAAGCCACCGCCCCCTGCCTGCCCGAGCACAAACCCCGCTACCTGATGGGGGTAGGCACCTATAAGGAAATGGCCCAGGCGATCGCGGCGGGGGTAGACCTGTTCGACTGCGTCATTCCCACCCGGCTGGCCCGCCACGGTGCGGCCCTGGTCGATGGCGATCGCTGGAACCTGAAAAACCAGCGCTTTCGCCGCGACTACACCCCCCTCGACGCCACCTGCCCCTGCTACACCTGCCAGCACTTCACCCGCGCCTACCTCTGCCACCTGATCCACGCCAAAGAGATGCTGGCCTTTACCCTGATCTCGATTCACAACATCACCGAGCTGGTGCGCTTTACCCAGCGGATCCGGGAGGCCATTGTGGGCGATCGCTTTGCCCAAGACTTTGCCCACTGGCTAGAGCCAAACTCGACCGCGACCGCGATCGACGCCCCCCACCCGTGATAAAATGCGAAGAAAATTTACCAATTCTCAGATTCCAGCCAGGGCGCTCAAGGGCTTAGCTTTACTGGCATCTGAAGAATTACCTGTCCCGGCTGTGTAACGAGAGGATAATTATTCAATGGAAGTCGCAATGCTGCTGGCCAAGCTGCCCGAAGCCTATTCCCTGTTCGACCCCCTGGTAGACGTGCTGCCCATCATCCCCGTATTTTTCCTGCTGCTGGCCTTCGTATGGCAAGCTTCCGTCGGCTTTAAATAAACGTTTCAGCCTTCATTTAATCTGTGCAAAGCCTCAGAGCCAAAGCTCTGGGGCTTTGTTTTGAGAGTGCTCCTCTGCAAAACCCGAATCGCGTCACCCCGGTTTTGCACAGACAGCCTGGGTAGGGGCATAGGCGCAGCCAAGCCAAGGGCTTTACGGTGTTTGCCCAGCTCACTCCAAAAACTATGCAGACTGGTTGGGCAAATTCCCGGATTGCTCTTCCCATTCTTTGAGGATCTGATGCTCGATTTTGAGCGCCTTCCAGCGGGGCAAATTTAGATTGTGATGCAGCCGCCGCAAATGGCTGATGGCTCGTCTATCGAGGGTCAGCACTGGGGCGTGATCACTATTGCGAGAAGCAGACGCTAAGCTGCTGGCATGGTGACTAACCAGGTGCCTGACCGCCGTCGTGTAGCGGTGATAGGGCTGCTGGGCCATTTCTCGAATGTGTTTAGTAGTCTGGCGAGTCAGTTGCAAGTGCTGTCGTAGAGCTTCCAAGTAGATCTGGCCAATAGCATCGATTTGGCCATTATTGCTTTCTAGGCAGTAGCGCACCTCATGACGGTACTGTTCCTGCCGCAGCAGCTCATCGTCCGAAGGGCTTGTCAGGGTCTTGGGCAACTCCAAAGAGCTGCCTTCAATGAGGCGATCTAGCTCGCGCACCAGCCGCTGTTTATCTTCATGAAACGCCTTGGAGCTAATGCATAGTCCATTGCGATGAGGCAGCTCTTTGAGGCCATCGGGCAGCATATCTTCCCTGGGCATTACTACGCCATCTATCAGCAGCGGCACAACGCGGACATTATGACAGGCTAAAGCTTCCTCCAGCTCTATTCTGACCCAGTCGATAGGCTTGTTCCAGTCGCCGCCGCTTAAGCCAGAGGCCGTAATACTCTTCAACCATTCCGCCGCAATTACTGGCAGCACAACGGCGCATTGGCTAAGGCTGTCTCTAATGTATTGGCGAATGTCTTCACCCTTGGGAATACTTTTTTCATCTAGAAAAACAGCGTCTTTGCCGTAGGTTTCTTCCAGATGTTCATGAATTTTTCGGGTAATGGTTTGACTATCGCGGCGACGGTAGGAAAGAAAGATTATCGGCATGCTTCACCCTTAACGCTCTCCAAGCTGCCCCTATTAAAGACCAGGTTTACAACTGTGGAGCCCCAATTCAAATAGCACTGATATACTGAGCCAACGGTTGTCAGCACCAGTGACTCAGCAAAAATGGTTCACGATTTTGACTCAGCTAATCGTTTCCGGCTTTCGATTACATCTTTAGAGAGCGAGCCAAATCCAAGGGGCATCCATGCCGATATTCAAGCTCTGGCCAGCGATATCACTCGGTTAAGCCACTTAGAGCACACAACCTTTGCATTTATCTCTCGTAGCCAGCGCCGTGCTCCTGGTTTAGGCATAGCTCCCGCCAATGGTGCTGTGCCTGAGCTGTATGTAGGACTGAGGTTTGAGGCACCGTTAGATAAATTGAGAGTGGTGCTTAGATGTGTGGGCAACTGGCTCGATCGCACCGCTGAGCAATATAGCTTTGAAGTCAACATTCCGTCTGCTCAGGCGATCGCGCAACAAATCGATCCAGCAGACGGCAAAAAATCATCGGCCTACACTATTACCCTTGCAACCAACCGGGCCAAAACCCTGGCTCAGCTGCTGCCCTTAGGCGAAGCGCTGCTGCCGCCCCAGGAGCTTTATCTCACTAAAGCTGAAAGCTACGTCAATACCTTTGGCGAACTAACTCCCGCTGCCAAGGCCAACTTGCTGCTGCTACGCCACCGTATGGGGCTTGTCAGCGAAGAGACCAACGACCTCAACACCAGGGCAATGGGGCCGTTTAAAACTCTGGGCGACAAGTACCAGCACTTTCGTCGAGAGCTGCTGGTCTGCAAGCAGGAGAGCGACCTCGATAGCGAGTTTTGGCAGGTGATGCAGGCCAAGGCCGACACCATGAGCCTGCCCGAGGCTGATGCTCAGTTTCTGAAGGCCGAGCGCCTCAGCGCCCTGCGCCAGGAAGCTGAGCAAGAGCGACAGCAGCGGGAGGCCGAGGCCGAAGCCGAGCGCCAGCGATACCGGGAGCAGCGGCAGCGTCTGGAGCGCTATAGCCAAGCCTTTGAGTCCTTAGTAATGGATGCGGTGGTACCGCTGAGCCTTGCACCCGATGTAGACCAATTTCGTCAGGCTATGATGGCTCGGCTCTCGGGGGCAGAGTTTAACCGGGGTCGTCTGATCCAGGCTCGAGAGTTCTACCAGCTCAGCCCGCCAGAGATCGATGCCCTGGAAAAGCGCGTTTTAGATGAGCTGTATTTGCTATCTGGCTTACTATAAAGTTGCGAAGAGATGCTTTGGCTAAAACCCGGTCTTGGGTGCGTCTGTGAGGTGGTAGCTTGGCGCAGGATGTTGAATTTTCAATCAAGTTTACAGATCCTCAGCTCAAGAGCGACGATGTGGCCACTGAGGTTCACTACCTGATTGAAGATCTGCGCGATCTCGACGGCATGAGCCAAACCCGCTTTGAACCCGTCTCAGAAATCAGAGATGTGGCTGAGGTTCGAGTGGGGGTTACGTTTGCGGCTCATTCAGACCTGCTGGGGCCGATTTTGCGGCGGCTGCGCGATCGCCTCTTCTACAACCCGATCGAGACCTGCTTTCGATTTCGGATCTCAGAGCTGGCGCTGCAAATTCAAACCTATCAAGCCGACGATTTGATAGGTTTTATGGCGGCAGCTCAAAGCGGGCTGCTGTTTGCGCCCGAGCGCGACTACCTGGCCGAGGCCGAAACCTACAGCCGCACCCAGGGCGAGCTGTCGCCCACCGAACTCGACAACCTCAACCTGCTGCGCCAGCGCCTGGGCATTACGGCAGAGGAGGCCGAAGTGCTCAATGCCAGAGCGGCCAGCCCTTACCCAACCAAAGCCGACAAGCACCGCCACTTTGAAGACATGACCGCCGCCGAGTTTAGCCGCCTGCGCGCCATGGACGAGGGCCCGCCCTTTGCCCCCAAAGACATTTGGCCTGTGCTGCAAGAGCTAGCTGAAAATTTGGGCATGTCTATTCTCGAAGCAGAGGCTATCTACCAAACGCACCGGCAGCGCTACCACGACGACATCACGCTTAAAACCGAGCAAACTACGGCTAAAACTGCTGAAAATAGCCGCCTGTCTGCCGAGGCCAAGGCCGAAGCAGAGCGCCAAAAGCAGGTTCAACAGGTTCAGGCACGCCTGAACCAATACCGAGCCCTTTGCCGCCAGACCATGGCCAACAGCCTCTACCCCTCGGAGTTCGATCAGGGTCGCCTCGACCAGGCTCGGCGACTGTGGGATATCTCTGCCGATCAGGCCGTGCAGCTTGAGACAGAGGTGCGCGATGAGCTGTACGGCGGCGTAGCGTCTGCCGCCGGAGTTGACTACAATCGCCTGCGCGATCTGCTACACCAGCAGGCCTGGCACGAGGCCGACATGGAAACTGAAGTCGTTATTCTGAAGGCGCTTAACCTCGATATGCAGCCCGTGACTGCTGCTACGGTGGAGCGGCTGCCAGCCGTTGACTTAGCCACCATCGACGGCCTTTGGAACCGCTACAGCAAGGGGCGCTTTGGGTTTAAAGCCCAGCAGCAGGTTTACCGAGCCCAGCAGCAAATTCAGGCGGACGATCGCCAGCGGTGGGTAGCCTTTGAGCAGGCGCTGGGCTGGCGCGAGGCTCCGTCGTTTTTTTTTCGAGGCTACAAGCCCTACCATGACCTCAACTTCAGCCTTGAGGCTCCCCCAGGCCACCTGCCCACCTGGCGCTGGTGCTGCCCCAGTTTGAGCGATCGCTACAAAATTAACCCTGAGGTTATGGCCGCTATTATGCAACACCTCAATGACGGTATGCCCCTGGAGGCCGTAGCCGTTCCCGCCCTCGATACAGCGTTACCCACCCAACTTGCCTAACCGGAGGGCCTGCCCGTGCTCGCTAGCGCCACCCCCAGCGATTTAGAAGAAAGCCTCAGCGAACTCAGCCTGCTGCTCAACGAAGAAGACTGGGAAGAGGCCGATCGCCTGACGGCTGATCTACTGTTAGACGCTGTAGCCTACAGCCAAAATGCCATGCGTCTACAGGGAGTCAGCTCTCGCCAGCGCCCTTACCTCACCACCGAGGCGGTAGCGGCCCTGCCCTGCCAACTGCTCCAGGCCATCGACGATCGCTGGCAGATGGCCAGCGGTGGGCACTTTGGCTTTTCGGCCCAGCTCCAGATCTACGCCGATCTGCTAGAAACCGTAGATTTTGACCCCAATTTAAACAACTGGTCTACCCCCCACCCGTTTTTTGAAGACGTGGGCTGGCTGATGCTGGTTGCGCTGCGGCCTATAGGGTTTCTGCGGTTTTATAACTGGCTAGAGTTTGACCTCGACGCCCCCAAAGGCCATCTGCCCGCGCTCTGGTACTGGAAAATACCGCGCCTTGAATCTCTCCAGATGGGTGGCTTCTTGACTGGCCAGGGAGGCTGCTTTGGCGACCTGGCTCGGCTCGATGCTATGATGCTGCGGCTCTCGCGCTGCCACCAGCTCGGCGGGTAGTACCGCTGCGCGGAATTCAAAATGCAAAGTTCAAAATAAATCAGCCACCGTAGGGTGGGTACTGCCCACCAGAGAAAGTTTTTCAGAAGTTGCCCAAAGTCAGAATAACCATGACATATCAAGGGCTGTCGTTAGTCCAAAGCGATGGGCGACCGAGGCTGCACCTGAATGGTGACCTCAGCCAGGTAGGGCAACCGCTGGTGCAAGTGCTCTCTGAGGTGGGAGGCGATCGCCTCCCCCGCCGCCACCGAGAGACTGGCCTCTACGGCCAACGTCACCTCCCCGTGCAGCCGGTGCCCCAGCCACCGCCCCTTCACCTGCTGAACGGTAGCGGCTGCCCCTACCCCGTGCTCTACTTCGTGGCGCAGGCGATCGCGCACCTCTGGCTCGACCCCATCCAACAGTCGGGTAAACACCGTCTGGGTCGATTGCCAGACCACCCGCAGCAGCACCAGGGTAATCACCAGTCCCATCACGGGGTCGGCCCAGGTATAGCCCAGCCCGACTCCCAGGGCACTGACCAGCACCGCCAGGCTGACCAGCCCATCAGCACGGGCGTGCAGCCCATCGGCCACCAGAGCCGCGCTATTGATCTCGCGCCCTACCCGTAAGCGAAACAGGGCCACCACCTCATTGCCAACAAAGCCAATCACTGCCGCCGCCGCCAGGGCCACCAAATGGTCCAGGGGTTGAGGGTGGCGCAGCCGCTCGATCGACTCGTACCCGGTAATCAGCGCGCTCAAAAAAATTACCCCTACGATCGCCACCCCGGCCAAATCTTCGGCGCGGCCATAGCCGTAGGCAAAGCGGGGCGAAGACCGGGTGCGGGCCAGCACAAACGCCACCCCCAGGGGCACCGAGGTCATGGCATCGCCCACGTTGTGAATCAGGTCGGCCATCAGCGCCACGCTGCCCGAGAGGGCAAACACCACAGCTTGCGCGATCGCCGTGATCAGCAGCCCTACAAACGACCACTTCACCGCCCACAGCCCCCGCTCCGAGGCCGCAATCTCAGGATCCACAGCCCCGTGGGTGTGGCCGTGCCCAAGATGAGGATCCCCATGATGATGGTGGTGCCCGTGGCTGTGGGCCTGATCTGCTAGAGCATTTGCCAGAGTAGCTGACGCGATCGCGTCCTCCATCGTGTTTTCTAGGGCGCTATCCACCGCGTCAGAGCCAGACAGTTGAGAAGCCGGGTTAGCCATAGTGCGCGCAAGAGCTACTGAAGCGTTATGGTAGCGGCTCAAAACCGAGTCTGGCCACAGAGATTACAAAGACAAGGTGCCGCCTGCTTTCTGGCTTTAACAACCAGCTTAAACAGAAGGGCCGGGAAGACCCTGTCTGTCTTCCCGGCCCCGGTTTGGGGTTAACCCCCCAGCGCAACTACTAGCCCCGATCAGACTTCTGCACCAGGTGTGCCTCTAAGAACCACAGACGCATGTCAATGGTGCGAGAGATCTCGGTATAGAGATCGGCGGTGTCGGCATCGCCCAGATCATCGGTGGTGTCGATGGCTTCGCGCACGTGCTTACCGTAGGCGGCAAAGCGCTCAGCCAGAGCGGTTACGTGCTCAGGGCCTTCCACTGCATCGATGGGGTACTCAGGCAAAATCGACTCGGCAGCGGCCATGCGGGCCGTGCCCATGGCGGTACCCCCCAGGGCGGTAACGCGCTCGGCCACTAGATCGACAAACCCTTCCAATTCGCCCGCCAGCTCGTCAAACAGCTCGTGCAGCTGGTAGAAGTTCATGCCCTTCACATTCCAGTGCGCCTGCTTGGTCTGGGTTTTGAGATCGAGGGTGGCGGCCAGTGTCTGGTTCAGTACGTCACACACCTGCGATCGCACCTCAGCCGACATGTCAATGCGAGTGGGGTAAAACCCGCGCTTGGTCTTGTTTTTTTCAGCGGTTGCAACCATATGGCCTCTCTTTGTTCTGTCAATTGAGTGGATAACCAACAAATCTGTGATGCGGCCTGCGGGCCCAATCTTGAAATCCTACCACTATGGCCCCGGCCTCTTCTAAATCATACTCGTTATGAGTACGACTTGCAACTTGCTCCCCGCCTTCTATGCCGGTTTCTGTAGGCACGTAAAGGACTACCATCGCCCCAGGTTTCGCGCTGAGAAAGGCTTAGGCGCATTCTCCCTGGCGCGACGGCAATTTGTTTTTCTGTATGGCTGTACAAGCTGAACCGCGATCGGAAAAACGGTGCATGGCTTGCCAAAGCCGAGGCTACTGGCCAAACTCCAGCCGCACTCGCTCTACCAGATCAGCCGTCACCGCCTCGGCCTCGGCCTCACGAGCCACATCTTCAATGCGCTTGCGGGCCTGAGCCCTAACAAAAAAGGGAATGTTTTTGAGCTTAGCCTGGGCATCAGCTGTCCAGGGAAGTCCATCAGCCATTAGCGAAGTCTGCTCCTAATTGCAACGAATGCCCTAATCCTATACATCGCTTCGCCGTCAATGTGAGGTTTTTGCCAAGGTGTAACGTTCTATCGGGAATTACAGGCAATGGCAGCGTAGATTATGGTGTCGGTTCGCTTTCGCCTACCTCAGCCCCGATCGCCTAAATCGTTCCCCAACGCCTGGCCTTAACTCCAAGAACGCGCAGCAAGGTTGTCGTTTAGCCCTACAGGCAGTTGGACTAGAGGTTGACCTAGGTTAGCTCACCCAGCCACTGGAACTCAAGCCCTTGTTCTAAAGTCCTGACGGGTGGGAACACTAGGCCCAGGTTGGCAAATGGCCTATCGACACACGTTTAGACACGTAACTAGAGAGCGTCATGGTAGCAACACCCCACTACAAAAAAGATGAAGCCGCCGCCCTGCCCGATCAGGAGCTTGGTCTCCCTACCCTGGGAGAGGAGGATGAAGGGGCAGACCTTCGGCTCCATGACTTTTCTGCTGCCGACGCTGACGACAGCGACTTCGAAACCGATGCCGCCGCCGTGCTAAAAGGCAAGCGCACCACCGACCTGGTGCGTCTCTACCTGCAAGAAATTGGCCGGGTACGCCTGCTAGAGCGCCACGAAGAAGTCTCTGAGGCCCAGGCTGTGCAGGGCTATATGCAGCTGCTAGACGACTTGACCCAGGCGGCTGACGCGAATGGCGGCATCTTAGCTATCTACAGCAACCTGCTAAAAACCCGCGATCGCCTCTCGTCGCAGCTGGGCTACCGCCCCTCCCTAGAGCGCTGGGCCGCCGAGGCCGAGGTGCCCATCGCCGACCTCAAACCCACTCTGGCCGCCGGTAAGCGGGCCTGGGCCGAGCTCAGCAACCTCACCGTACCCGATTTAGAAAAGGCCATTGCCGAGGGCATTCGCGCCAAAGAGCACATGATCAAGGCCAACCTGCGCCTGGTAGTATCGGTGGCCAAAAAGTACCAAAATCGGGGCCTGGAGCTGCTCGACCTGATTCAAGAAGGCACCCTGGGTCTGGAGCGAGCGGTCGAAAAGTTTGACCCCACCAAGGGCTACCGCTTTAGCACCTACGCCTACTGGTGGATTCGCCAGGGCATTACGCGGGCGATCGCCACCCAGAGCCGCACCATTCGCCTGCCCGTCCACATCACCGAAAAGCTCAACAAAATCAAAAAGGCCCAGCGCAAGCTCTCCCAGGAGAAAGGCCGCACCCCCTCCATCGAAGACATCGCCCGCGAACTCGACATGACCGCCGCTCAGGTGCGGGAAGTGCTGCTGCGCGTCCCCCGCGCTGTTTCTCTTGAAACCAAGGTGGGCAAAGACCGCGACACCGAGCTAGGCGACCTGCTCGAAACCGACTGCATGTCGCCCGAGGACATGCTGATCCGCGAGTCGCTGCGCCGCGACCTGCAACAGCTGATGGCCGACCTCACCAGCCGCGAGCAGGACGTGATCAACATGCGCTTTGGCCTCGGCGACGGCACCCCTTACTCGCTGGCCGAGATTGGCCGCGCCCTGGAGCTTTCCCGTGAGCGGGTGCGCCAGATTGAGTCGAAGGCGCTGCAAAAGCTGCGCCAGCCCAAGCGCCGCAACCGCGTCCGCGACTACCTCGAAGCGCTGAACTAGAGACCTCTCCCTAAGGGACCGGGTGCCTACAGGGTCAAGCTCAAGTTTTGGGCTACGACCCCAGGCACCCGGTCCCTTTTAGCAACAAGCTCTAGCCCTAGCTATGGGCCTGAAGATACTGCTCGAACTCCCGCAGGGCGACGCTAGACCCCGTTGCCCAGGCTCGCTCAACATACTGGGGCAGCAGAGCTTTTACGTCTACGGTGGGGAAGGCAAGGCTGGTGGTGCTATCGTCATAGCCCGACTCGATTAAGACATAAAGATTTAGCTGTCCCTGGCGATAAATCCACACCTCTGGCACTGCCAGCATTTGATACACCTCTAACTCAGTCGCAGAGGTGAGATCGACTTCGATCGCTAAGTCTGGTGGAGGGTCGGTCGAGAGGTCAATGCGATCTTTACCTAAAACTGCCTGCCAGTTTTGGATATAAAAGCAGGCGTCGGGTTCAGCCCCGGCCTGTCGCAGGCGTTTGAGGGTAACGGGGTCAAAGCCGTGCCAATCTCGATTTTGATGCCGCAGGAGCGCTGTTACCAGGTCAGCTAAAGTGCGGCTGCGATTGCCGTGGCCTGCCATGGGAGCCATAAGCGAGATCTGTTGGGTGTGGGCGTTGAAGCGAATTTTGATGGCGGCATCGTCGCGACGGCTGGCTAGCAGAGTCTCGTAGTCATCCCAGGTTTGGTAATGCAGGGTAACGGTGCTGCCGGGGGGCAGTTGAATACGCTCTGGGCTGACTGTAAGAACCATGGTGATTCGGTGGGGTGATGGTGCGATCGTAGTGCAAGTCTAAAGCGCTTGGGGCTACTGATGAGCAAGCGCCCACAGCCCGCTAGTTAGTAACGTTGAGGCGATCGCATCTAGCAATGCCCTAGATAGCACCACTGTTGGCTCCCAAGGGCTCAAACATTGCCACTGTGCAAAGTCGAGGAGAAAGTATAGAACTTCAAACCACCGCGCTAACGCTGCCACCAGCGATTTGCCAGCCGCTTTCTCCTTTGCGCCAAACTCTCATATAGCGGTAGTCACCAGCAAAGGCATTTCCTAAATATGTACCGCTCAAGAAAACTTTGGCCGATGCAAGAACAAAGTGTTCGCTCCAAACACGCATTTCTAGCTCTTTAGGTACAAACTCGTGAAACTGGGTACCGCCAGTGCGGTGCAGTTCCAGGTCCATAGCTTTAGTTGCCAGTTCACCGGTAGGTCCAGCAAAAAGCAGATCATCGGCAATGAGGGCGTCTAATTCAGAGACATTGGAGGCTGCCATAGCGGCGTAAAGTCGCGCTTCACACTCACGAATTTGAGCTTCAATTTCTGAATCCATGGTTCTCCCTTGATTGATCGGGTCGTCGCTGAGTTTGGTTTACCGAGAAAAGTTCAGCAATATCATAAGCTCAGCTCTGGGCAACAGCCCTGATTCCCTGGCGGCGTTCAGCCTTGTAGATGCCCTCACGGCTAGACATTCAGCACTGTGAGCTGGCTCAGCAGAGGGTCAACCAGGGTTTGGTGCTTATCGGCCAGCAGCTGATCCATATAGGTTTGCAGGCGTGCGCCCTGCTCCAGGTTGGGCACATATACCTGACCGCTGGGCCGGGTGAACAGGGGTGTGCTGGCCAGCGTTGCCAGATCATCACTGACGGGAGCCAGCACTAGAGGCCCGCTGCTGGTGTTGGGCAGCAGACCGGGGGGCAGACGACCTTCGAGTAGAGCCATTAGATGGGCCTGGCAGGCTTCCACATTGAGCCCCCGTTCCTTTAGCAGATGCAGAATGCCATTGAGGGGCATGGGCTGCTCGGGCAGGGCGCGCAGCACCTCCATTAGCAAGAACATGTCGCTGTACTGGTGGCGAGTGAGGTCGAGCACCTGCGGATAGCGCACCAGGTTGACCAGCCCGTAGGTAACTCGGCTGCAACTGGGGGGGCGATCGCTGTGGTACGTGTCCTGCACGATGGTGGCATTGGGAAACTTTTGCCGCAGCCAGCGGGCCATCTTGGGCAACGAGGCGCTGCCGCCCGTGCAAATCACCTGGTTGATGCCCTGGGTATTGAGCCCCGACTCGCTCAGCAGCCGGTTGAGGTGGCCATTGATGCGCTGAATGTAGGGCAGAATGATGCGGTCTTCTAGATCTTTGCTGCGCACAATCCAGCGCTGGTCGGCTAGCTCTAGCTCAAACTGGGGCTGGTGCTGAAGGATAATCTTCAGGTGGCGGGCGGCTTCTAGCACACTCTGCCCCAGCAGGGAGGCTTCTAGGCGCTGGTAGAGGCGCTGGCGGCGGGCGATATCCGGCTCGGCTGGGCGCGGCATGTCGCAGCCGTCGAGGTCGAGGTCGTGCCAGTGGGTGCCGTCTAGTTCGGGCATGGCGGCCTGCCAGCCCCAACCTGCGGCTTCGGTAGAGCGGCCATAACCTTCGGCGGGGCGGCTCTGGCGACGTTCCGCCGGGTGCAGCAGGTGACAAACAATGTCGAGGTCGATGGCGTCGCCCGCGTAGCTCATTGAGTGCAGCGCAAAGTCGCTGTAGGAGAGATCGCCTAGGGCGGCGGGCAGGTTGACAAGGCCCACCTCGGTCACGGTGGCTCCGGCGGAAAGCACCACGGTACCCCCCGTCCAGGGGCAGGCGTAGAGGGTCTGCTGCTGCATAGGCTGACCGTTGCCCTCGGGCAGCGGTGTAGACGGGTCGGGCAGACCTGATAGCACCGCCGCGATCGCATCTTCGACAAAGTAAATGTCGTCGGGGCTGGCGGTGAGCCCGGCCCCCAGCACCGCCTCTCGCAGGTTAAAGGTGTAGGTATCAGGCCAGTTGGCCGGGTAGCTAACCACGACCCCCCGCAGCTGATTTAGGGCAAAGGCGATCGCCTCGGCGTCTAGACCCACTGCTCCGACCGTGAAGGCTGCCTCGGGGCTGAGCCCCTGGGGCAGGGTCGCCAGCAGCTCGCGCAGGCTGTCTTGAAAGATTTGCAGGGGCAGGCGATCGCGGTCAGACCACTGAATTTGGGGCTGATAGACCCCGTCGTCTACCACAGCCGGAATGCTCAGTTTGAGGTATGGCTTCAGGGCTTTGAGCAACACGGTGCCCTGGTCACTAGCGTCGCCGTCGCTCCAGTTGACGGTCAGGGCCGAAGACCCAATAGACTGTACCTGCCAGCTGCCAGCATCATCCCCGGTGCTGACCGAGGCCAGGCTGGGCAGCCGAAAGAACTTGTCGGCAGTCACCCCCGAAATGGCGTTATCAACCCAGTAAAGCGGATACACCTGCCCACCGCGCCGCTCTAGCAGCACCGCTGATAAGCCCGTGGTGCCCACATCCAGGCCCAAAAACCACAGCGGCGTCGGCTCGGCGGCCTCGGGCTCGTCAGCCTCTGGCGGCGCTGGAATGATGACGGGTTCATCCTCCTCAAGGGCGTCAAAGCCGTCGGAGCCGTCTAGAGCTGTGTCGTCTGCATCAAACTCAGCGGCCAGATCGCGATCGTCAAGGACTGGTTCAGGCTCAGCCAGGGGAGGCGGGGCGACAGGGTCGAGCACGGGCGGGGCGATTGCCTCTGGCACCACGACCGCATCTGGCGCTACCGCTTCAAAGGCTCTAGAGATAATGTCCTCCAGTAGCTCTGTGGGCTCTGGCGCTGACTCGGGTTGATCGAGTGGCTGAGCCGGTTCACCAGACTCTAGATCGAGGCTTTCTAGATTAAAGGGTTCTGGTTCTAGCGTTGCGGGGGCTGGAGATTCGGGCGAGAGCAGATCTAGTTCAAAGGCTTCTGGTTCGGAAGCTTCTGGTGCTGACAATTCAGTCGGGAGCAGATCCAACTCGAAGGCTTCTGGCTCCTGGTTTCCTGGTGCTGGGGTTTCTGGTGTTGGGGTTTCTGTGGCTAAGGATGGAGGCTCTAGAAGGGTGGGGTCTTCTACTTCGAGCGCACCGAGATCTAGCGCATCGAGGTCGAGGGCTTCAGGGCCAGGAGCTTCAGGCTCCAGGTTGAAGAATTCGTCTAGAGAAAGCTCCTCGGACACCGCTGGGGGCGGCGCGGGGTCGGGTGACGCCCCGGCCAACTCGTTTACCGACAGGTCTACCGGCTCAGCGTCTGCCGCTGCGGCAGGTGTAGAGGCCGCTGTGAGGGGCCAGGTTTCTGACAGCGGGGGCAGCTGGTCTGAAGCCGGTTCTAGATCGGCATCAGATAGCCAGTCGGCCATGTCGCTGTCGCCAAAGGCGGCTTCTGCATTAGTTTCTGGGCTGGGCGCTGCATCATCAAGGGAAAGATCGTCTAGGGAAAGGGCCAGATTGTTGTCGAGCGGAGCAGCAGCCTCTGGTTCGAGGCTGAGGTCAAGATCGAGATCGAGGGAAAGGCGATCGTCAGCCGGGGCCGGGGCGCGATTCCAGTCAAGATCTTCGTTCTGAACAGGTTCCTGAACGGGTTGCGAATCGCCCTCATCCTCCACGTCGAGCCAGGTCGCTGGTTCTGCTGCGGGAGGTTGAGGTGACTCAGGTGCTGCGATCGCGTCGAGATCGAGATCGTCCAAACTGAGATCGAGGTCGAGATCAAGGCTGGGCGCTGGGGCAAGAGGCTCAATTGGCTCCCCTAACAGGGCGTCGAGATTGATGAAGTCAATCATCGCTTCCATTGACTCGGCGGTCTCTGCCGCTGCCGACTGAATGGGGTCGGGCGTGGGTGGTTCTGGCTGAGCCGCTAAATCAGTTTCTGCCAGAGAATTTGCCCCAGCCGCATCCAAAATATTGTCGAGGCTGATTTCGCGTTGCCAGTCGGTGGCGGTTTCGGCCTGGGTGTCTTGAGCGGGGGGAATGGCCCCAGGGCCTTCAGGCCAGCTTTCGCCTAGCGCTGCCAAATCGTCTAGCGAATTGGGACTCGCCTCAGTCGGTGCGGCCCCAGGTTCACCAGACTCGGGCTCATCCAGACTGAGGTTGAGATCGTCGAGGGTAATCGAGAGGGGCGGCCCCGATGGGCTGGGTTCGGGTGACGCAGCGGCCATGCCCCAGGTTTCTAGGGTTAGCTCTGGGGTTTGTTCTGAGGCTAGCTCGCTCGAAGCCGACTGCGTCGGATCGTAGGGAGGGGTGCCTCCCAGGCCTAAACCCTCCAGAGTCAGCTCATCTTGGGTCAGTTCGTCTGGGGTCGAGGCAGGGGTGGGCTCTCCCAGGTCTAGCCCTGCCAGGGTGAGTTCAGCTAAGTCTGGGCGCTCGTCTGGCTCAGCAGGCTCAGTTGTAGGGCCGCTCTTTGGGAACAGATTGGCGATCGCACCGTCCGACGGTGGATCGGGACGAAGGGCAGATTCGGGCGGGCCACTGGTGCTGTCCGTTGCCCCCAGGGCGAAATCGGCCAGGGTAAAGTCTTCGGTCTCACTTACCTCTGGGCCAGCGGTAGAACCAAACTGGGTATCAGCCGTGAGGTCGTCGAGGGTTGCGCCAGGTTGGGGTTCTGGGGCTAGGGGCGTCAGCGGGTCGAGGGTTAGCTCGCCCAGCAGGTTTTCCAGGGTCAGCGAAGGGCCGGTGGGGCCAGTCGAGGGTGCCGCTGGCGATCGCTCTGGGGCAGATGGGCTGGGCTGATCTGCATCGACAGATAGCTCGGTGAGATCGCCCAGTGTTAACCCCGATTCGCCCAGGGCTGGTTCCTCTGGGCCTAGGCTCAGATCCAAATCTGACAAGATCGAGGCCAAAGACGACGCATCCGACGCGGGGGCAGGCGTTGCATCGAGCGTGTTAAACAGATCCTCAGACCTGAGATCTTCAAATTCAGTACCCCTGGGTGACAGGTCGCCAAATAGATCAACCCCTGAGTCTTCGGCGGCGGTTTCAGCGGCGGCGGGCTGATTGAAGAGATCGATGCCGGCCTCATCTGCGATCGGCTCTGCCGGTTCGTCTGAGCCACCAAACAGGTCTAGCCCCAAATCATCTGGGGCTGGGGTTGTGGGGGCAGACGGTGACTCATTGATAGCCAGATCCGAACTATCAAGTAGATCTAGCCCAAAATTGTCTGAAGCTGCGGGTTCCGGTGCAGACGGTGGCTCATCGCTAATCAGATCCGAACTATCAAACAGATCTAGCGACGGCCCTTCGCTTTCTGGGGTAAACGGTGGCTCATCGTTGAGCAGAGCTGAGCTACTGGACAGATCAGGCAATTCGTTGGGGCCACTGGCTTCGGGCTCAGTCAGGGCATCGCCAAAGAGATCGAGCGCGCCCAAGTCTTCAGTAGGCTCCGCAATAGGGGCGATTTCTGAGGGGACTGCTCCGCGAACCGCAGCCTCCGAATCTGTGGGTGACATATCGAATAGATCCAGCCCCGGTTCCTCCACCGGTTGGTCGATGGGGGCAGGGGCCACTGAGGAGTCATCACTGAATAGATCGACGCCGGGCTCTTCAGCGGTAGGAGGGCTGACGGCTGGTTCTGCGTCGTCAAATAAATCGACGCTAGTTAGATCCGGGGGAAAAGATGAATCGGGGCCGAGTTGGTCAGGTTCAGGTAGAGCTGAGTCAACCAAGCCGGGAGCTGCATCAGTGTCTAGAGCCAACAGATCTTGAGCTAGGTCGAGTCGATTTAGCTCAAGATCGGCAGCTGTAGCCCGCTCTAGCGCTAAGTCTGACTCATTTGATAGATCAATGCTCAGATCAAGTGGGGAGGCAGCAGCGGTGTCTTCAGGCCCAGATGCGTCTAGTTCATCGGGCTGTGGGGGTGTAGGCGGGGTAGAAACATCGTCGAGCAAATCGAGGTTAAACAGGTCGGGAACCGCTGCCTCGGTTGGGCGATCGGATTCGGGCGATCGCCGACTGTCTTGGTCAGGCTCCTGAGCAAGATCCTCTAAGGAGAATAGATCGCGATCGGTGCTTTCAGTGGGTACTGCTGCATCTGAGGGCGGTAGGGCCTCTTCAGTTTGAGTCGTCGGCTCGAAGCTGCCCGGTAGGCCAGGTTCTGCCGCCACCTCTAAATAGTCGAGGTCCTGGCGGAGCTGGTTGATCATGGCCTCATCCAGGCTCAGGTCGTAGCTGCTGGTAACCGGCAGCTCGTCTTGGGCCAGCAAATCTTCGTCGGGTGAGGCGGCCATAAATCCGCCCTCGCTGTCGACGGCAGCGGCTTCTAGGTCACCCACCTCACCAGGGCCAGGGGGCAGCAGCTCGTCAAACGATTCTATGGTTTCAGGTAGGTCAACTTCGATAGCCGCTAGTGAGCCAGCCAAAATGCTATCTAGAGGCCCGGCGGTCGCATCCCCAAACAGATCGTCGAGATTATTGCTAGAAGGTGCTGTGCTGGCCTCAGCCTCTGCAACGTCGGCGGCCTGAATCAGCATCGTCAGATCGTCAGGGCGAGGCAGCTCGGCGGCTGGCGGCTCTGGCTGATCGGCGGCTGCGGCTGTCGTAGCCTCAGCGGCATCAGCGGGGCGATCGACATCCAAAAAGATATCAACGGCATCGTCCGCTTCAGTGTCAAACTCGGCGAGTTCGGGGTTGGCCTCGGCGGCACTGGCTCCAGCGGCATCAGCAAAAAAGCCGCCGCCAAACAAGCTCTGGTAGAGGTCGTCCAACGCCGACTCGGCCCCTGTCTCAGCAGCGGCAACATCGGCACTCAAATTGCGATCGCGATCGGGCAGCGACACCGCCGGGGAGGGGTCGGGGGCAGCGGCATCGAGGCTATCGAGCAGCGGCAGGTCGAGAGGAGAAGCCTCGATATCGTCAAGGTCAAGGGCTGCTTCCAGAGCGTCATCGAGCTGGAGTTCAGTAATATCGTCGTCGAGGTCAACCCCCAGATCGAGGGCTTCCAGGGCCAGATCGACCTCCAGATCGGGGGATAGATCATCCTCCCCGGCAACAGCACTGCTCGCTGAGGTTTCTGGGACAGCGTCAAGGCTGGGCTGGGGCAGCTCTCGCCGCTGACCCGATTCCAGGTAGGCCAGGGTTTCCTGGTTGATCTGCTGACCCAGGTGGTTGACCAAGGCGCTAACCATCAGCTCGCCCTGCTGACCCAGGGTGTGCATCTGGTTGAGGCCCTGATTGAGCGAGTTTTGGTAGCTGTAGATGCTCTGCTGCAGGGTTTCAAACACCGATCGCAGCGATTGATCCAGCCCCCGCATGACCTGGTCTGACTGAGCCTGAATTTGCTTTAAAAACTCCAGTCGCTGGGCTGGGGTGAGGCCAGGGGCATCGGGGTCGGGCCCGCTGCCTTCGAGCAGCCCGTAGGCGTTGGCGGTGGCTGTCTCTAGCCGCTGCACCGACTGG
The DNA here is from genome assembly GCF_050565655.1 of Nodosilinea sp. AN01ver1. Classification (NCBI taxonomy): domain Bacteria; kingdom Bacillati; phylum Cyanobacteriota; class Cyanophyceae; order Nodosilineales; family Nodosilineaceae; genus Nodosilinea; species Nodosilinea sp. AN01ver1. The sequence goes on along the minus strand of NZ_JBNXVS010000006.1, from coordinate 166,440 downwards.
TCGACCTGGTTGCTCAGGCGGGCCTCAAGCTGGTGGGCCATCTGCTGTAGGGCCGCTTCCCAGCTGGGGGGCAGCTGGTGCAGTGCTGCCGTCTGATCGATTTGCGATCGCTGCTGCTGAAGCTGCTGCACCTCCTGCAGCAAAAGCTCTCGCTGCTGGCGCAGGGTCGCCACCTCGTTGCGCAGCGGGTCGAGAATCTGCATGGTCTGCCCGCGCAGGTACTGCATCTCCTGCAGTAGCGCTTTGAGCACCTGGCTTGCGGCCATCGCCGTGGGGTCATTGGGTAGACCGCCGGGGTCGGGGGGTGGAGAGACAGCCTTCATCTCTGCCAGGTAGGCCCGCGCTCGGGCCAGTAGCTGACGCTGATTGGCATCATTCGACATGACCCAGGGCAGCCGGGGGGCGGCTTCCCCCAAAATTGAGTCAATTTCGGCTACCAGAGTTTCCAGTTCATCCTGCTGCACAGCCACCTCTTTGCTTATCTTCCCCAGCGATTGCCAAAGTGTATGTCAGGCCCCTTTAAAAATCATCACGGAAATCATCGCGGTAATGCCCTAGTGCTGCTGCTGTTAGAGGACATAGATGGACGAGTTTAAGTCGGTTTCAAAGCAACCTGGAATTGGGTGTTGATCTTAACGGCCTTAACGGCAATTCGCGTAGGATCCTGTCGGGAATCGCCTCTGGTCTGCCTGGGAGTGAGTGATATAGTGCTAAGGCTTTGGATTCCACCGCCAAGCTACTAATGAAGAATTCTACCCCTCCCCTGGGATAGGATTGGTTGAGGCGATTTAATATCACTAACTTAAACAAAAAAATTAATGTTGGGGTGGTTAATTAATGGATGCGCGCTACAACCCTCGGGATACTGACGCTGACTTAAAACTCATTCGCTCAGCGCTGCTATTTCAGGATTTGCCGGAGGAAGCTGTAGCTGAAGCCACCAGCCACGTGGTTTCCCGTCGCCACCCGGCCAATCAGGTGATTTTGCTCGAAAACGACTGGGGCAGCTCAGTTTACTTTATTTTGGAAGGCTGGGTAAAGATTCGCACCTACAACCTCGACGGCAAAGAGGTCACTCTAAATATTTTAGGCAAGGGTGAACTGTTTGGCGAAATGGCCCCGCTCGAAGAGGTACCCCGCTCCACCGATGTCATTACCCTGGTGCCCACGGTGATTGGCAGCATGCCCGCCAGCGACTTTGTAAAACTTCTAAACACTCAGCCTCTGGCCGGTATTCACCTGTCGCAGCTGATGGCGCGGCGGCTGCGACAGGTCAACCGGCGGCTGCGGCTGCGCGAGTCTGACAGCACCTCGCGGGTGGCCGATATCATTCTCTTTTTGGCCGATGGGCAGGGGCAGCGCAGCGCCAGCGGGGTTGAAATTCCTAACCTGCCCCACCGCGAGCTGAGCAGCCTTAGCGGTCTGGCGCGGGAGACAGTCACCCGCGTACTGAGTAAGCTAGAGAAGAAAGGGTTAATTGTGCGGGAAAAAGATCTGATGAGCATTCCCGACCTCAACGCTCTAGAACGCCTGCTGGTTTAGCCATCCATGAGTCATCCCCCTGACCCCGCCCCTGGGGCTAATTTTGGGCCCCCGGCTGAGGCCACCGCGAGTGACTTCGATGGGTTAGACACCTACCTGGAGTACCGCAATCCCGAGGCTGATGCCGACGGGCCAGATCTGTCGCACCGTCTCAAAGCTGGCCCGCTAGCAATGGTTGAAACGGCCTTTTTGGCCAGCACCGCCGCGCTGATTTGGCTGGTGAATACGTACTTTCCGCCGGGGCCAATTCTGCGCATTTTGTTTCCGCTGCCGATGGCGCTGGTGTACCTGCGCTGGGGGCCACGGGCGGCCTGGATGTCGGCCCTGGTGTCGGGGCTGCTGCTCTCGGTGCTAATGGGGCCACCCCGCAGCCTGCTGTTTCTGATTCCCTACGCGCTGCTGGGGGTACAGCTGGGCTTTTTTTGGGTACGCCGGGCCAACTGGTACATCGCGATCGTCGTTGGGTCGCTGCTGGGCACTATCGGCTTTTTCTTTCGGCTGTGGCTGTCATCGGTGCTGGTGGGCGAAGACCTGTGGGTGTACCTGACCACCCAGGTAACGCAAATGCTGAACTGGGGCCTGGAGCGCCTGGTGGGCCTGGGCGTGCTGGATGTGGGCGTGCTGGGTCAGGCCAATGTAGAGGCGGTGCAGCTGCTGGCCCTGGTGTCGGTGCTGGCCAGCAATATTGTGTACCTCTTCACCGTGCATCTGGCGGCCTGGCTGCTACTGGGTCGGCTGGGGGCGAAGATACCGGAGCCGCCGGGGTGGGTACAGGATTTGTTGAAAGAGTAGGTGGGTGGATGAGTGGGCGGGTGGATGAGTGGATGGGTAGGTGAGTTGGCGGGTGGATGGGGGAGGGGTTGATTAAGACTTATACGCAGGGTCGGCGGGGGGAGGATTGGCTGGGGCGGGTGCGGGGGTTGCATCCGGGGCTGGTGCTGACGCTGGGGTTTACCGAGACGGGGCTGGTAGAAGGGATTTCGGCGGCGGGGGCGACACCGCGCGATCGCCGCTACACAGCCCTGGCCGATGCCGAATTTATGGTCAATGGCCTCAATCCAGCCCCAAAGTTTCCGCTGCCGCCGCTTCAGGCTGGGGCTTCGCCAGCGTTGATCTCTAGGGCCGTCATTGCAGAGCAGAGCATTCCCCTCGTCGTCTTAAATGCTGGGTTGCCTCAGCTGCTGACCGTTCCTCATATAGATTTGGGGGGTAAGCCTGCTCAATGCTTAAGCACTGGGGCAGCGTTACCGCTAGATGTGGTGCATCACCTCTGGCGGCAGGGGTTGGCCCAGGGAGAATGGCTGGGAAACGAGAGCGACTACCTGCTGCTGGCGGAGTGCGTAGTCGGCGGCACCACAACGGCGTTAGGACTTCTCACCGCGCTGGGGGTGGATGCGGCAGCGCGAGTTAACAGTAGCCACCCCACCTGTAACCACAGCCAAAAGCAGGCGCTTGTTACCCAAGGATTATCCCGAGTGGGGTTGTCGCAAATGCCCCACCCCCTAGAGGTAGTGGCGGCGGTGGGCGACCCGATGCAGCCGGTGGTGGCGGGGATGGCGATCGCCGCTAGTCGCACTCGGCCCGTGCTGCTGGCGGGGGGCACCCAAATGCTGGCGGTCTACGCGCTGATGGGGGCGATCGCGGCGGCGCAAGGCTGCGACTGGAACCCCGACAACGTGGTGGTGGGCACCACGCGCTGGGTGGCAGAAGATGCCACTGGCGATACGGTGGGGCTGGCGGAGCTGACGGGGGCCTGTTTGATGGCGACGCAGCTGAGCTTTGCCGAGTCGCGGTTTGAGGCGCTGCGGGCCTACGAGCGGGGGTTTGTGAAGGAGGGCGTGGGGGCCGGGGGATGCGCGATCGCCGCCTCGCTCTACCAAAACTGGGGCCAGCCGGAGCTATTGGGGGCGATCGAAGCGCTGCTAGAGCAAAAGTCTCGGCTAGACAAGCCCTAAGAACTTTGCTGATGAATCCACCGCCGCAGCGCCTTCACTACGGCGTTGTCGTCTTCCCCAGGAGCCATCTGCAAAAAGGTCATCAGCATTTGCGACGACACCCGAGGAAACGTAGGGCTAACCTCGCACTCTACGTACTGCCCACCAACAAGCGCGTAAAAAATTAGCCCTCGCCGCTGGGTATATTGCCACACCTCAGGAATTTGCAGCTGTTGGTAGATCGTAAAGCGCCGCTGGGACGAGCTAGTGATGTCTACCTCTACCGCAAGGTCGGGGGGTGGGTTGGTGTGCAGGTCAAGCTGTAGGGTACTGATCTGGTCGGCGTTTTGAATGTAGTAGCAGGAGTCAGGTTCGACTCCTTGCTCCAGATCTTCTCGTTCCAGGGTGGTGGAGCCGTAGGCTTTGATTTTGAGGTCGAGTTCTTCGGTTAGGGCGGTAATGATGCGGTCTAGCAGCCGATTCAGCACTTCGTGGAGGTCAGAGGGCATGATGATTTCTAACGTGCCTTGGTCGTAGGCCAAGCGCGCGGCCCGGTGGTCGCCCATATCTTGCAGCAGGGCCTGGTACGTGCTCCACGACACGTGTTGCAGGGTGATGTGCTGGCTAGAAGATTGCAGCAGGGTGGCCATGGCCTTGCTCTGAGTGCATTTGCTTCAACTGTAGCGGAATTTTCTCGCCCCGCTAGTCAACGAGTAAACAGGTAGATGAACCCGACGGAACTGGCCAGCCCAACCTACAAGCTACCGCACTATTTGTGACAAGGGATGGGTAACGTTAGCTGAGGTTGATCGATTACTCTTCAGTCGGTGGTGTGGGCAAAACCACAAGTTCGCCAATATCAACATGGGGCGGTTGCGAGAGCGCAAAGAGCACTGTCCGAGCCACATCATCGGGACGCAGGGCGTCGGGCTTGGGGTCATCAAAGAATGGGGTATCCACCATCCCCGGTTCAATCAGGGTGACGCGCACTCCAGTGCCTCGCATTTCCTCTCGCAGGTTATAGCCGATCGCCGAAACGGCCCATTTCGAGACCGAATACATCGATCCTGGCAGCGTTCTACGCCCGGCGATCGAGCCAGTGATGATGACGTGTCCTTTGGTTTTCTTGAGTTCTGCCAGGCTGGCCCGCAGCGTATAAGCCACGCCCAAAATATTGGTGTTGACGATGCGCTGCCAAGACTCAACCGGAGCCTCCGAAAACCCACCCGGCTCGCCGCCAGTGCCAGCATTGGCAAACACCGCATCGATACCGCCAAACGCCTCGACTGCATTGGCAACTAAGGTTTCTTGAGCCGCATAGTCAGTGACATCACAGGCAAACGTTCGAACGTTGTCGGTACCCAGTTCTTTCGCCAATTGATCTAGCTTCTCGGTAGAGCGGGCGGCCAAGACAAGGTTGAAGTTTTGTGCTGCCGCCTGTCGGGCGGTGGCGGCACCGATGCCTGAGGATGCGCCGGTAATCAGCAGGGTTTTAGAATTCGACACGTTGAGTATTTACCAGAGGTCTTCACGGTCATCTTGCCATAGCCGATTGGGTACCTGTGGTACGTAGCTAAGCCTGCTGCGAGCAACAAGCGCTCAGACCTCCGTGAGGGCTAGGATGCTTCTGCTTTGCCCAGGGGTAGGCAGACCGCAAAGCAGGTGTGCCCTGGTGCAGACTCTACAGAAATGGTGCCGTGGTGGCGGTTTTCGACAATGCGCAGCACCGTTTCGAGGCCCAGGCCCGAGCCTTTGCCCACCCCTTTGGTGGTAAAAAACGGCTCGTAAATGCGCGATTGAATGTCTGGCGGAATGCCCGGCCCGGTGTCGATGATTTCTACCCGAGCGTTGCCCTGAAATTGGCAGGTGCGCAACGTGAGGGTGCCCTTCTCGCCTATGGCGTCGATCGCATTGTCGATCAAATTCGTCCACACCTGGTTGAGCTCGCTGCCGTGGGCCATGATCTTGGGCAGGGTGGTGTCGTAGTCGCGCTCAACCTTGATGCCCTGCTTCAGCTTGAAGGCAAACAGCCGCAGGGTGTCTTCGAGCCCGGTGTGGAGGTCGACCATCTGCTGCGCGCCCTGATCCATGTAGCTGTACGACTTCATCGACTTGACCAGGGTGGCGATGCGCTCGGCCCCCGACTGGCCGCTCTGAATCATCGACATCATTTCAAAGGAGAGGGCCAGCCAGCGAATGCCCATGTCGCGCAGCTGGGTGGGGTTGTCGCGCCAGGGGGCCGTCAGCGTTTCCAGCGTGGGGATGTCGATCCCGGCTAGGGCCAGGGGTTCGGCCAGCTTCCAGGCCTGGGCCACGCCGTAGTCTTCGAGCCAGTCGAGCAGTTCGTCTTCGCGATCGCTCACCGTCACCGCATCGGCCCCGCCCTTGAGAATGGTGTCGTAGCCCGCATCGCGCACCGATTGCCACCGCTGGGTATCGGCTGCGTCGGGCTGCTGCTGGCCGTAGAGCATGTTCATTTTCTCTAGCTCGCGAATGGCGGGCACTACTTCGCTCAGCGATCGCACCAGGGCGGCGGCCGGGTTATTTAGCTCGTGGGCCAGCCCCGCCGAGAGCGTGCCCAGGGCGGCCATTTTTTCGCGCCCGCGCAAAAATGACTCCAGCCCCCGCACCCGCTTCTGCATCAGGCGAAACACCTGGCGCTCAAACTCGCGGCACTCGTGCAGCAGGGTGAGAAAGTCGGCCCCAGCAAGGCTGTGAATCTGACAATCTGATATGGCCTGCAGCGTCACCGGGGCAGGCTCATCGGTGAGTACCGGAATTTCGCCAATATAGCCGGGGCCGTCGTGCTGGCCGATGGGCATCGCCAGCCCCTCGCTCTGGCGGGTAATACCGAGGCGGCCCGAGGCGATGACGTAAATAGTGGTGGTCAGGTCGCCTTCTTTGACCAGGTAGTCGCCCTTGGAAAGCTGCAGGGAGGTGGCGCGATCGCACACCCACTGCAGCCGCTCCTGGGGCAGGTGGTTAAAGGGCGCGATCGCCCGCAAATGTTCCATACACAGCGCTGAGCCGTTCATCGCACCGCCCCCAAATACTGATGTACGAACTGAACGCAGATCGACCCTTCGCCTACGCCCGAGGCCACCCGCTTGATCGAGCCGTGGCGCACGTCGCCCACCGCAAACACGCCCGGCAGGCTGGTTTCGAGCAAAAACGGGGGGCGATCGCGCGACCACACCTGGTGAGGCGGCACATCGGCAATTTGCAAATCTGGCCCCGTCAGAATGTAGCCCCGACCGTCCCGCTGCACCAGATCCTCCAGCCAGCCGGTGTGGGGAATAGCGCCAATGAAGATAAACAGCGACCGGGCGGGCACGGTTTCGGTAACCCCCGTGACAGCGTTTTGCAGCACCAGCGCCTCTAGCTGCGTACCGCCTTTGGCTTCGACCACGCTGGTGTGGGTCTGCACCGTAATGTTAGAGGTCGCCGCGATCTGGTCGATCAGGTACTGCGACATGCTCTTAGTCAGCGAATCGCCCCGCACCAGCATCGTCACCGACCGGGCGTACTTCGAGAAGTACATGGCGGCCTGTCCGGCGGAGTTGGCCCCGCCAATCAAATACACATCCTCGCCTTCGCAGGCCAGGGCCTCGGTCTGGGCCGCGCCGTAGTAGACCCCAGCCCCGGTAAACTGCTCCAGGCCGGGGGTGTCAAGCCGTCGCCACGACACCCCCAGGGCCAAAATTACCGCGTGGGCGCTGATTTCGCTGCCGTCGCTGAGGGTCAGCAGCCGATAGTCGTTGTCGGTTCGTAGGCTCTGCACTGACTGAGGTGTGAGAATTTCGACCCCAAAGCGGCGGGCCTGGCTGACGGCGCGGCGAGCCAGGTCACCTCCGCTCAGCCCCACCGGAAAGCCCAGGTAGTTTTCAATGCGGGAGCTGGTGCCCGCCTGGCCACCGGGGGCCTCGCGCTCGATCAGCACCGTGTGCAGCCCTTCGGACGCGCCATAGACCGCCGCCGCCAGCCCGGCGGGACCGCCCCCTACAATCACCAGGTCGTAGAAGGGCTTGGCCGCCGTGGTTTGCAGGCCAATGCGGGTGGCCAGCTCGGCGGTGCTGGGCTGGCGCAGGGGCTCGCCCTCAGGAAATAGCACCAGGGGCAGCTTGGCTCCTGTGATCCCGTCGGATACGCAGCCCGCCAGGGTGCGGGCCTCCTCGCTGCGCTCCACATCCAGCCAGCGGTAGGGAATCTGGTTGCGGGCTAGAAAGTCTTTGATCTCGTGGCTGTGCGGATTCCAGCGATCGCCCACCACCCGAATGCCTGCAAAAGGCGGATGAAAATGGGCCTGCCAGTCGGCCAGCAGGTCGTCCACCACCGGATATAGCTTCTCCGCTGGCGGATCCCAGGGCTTGAGCAGGTAGTAGTCGAGGCTGATGGCGTTGATGGCGCGAATGGCGGCATCGGTGTCGCTGTAGGCGGTAAGCAAGGCCCGTTTGGCTTTGGGTACTAGCTCTACCGCCTGCTCTAGAAACTCCACGCCGCTCATCTCGGGCATGCGCTGATCGACCAGCAGCAGGGCGACTGGGTCCTGGCGCAGGGCGATTTGCTGCAGGGCCTCGAGGGCCGTCGCCCCAGAGCTGGCCCGCATGACGCGGTAGTGCTCGCCGTACTGCCGCCGCAGGTCGCGGGCGATCGCCTGCAAGACATCCGGGTCGTCGTCGACGGTAAAAATAATTGGCTTGGCCATAGCAAAGACCTGAAGGGGCAATTCGGTCTGGCCCTTGACGGCGAAGAGATCGTCGAGGGTATTGCCGCTTAGTGTAGCCGACCCCCCCGGCAAAATATGCGTGGGGCGATACCTGGAGGGTCGCCTAGCGATCGACCGGGTGCTGGCCGTAGTAGGGCAGCACGGTAGACCAGTCGGGGCGATCGCCCCTCATCCAGCCCCGGTGCGCCAGAGCTAACACCTGCACCACGGTTTCGGCCAGATCGTCCCCCGCTGTGACTCGGTTAAGGTCTTCAGGAGAGCTGGCCAGCACCGACTCCCAGGCCTCTACGCTCAACACCTGATCGGCCTGCACGGTGGCCAGTCCCTCAGCGGTCGGCTTGTAAATAGCGGTAAAGAGCTGCCCGCGCTGGGCCTGCATCTCCACGGCAATGGCTGAGCCCGCCGGAGATTGTTCCAGCGCCCGCTGGGCCACCGCCGCCAAACTCGATACCCCAAACAGCGGAATCTCCAGCTGCTGAGCCAGGGTGCGCGCCGTTACCACCCCAATGCGGGTGCCGGTGAACCCGCCCGGCCCCTGGGCCACCGCCAAAAACGAGAACTCCTTCCATGCGTAAGGAGCCACAAACTCGCTCAGCAGGCTGTGCAGCTGAGTGGACAAATCGCGCCCCAGCGCCCAGGTTTGATGGCGGGTTTCGCCCTCAAACTCGCTCAGGGCTAGCCCCAGGGCGGGGCCGCAGGTGTGAATCGCTAGGGCTAACATGCGCTCGGGTTGGGTGTTCAAACTCATCCAGACTACAGGACAGAACTGACGTAGACCAGCCTAAATCTGCGATCGCCCTCAGCGACTGGCCGACCGCAGATTTTGAGCCCGGTTTCCTGAACGGTTTGCCAAAGCCTGAAGAATGATTAGGCGCAAGCGTGAACCGGAACCAAACCATGAAAAATAAGCTAATTTACCTTGGCCTCCACGGTCTACTGGTCGCCCTCTGCTTTGCGGTAGGCGATATATTGGGCTGGCCCTGGTGGCCCAATGCAATCGGCTGGTTGTGTTTGGCCTTTCTGGGCAACAAAGGGCTTTGGAACGTGGCCAGAAGTTTTAATTGACTGAGCCATCACAAAACAATTCCTTGCGGCTCAATACCTCACCGGGGCTTAAGCGGTGGAGCAGGCGATCGCTACATTCGCCTGCCCCTTGTGGCTGGGTAGCTGGCAAAGATAGCTTTCAGGGTTGCAGGAGTCTGGTTATGCGCCTGAGCGCGCCAGTTCACGCTGCCGGTCGCAAGGCTGGCCCCCTGCATGGGCTACCGTGTGAGCGACAGCTGGAGCACTAGCGGATCAACCAGCGCCCCTGACCAAGGCAGCGCCTTCGTCGCATATCGGCTTGATTTACAGTAAGTTTTGTAAAAATTTTTCGTCCTTGCTAGAAATGCCGGTAGCACGCCCTCATAACCCATAAAATTAACCAAGACGCACCAGCTATAGCTCCAGGCATCTGGTGTCTGCTGTTACAGGTTTCCCCATGAAGAATCGCTGTCTTCCCGTATGCATGATTCTTAGAAATATTGGTTTAATTCTTGCTCTGGTCGCTGGTAGCGTGATGGTAGGAGCAGAAATTCACGCCTCGGCCAACCACAATCAGCAGCAAAATCACGCCCTGCGCAAGCTGTTTGTTTACCAAATTTTGGTGGGTTTCGAGCAGCAGCAGCAACAGCAGTAGGCTGTACCCTAGCCGAGGCCAGGCAGCGTGCTATGCCAAACCCACAGGCCAAAGCGTTCAAAGATGCCGTCGTCAACTACCTGAACCAGGTGGCCCCAGTCACCGCGCGGGCCATGTTTGGGGGCTACGGTCTGTACTGCGAGGGCACTATGTTTGCCCTGATTGCCCACGAAACGCTGTATTTCAAGGTCAATGCCACCAACCAGGCTCGCTTTACCGAAGCGGGCATGGGGCCATTCACCTACGATCGCAACGGCAAATCGGCAACTATGTCCTACTACCAGCTGCCGACGGCGGTGTACGACGATCTAGAGCGACTCCAGGAGTGGGTGGAGGTGTCGGTAGCCGTTGCCCGTCAGGCTAAGCGCAAGCAGCGCTAGCCTAAAGCGACCAGAACCATCAAACCACCGACAACACCGGTTCACAGTACTCCCCGCCCCTCGTTGGAATGCCTGCCGGAGGCTCCGCATCCTAAAGTAAGCGGCAGAAGCGCCAAGCAAGGGTGCCCAGGCAGAGCCAGGGCACCAGGGAGGCTGCTGGAGGCTGTATCGGTGCTTTAGGCACCAATTGCCGAGGGAACGGGTTCTTTTTCGACTTTTTTGCGTCGATTGATGGGGTCCATGTAGGCTTCGAGGCGCTTAAACGCGATCGAGGCCAGCGACGTCATAATCAGATACACGATCGCGACCGCCAAATAGATTTCAAAGGCGCGATAGGTGGTCGCCACGGTCAGCTGTCCCTGGCGGAACAGTTCTTCAAAGCCAATCACCGCCGCCAAACTGGTGTCTTTGATCAGGGTGATGAACTCGTTGCCTAAAGGCGGCAAAATGCGCCGAAAGGCCTGGGGAAAGATCACGTAGCGCATGGTCTCGATTGGGTTCATCGCCAGCGATTCGCCTGCCTCCCACTGACCGCGATCGATCGACTGAATGCCGCCCCGCAAGATTTCGGCCAGGTAGGCCGCCATGTTGAGGCTGAGGGCCAGCACAGCCGCAAAGATGCGGTTAAAGCTGAACTCAAAGCCCAAACTCTGGAACAGGGCCGGCAGACCAAAATAAATCATAAACAGCTGCACCAGCAGGGGCGTGCCGCGAAAGAAATCGACGTAGATGCGGCAGATCCATTGCAGGGGCTTAATTGGCGAGATCATGGCAAAGGCTACCAGCGCCCCGCCAATCAGGCCAAAGAAGAAGGAGAACGCCGTCAGCAGAATGGTGATCCACGCGCCCCGCATCAGGTTTTGAAACAGGCGGCCCCAGTCCAGACCCGTGGCTGTGCCTGCCTCGGCCAGTACCGGGGCCACCTCCGGCAGAGCTGGCGGGTCGGCAGAAAACCAGCGCTGGTAGATCTCGGCGTAGGTGCCGTCCTGCAGCAGGGTGTCAAGGGCAGCGTTGATGTCGGCCAGCGCCTCAGAATTTTTTGGCAGAGCAATGCCGTAATACTCTTCGGTAACCAGCTCACCGACAATCTTGATGCCCTGGAGGTTGGCTTCGTTGATGGCGTAGAGGGTCACTGGCAGATCGTTGACTACCGCATCGACTCGACCGTTGAGCAGTTCTTGCAGGGCCAGGGGCGCACTGTCAAAGGTGCTGATCGTGGCCCCTTCGACCTGGGCCGCCTGATCAGCTCCGGTGGTGCCAATCTGCACGGCAATGCGCTGACCCGCCAGATCCTCCAGCGAGTTGATGCTGGTATTGCTCTCTTGGACGGCGATCGCCAGGCCCGCCTCAAAGTAGGGCCGCGAAAAGTCAATGGTTTGCGCCCGCTCGGCGGTGATGGTCATACCGCTAATCGCCGCATCGATGGTGTTGGACTGCAGGGCAGGCACCAGGCCGTCGAAGGGCAGGCTGATAAACTCCACCTCGCGCCCGGCGGCTTCACCGATCGCCTGCATCAGCTCAATATCGAAGCCGGTCAGATTGCCCGTGGCGTCGTCTCGCATTTCGAAGGGGGGAAAGGCGGGTTCGGTGCCCACTTCCCACACTGGCGCATCCTGAGCTAGCCCCGCAATTTGGGCCGTCCCTGTTCCCAAAACTAGCCCCAGCACCAGGGCCAGCGCTCGCTTCAACCATCGGTTAGCAAAGACACGAGTAGCAAACTTACGAGGAGTCATGGGCCAGCGATCACCTTGCGCAGACAACACACCCCAGGCGACATAACCAGGGTTTGAGGCACCATAGTCAATTCTACAGAGGTAAAAATGTTTTCTACAATACAGATACCCCCGGAGTGCCAATGATTCTCTGTAGGGTATAAATGCCATCCGCTCACCCACTACTGGTTTGGCCCCATGACAACAGCGACTCTGCCTGCGATCGACACCCCCGTTATTGCCTGCCAAGCTCTGTATAAGAGCTACGGCCCCATTGAGGTTTTGAAAGGGGTGACGACGTCTTTCAAAAAGGGTGATGTCGTCTCCATCATTGGCCCCTCGGGCTGCGGCAAGAGCACCTTTTTGCGCTGTCTCAATCGGCTAGAGGCGATCAACCAGGGCCACCTGGAGGTAATGGGGCAGGATGTCTCGGCCCCCAAGCTGCCCCGGCAGTCGCTCTACCATCTGCGCAGCCAGGTGAGCATGGTGTTTCAGCACTTCAACCTATTTCCTCACCTGACGGTGATCGAAAACCTGATGCTGGCCCCCCGCAAGGTGCTTAAGTTTCCGGCGGGCGACTGCAATGATCTGGCCAGACACTACCTGGATAAGGTGGGCCTAAGCGATCGCGCCGACGCCTATCCCGAGCAGCTTTCGGGCGGGCAAAAGCAGCGGGTGGCGATCGCTCGTAGCCTCTGCATGAAGCCCGTCGCCATTTTATTCGATGAGCCCACCAGCGCCCTCGACCCAGAACTCGTCGGCGAAGTGCTGGCGGTCATGCGCCATTTGGTCGAGGAGGGCATGACCATGGTGGTTGTCACCCACGAAATGCAGTTTGCCCAGGAAGTCTCGAACCGGGTCTTGTTTTTTAACGACGGCGTAATCGAAGAAGAAGGCCGACCGGGAGACGTGTTTACCAATCCTTGCAGCGATCGCCTCAAGTCCTTCCTCAGCCGCCTGAGCCAAAACTAGAGCTTGAGCGCTTTCCCCGTTGCCTGAGCCAAAACTAGAGCTTGAGCGCTCTCCTCGGTGCCTGAGCGGAGTCGAAGGCATCGTAGAAGCCCGGCTGCCTCAGCCAATAAAGTGGACAACACCCGTCAGCCATAGCCCATGCTATTTAATTCAATGCAAAATTTGCGTGGGGAAGACGCCCTGCCAGTCATTGGCCTTTAGAGCGCTTCAGCCCAGAACTAGAGGGCACCTGCCATTACTAATTTCTGCTCTAAGCCATTGTCTCTTGCGCCTAATGACGCTAAGATTAATATCTTTGGAAATTGTTCGGAGAGTAAACGTTTATGGCGCGATACAGAGGCGCTCGCCTGCGGGTTGTACGCCGCTTGGGTGAGCTACCGGGTCTGTCCCGCAAATCCCCCCGCAAGGCTTATCCGCCTGGGCAGCACGGCCAAGACCGCAAGAAAAAGTCTGAGTACGCGGTGCGGCTAGAAGAAAAGCAAAAGCTGCGCTTCAACTACGGCCTGACCGAAAAGCAGCTGCTGCGCTACGTCAAGAAAGCCCGTCGTGCCGGTGGTTCGACCGGTTTGGTCATTTTGCAGCTGCTTGAGATGCGGCTCGACAATACTGTTTTTCGACTTGGCTTTGGGCCGACTATTCCCTCGGCTCGGCAGGTGGTCAACCACGGCCACATCTGCGTCAATGGCCGCGTGGTATCTATCCCCAGCTACCAGTGCCGCCCTGGTGACGTAATCACCGTGCGCGATCGCGACGCCTCCAAGAAGCTGGTTGAAGCCAACCTGGAGTTTCCTGGCTTGGCCAACGTGCCTGCCCACCTCGAACTCGACAAAGCCAAGCTGACAGCCAAAGTCAATGGCGTCATTGAGCGTGAGTGGGTAGCTCTCAACATCAACGAGCTGCTGGTGGTTGAGTACTACTCCCGTAAGGCCTAAGGCTGCTGGCCCTTACCAAATTGTAGTTTGCTGGCCGATCAGGCCTATCGCTTACCGCCCATAACGCATTACTCTGAATAGATTATTCTTGGTCCCTGGCCCGTCAGCTAGGGGCCATTTATTTTGGCTGTTTAGTTACTCAACGGGCAAGAACGGGCTCGATTCGTCAGAATGAAAGCGTCATGTTTGCAGGCAATGCCCTATGCCGTGCCAGCTGTGCCACCGCCCCACCGAGCTCACCGAACATCACCTGGTGCCGCGCCAGTATACTCGACGGCGCAAACTGCCCCCTAGCGATACGGTGTTGCTGTGTCGCCCCTGTCACAAACACATTCACACGCTGTTTGATAACCACACTCTGGCGCGCCAGTTCAACACCCTAGAACGTCTTCAGGCCGAACCCAGGCTCCAAAAGTTTGTCGCCTGGGTGAGCAAACAGCAGCCCGATAAACGTGTTAGAAGCTATCGGTAGGTGGTGGCGCTGGCCACTGCGGTGGCCAGGGTAGCGGTTGCGTCGGGAGTACTGTGCACCACCAAAACTGAACACTCGGCGTGGTGCATGACGTAATTGCTGACGCTGCCCAGCAGCAGCTCTCGAATTCCTCGACGACCGTGGCTACCCACTATGATCAAATCGGCCTGCCACGAGCTAGCCGCGCTGCAAATCGTGGCGGCGGGTTCGCCAGCGTTTTGGGTAAATTCTGCGTTTACTCCAGCGCTACGAGCCGTTTCTAGCTCTTGCCGCAGTTGGGCAATCCCCTGAGCTTCAAATTCTTCCCAGCGCTTTTGGTACAGCCGCCAGGTCGAGTCTTCGAGCACCGGGTAATAGGCCTGGTACGAGCGAATGGGAATGCCTGGGCTGCCTTCTTCGTAGGCTGAAAGCACGTGGCACAGCATGAGTTCGGCCCCGGTGGCACGGGCAAGGTCAAGCGCTTTTTCGAATACGGCTTGGCGATGGGTTGAGTTGTCGAGAGCAACCAAAATTTTCTTAAACATGGCGGTGTGTCTCCAGGTGTACAGGCCCGCGTTTTAGGCTCTCTGAAAATTCAGCGCTAGAGACAGTGGGGGAGCCAGGCCAGCGGCGTTCGGCTACCCCTTCATTATAAAAAGATGGCTAGCCCAATTCCGCTGGCCGTAACAATGTCTTACGGTAGGCTCTGGTGTAAGACGCTCTCGGCAGGCGTATTCAGAGTGCTACAGCGGTGCACTGGCGCGATCGCAGTTGCCCCCCAGGGCCTCTACCACCGTGCAGGTGTTAGCCACCAGCATGGCCTGGACGGTGTCGGCATCGCTCCCCGGTTCACCGGGGCCTTCGACATACAGGGGTTGTTCGGCGACCGCCACTCCGGCATCTTTGGCCACCGATTCGATCAGCTCTGGGTTGGTTGTGTTCTCAGCAAAAATAGCGGGTGCCTGCGCGGCCTTCACCTGATCGACTAAGGCCGTCAGCGCCCCAGGAGTAGGTTTTTGGTCGGTAGACAGGCCGCTGAGCGCACCTTTGACCTCAAAGCCATAGGCATCGGCAAAGTAGCCAAACGCCTCATGGGTAGTCACTAGCTGCCGCTGATTGGCTGGCACAGTGGCTACCTGAGCCTGAATCCAGCGATCGATTTCGGCAAACTGACTGGCCAGGCGATCGGCATTCTCGCTGTAGAACGCGGCCTGATCGGGATTGACCTGGGCCAGCGCTTCAGCAATTACTGTCGCCATAGCCGCGTTGTGGACAGCGTTGTGCCACACGTGCGGATCAGGTACTAGCTCAGCGTCTGTCGTAGTGCTGTGAGTATCCTCATCGCCATGCTCGTGGTCGTGTGCCGCCTCGGTGCTGTGCTCATCCCCATCATTGTAATTAGCTTCAGTTCCATGGTCGTGGTCATGGGCTGCACCCATGAGCGGGTTGGGCACCGCGGCCTCGTAGACAGCTACCCGTTCAGCAGCAGTCGAGCTGTCTTGAACCATGGCAATGAGGCGGGGAGCCGCGCTGTAGCCGTCGTAGAGAATGAGGTCGGCTTGCTCGATCGCCTGGCGATCGGAGGGTTTGACCTGGTAAGTATGGGGGTCGACGCCCGGCTCTAGTAGGCAGGTGAGCGCTACCGTTGTTTCAGCAACCTGCTCAGTCAAATCGCAGATCACGCTAGTGGATGCTACCACGACAGGCCCTTCAGTCTCAGTTGCTGCCGCATCGCCACCTGGTGGCGTAACGGCTGCGTCGTCACCACTGCAGCCAACCAGGCCCAGGGCCAGCACTAGCCCAAGGTACCTAGCCCAGCGACCCACCGCCGCTGTTTCTATGTTTAAAAACATTGCCCTTTCCTCCTAGCAATGGCCAGAAATGAATAACTCGACTACTATGATAGTGATAATGGTTATCATTTTATGGGTGCCATGCTAGAGGTTCAAAACCTGTCTGTCAACTACCGGGGCGTTGTAGCCCTGGAGGATGTTTCGCTGTCGGTAGGGGCGGGGGAACTGGTGGGGTTGATTGGCCCCAACGGGGCAGGCAAGAGCACCCTCATGCAGGCCATGCTGGGGCTGGTGCCCAGCCGAGGGCAGGTGCTATTTCAGGGGGTGCCGCTGCGGCGGCGGCGGCAGGCGATCGCCTACGTACCCCAGCGATCGCGCATCGACTGGGACTACCCCATTACTGCCGGTCAAGTAGCGATGATGGCTCAGTCTGCCCTGGCAGGTTGGTGTCGCCAGCCCAGTCAATCCGCCAAACAGCGGGTTACCGTAGCTCTAGAGCGGGTGGATATGCTGCACCTGTGCGATCGCCCTATCGGTCAACTCTCGGGTGGCCAGCAGCAGCGCGTGTTTCTGGCCCGTGCCCTGGCCCAGGGAGCCGATCTGCTCCTTTTAGATGAACCTTTCACCGGCATCGACAAAAAAACTGAAGCCCTCATGCTGGGCATTTTTGCCGAACTACAGGCCGAGGGCAAAACTTTGGTAGTTTGCAACCACGAGTGGGGCGACGCGCTGCACCGCTACGATCGCCTGCTGCTGCTCAACCGCCGCCTGCTCGCCAACGACACCCCCGCTGCCGTTATGACCTTCGACAACATTCAGCGCGCCTACGGCCAGGGTCCACAAGTGAGTCACACCCGCAGCGCCTACGCCGACTTTTTTTGCTAAGTGGAAGAGCTAAATTAAACCCAGCTTAAATTGCCGACTTTTTTCCCTTCGGGACACACTTTGTGTCCGCGATAGCGTTGCGGAGCAAAACGACTCTGCTCAACCCTCTGCTCAGCACCGGATTGAGCAGAGGGTGAGGTTGAAATGCGTCTTATAGATAATCAAACCTACTTACTTAGTTGAGGCGGCAAAGAAGGTAATTCTAGTCCGTGCTCATAACAGTTTTAGTTCTCTTACGCTTTGTAAAGTTCTATTCACTCGATAAATAGACTGGGTGAAACTTTGAAGCGATCAGATAAAATTTTTGCTTCTGCTTCACTAATAGCTCTTGTGCCATTCACAATTTCTTGCACAACGCTGCTAGAACCAATCAGACCCACTAGATCAGCTGATTTGGTATTACTAGCTTCCAAAATATGGTTGAGAACCTCTATCGGCGATGCCTCTGACATAGCGTAATGTTCTGCCTCATAGGCTTCTACTAGCAAAACTAGTAGCTTATACAGGGCCGTTTGTTCAACCGTTCTACTTTGGTTGAAAGCCAACGACTCTACGACGTCTAGAGTTTGCTCATATTCCTCCTCAGTTTCGATAATTTTTGGAGTGAACTGGGATAGCAAGTCAGTATAGATGGCTCGATCAAAAGTAAGGGTCATTTTTCCACTTATCCTTGTCGTAGTCAGCGTGAGTCAAAAGATATTTGTAGAAAATAGTCTGGCTGCCATAGTCAATTCCAACAATTAAACGGTATTTATTTCCCTTGATGTTAAAGACAGTGAAGTTGCCAACGGCTTCAGCATCTCGATAGATTTTTCTGACATCTTCGAGGTTCTCCCAACAAGCCTTCTTAGCTACGCTATACCAGGCTTCAATCACCTGCTTTACGTCAGGATATTTAGCTACATCACTCCGAAGCTTACGAATTGAGATTAAGTGCATCAAGATGGCCTAGAGCTAGGCTTCTAACCATCATAGCCTCGCCAAGAGTTGGATTGAGGGCATACCACAACATAAAACAAACCTCCCCAGTGAAGACCACTGGGGAGGTTTAAGGGCTTACCTAACTAACCCAACCTAGCCAAAGCGGCTTGATGTTGAAGCTATCAGGAAGGCGGCGTAGGTGAGGATGTAACCCACGGTAAAGTGAGCCAGACCCACCACTCGACCCTGAATGATCGACATGGCAACGGGCTTGTCCTTCCAGCGAACCAGGTTCGCCAGGGGAGTGCGCTCGTGGGCCCAGACTAGAGTTTCAATCAGCTCTTGCCAGTAGCCCCGCCAGGAGATCAGGAACATGAAGCCGGTGGCCCAAACCAGGTGTCCAAAAAGGAACATCCAGGCCCAGACGGCGAGGTTATTCATGCCGTAGGGGTTGTAGCCGTTGATCAGCTGCGACGAGTTCAGCCACAGGTAGTCCCGTAGCCAGCCCATCAGGTAGTTCGACGACTCATTGAACTGGGCGACGTTGCCGCTCCAGATGCTGAGATGCTTCCAGTGCCAGTAGAAGGTGACCCAGCCAATGGTGTTCAGCATCCAGAACATCGCCAGGTAGAACGAATCCCACGCGGAGATGTCGCAGGTGCCACCCCGACCGGGGCCGTCGCAGGGGAAGCTGTAGCCGAAGTCTTTCTTGTCGGGCATCAGCTTCGAGCCACGGGCATCCAGCGCACCCTTGACTAAGATCAAGGTGGTGGTGTGCAGACCCAGGGCGATCGCATGGTGAACCAGGAAGTCGCCAGGGCCAATGGTCAGAAACAGCGAGTTGGCGTTGCTGTTGATGGCCTCAAACCAGCCGGGTAGCCAAACGGCATTGGCGGTTTGGGTCACGCTGTCGGGGTTCGACAACAGGGTATCGAAGCCGTAGAGCACTTTGCCCGAGGCGGCCTGCACCCACTGAGCAAACACAGGCTCAACCAGGATCTGCTTTTCGGGGGTGCCAAAGGCAACCACCACGTCGTTGTGTACGTACAGACCCAGGGTGTGGAAGCCCAGGAACAGCGATACCCAGCTCAGGTGAGAGATAATCGCTTCTTTATGCTGCAGAACGCGATCGAGGACGTTGTTCTTGTTAGCAACGGGGTCGTAATCACGCACCAAGAAGATCGCACCGTGGGCAAAGGCCCCCACCATGATGAAGCCAGCGATGTACTGATGGTGGGTATAGAGAGCCGCCTGGGTGGTGTAGTCCTTAGCCATGAAGGCGTAGGGGGGCAGCGCGTACATGTGCTGCGCTACCAGGGAAGTGACCACGCCCAATGAAGCCAGAGCCAGAGCTAGCTGGAAGTGCAGCGAGTTGTTCAAGGTGTCGTAGAGACCCTTGTGGCCCTCACCCAAACCGCCAGCAGGGGGTTTGTGAGCATTCAAGATTTCCTTGATGCTGTGGCCAATGCCAAAGTTGGTGCGGTACATGTGCCCGGCGATGATGAAGATCACCGCGATCGCCAGGTGGTGGTGGGCCATGTCCGTCAGCCAGAGAGACTCGGTCTGAGGATGGAAGCCACCCAGGAAGGTCAGAATCGCAGAACCAGACCCGGTCGCCGTACCAAAGATATGGCTAGAGGTATCGGGGTTCTGGGCATAGACTCCCCAGTTACCGGTGAAGAAGGGCATCAAACCTTCAGGGTGGGGCTTCATCGAGAGGAAGTTGTCCCAACCCACGTGGACACCGCGAGACTCGGGGATAGCCACGTGTACCAGGTGACCGGTCCAAGCCAGCGAGCTAACCCCAAACAGACCAGCCAGGTGGTGGTTGAGGCGAGACTCGGCGTTTTTGAACCAGGACAGGCTGGGGCGAAACTTGGGCTGCAGGTGCAGCCAGCCCGCGAACAGGAAGACCGCCGACAGAATCAGCAGGAAAACAGCGCCCGTATAGAGGTCGTTGTTAGTACGCATACCGATGGTGTACCACCAGTGATAAACGCCCGAGAAAGCGATGTTCACTGGGGTCGAAGACCCGGCCTGGGAGAAGGCATCTACCGCAGGTTGACCAAAGTGGGGATCCCAAATTGCGTGAGCGATCGGTTTAACGTTGAGCGGATCTTTGATCCACTGTTCAAAGTTGCCTTGCCAGGCGACGTGGAACAGGTTGCCCGACGTCCACAGGAAGATGATTGCCAGGTGGCCAAAGTGGGAGGCGAAAATCTTTTGGTAAAGATTTTCCTCCGTCATGCCGTCGTGGCTTTCAAAGTCGTGGGCGGTAGCAATCCCGTACCAGATCCGCCTGGTGGTCGGATCGGCAGCCAGGTCCTGGCTAAATTTAGGGAATTTAGTTGCCATGAATCAAAACGGATTCTAGTACGACATTTGAGTCATGAGTGCGGTTGGTAGGGGCGCAGAGCTGGCGCTCGAAGCGCCCCCAGGAGATTCCATGACGAGAAACCTAGCCCACCGCGATAATTCGAGCCAGGAAGAAGGCCCAGGTCGTGGCAATACCGCCAAGGAGGTAGTGGGCCACACCCACAGCTCGGCCCTGAGTGATGCTCAGCGCCCGAGGCTGAATGGCAGGAGCCACCTTCAGCTTGCTGTGCGCCCAGACGATGGACTCAATCAGCTCTTGCCAGTAGCCGCGACCGCTGAACAAGAACATCAGGCTAAAGGCCCAGACAAAGTGCGCACCCAAGAACATCAACCCGTAGGCCGACAGCGCCGAGCCGTAGGAGCCAATCACCTGCGAGGCCTGCGCCCAGAGGAAGTCGCGCAACCAGCCGTTAATCGTGATGGCACTGGCCGCAAAGTTGCCGCCCGTGATGTGACTCACCGTGCCATCGGGGCTGACCGTGCCCCAGATGTCTGACTGCATCTTCCAGCTGAAGTGGAAAATCACAATCGAGATCGAGTTGTACATCCAGAACAGGCCGAGGAACACGTGGTCCCAACCGGAAACCTGACAGGTGCCGCCCCGACCGGGACCGTCACAGGGGAACCGGAAGCCCAGTTCGCCTTTGTCGGGAATCAGCCTGGAACTGCGAGCAAACAGTACGCCCTTGAGCAGGATCAGTGCCGTCACGTGGATGGTGAAGGCGTGGATGTGGTGCACCATGAAGTCGGCGGTGCCGAGGGCCATGGGCATCATCGCCACTTTGCCGGCCACAGCTACCCCAGCACCACCGAAGACGGGGCTGACGCTAGCCAGCGCGTTGGGCGCGGTATTGCCAGCGGCAGCGGCGTGAAAGCCCTGCACCCACTGGGCAAAGATCGGCTGTAGCTGAATCGCCGTATCCGAGAACATGTCCTGGGGACGACCCAGGGCCCGCATGGTGTCGTTGTGGATGTACAGACCAAAGCTGTGGAAGCCCAGGAAGATACACACCCAGTTCAGGTGCGAGATGATCGCATCGCGCGAGCGCAGCATGCGGTCTAGCGCATTGTCTCTATTCACTGCCGGGTCGTAGTCACGCACCATAAAGATGGCGGCGTGGGCACCGGCCCCCACAATCAGGAAGCCGCCAATCCACATGTGGTGGGTAAACAGCGACAGCTGGGTGGGGTAATCGGTGGCGATGTACGGATAGGGCGGCATGGCGTACATGTGGTGCGCCACGATGATCGTGAGAGAGCCAAGGATGGCCAGGTTGACCGCCAGCTGAGCGTGCCAGGAGGTGGTCAGGTCTTCGAACAGGCCCTGGTGACCGCGACCGCCAAACAGCAGTGGGTCGCCCTGGTGGTTGTCCAGAATCTCCTTCATGCTGTGGCCGATGCCCCAGTTGGTGCGGTACATGTGACCGGCAACAATAAAGAGCACGGCGAGCGCCAGGTGGTGGTGAGCCGTATCCGACAGCCAGAGGCCGCCAGTCACGGGGTTGAGACCACCTTTGAAGGTCAAAAAGTCAGCGTACACGCCCCAGTTGAGCGTAAAGAAGGGCTTCAACCCCTCAGCAAAGCTGGGGTAGAGGTCAGCCATCAAGGCTTTGTTAAGGATGAACTCGTGGGGCAGGGGAATATCCTGCGGTGCCACGCCAGCATCCAGCATTTTGTTAACAGGCAGCGCCACGTGGATTTGGTGCCCGGCCCAGCTCAGGCAGCCCAGACCGAGTAGGCCTGCCAGGTGGTGGTTCATCATTGATTCCACGTTTTGGAACCACTCCAGCTTGGGAGCCCGCTTGTGGTAGTGGAACCAGCCGGCAAACAGCATCAGGCCAGCCATTACCAGCGCCCCAATGGCGGTGACGTAGAGCTGGAAGCCATTGGTGAAGCCCGCAGCGCGCCACAGCTGGAATAAACCAGACGTAATTTGAATACCGTGGAAGCCACCGCCCACGTCGGCATTCAGGATCTCTTGACCGAAGATCGGCCAGACCACCTGAGCGCTGGGCTTGATGCCCGTGGGGTTGGTCATCCAGGCTTCGTAGTTTGAAAACTTAGCGCCATGGAAGTACATGCCGCTGAGCCAAATAAAGATGACGGCTAAGTGACCGAAGTGAGCGCTAAAGATTTTGCGCGAAATGTCTTCTAAATCACTGGTATGACTATCAAAATCGTGAGCGTCGGCGTGAAGGTTCCAAATCCAGGTGGTGGTTTTGGGTCCCTTAGCCAAAGTCCGATCAAAGTGACCCGGCTTGCCCCACCTCTCAAAAGAAGTAGGTACTGGATCCTTATCAACGATGACTTTGGCTTTCGCCTCCCGCTCGCGCGGGGTAGTTGTCATGGAGACTCTCCTCTCTCTAGACAAAAGCAAATCGAGAATCAATCGCCTTGGCTAAAACTGTACCCAGATGCGCGATCGCTTTTAGGCACAACCGATACTTAGGCGGTGATTGCTCTTGAGCATTATAGTCTCGCAATTTGACGCTTTTTGACGGCGGTTAACAATAATTCAATCTGCGGAACCCCTTGATCCATAAAGCTTCCAGAAATGCTCTGATCACAAAATTGATCTCTGAATCAGGCTTCTATTAACAAAACTCAATAAACAGCCGGGTCGATATCTCCAAAATGGCGGTTCGGCCCTCTTTTTGTTAATTAATGTTAATTATCAACGCCCAATGCTTGATCTTTGGCGGGTTGTGAAGGGCTTGAAGTTTGCGAAATGGTGGGCTTTGAGGCTGTAGCTGAGGGTACGACCATTAGGAGGCATCCACCATGACCAGGACTATTGACGCTAGCGGCAGCCCGATCGCGGTAAAGATCAATAACGCTGCGCCCATCTGTGAAGGGCGGGGATCGGGGCGGTAGCGAGGGGCTTGAGGCTAGCTCTAACTGTTACGTTCTTTTCGTTACATTCCCTTAATCTCACGTTCTTGCCCATGCGCTTGTGCAGTGCCTCGGACTTGAGCCCCAAAATCATCCTGGGTTGTAAGGCTCGCTATGGCGGACGGGCACGCTGCCGGGTATGCTTTCTCCACTCAGCCGCTGTCAGCAAGAAGTTGCTCTCACCCTGTCGCTGTAAGGTGCAGCGCAGTCTTGGGTGGAACATTCGGCAGCGTGGGACCAGCCCTATTGTGACGACCTCGTACTATGACTTCAAAACCTGAGGTGGCGATCGCCATTCTTTACCGGGGCGATCGCTACCTCTTACAGCTGCGTGACGACATTCCCACCATTGCCTGGCCGGGCCACTGGGCTTTCTTTGGCGGACACCTAGAGCCAGGAGAATCGCCTGATGTGGCAGTCTATCGGGAACTGCGGGAAGAAATTGGCTACGACGCGCCCCAGCTAGCGCTGTTTCAGCGATCGGAATCGGAAACTGTAGTGCGTCATGTTTACCACGGGCCGCTGGTAGTGCCGGTTGAGAGCCTGGTGCTGACGGAGGGGCTGGACTTAGGCCTGTGTAGCGTTGAGGACATTCGCCGGGGTCAGCGCTATTCTCCCCGCGCTGCTGAAGATCGTCCCATTGGGCCGCCCCACCAGCAATTTTTGCTCTCTTTTCTAGAGCAACGTAGGATAGAACAGGCTATCTAGATCAGATAGAGTGCCGTCTCCTGCTGCCCTATGGCTGAAATATCCGAACAGCTCCAGCTTTTTGCTGCTGACCCGGTGGCGCTGCCCGATTACCGGATTCGGGAAAGCAGCCGCGCTCGCCACGTCTCGATCAAGGTGCACCTCAACGGCCAGATTGAGGTGGTTGTTCCCAACGGGTTTGACCATGCTCAGGTGCCCGAGCTGCTGCATCGGCGGCGCGACTGGCTCTGGCGATCGCAGCTGCGCCTGGCCCACCAAACAGCAACCCTAGCTGACGAGCATTTTGAGGAGAAACCTGGCCAGATTGAGGTGCGATCGCGCCACCAGACCTGGGACGTCAGCTATCAACCTGCTTCCACCCGCACCCTGGCCATGACCCAGAGCGGCCCCCAAACCCTGCTGCTGCGCGGCCCTATCGACAATAGCGCCGCCTGTACCGATCTGCTGCGCCAGTGGCTCAGCCGTAAGGCCCGAGCCGAATTTGCCCCCTGGCTGCGCGAACTGAGTTTTGTGCTCAACCTGCCCTTTGACCGCATTTCTATTCGGGGGCAAAAAACCCGCTGGGCTAGCTGTTCGTCCAGCAAAAATATTAGCCTGAACTACAAGCTGCTGTTTTTGCCCCCCGAACTGGTTCACTACGTCTTTGTCCACGAGCTGTGCCACACGGTGCATATGAACCATTCCGCTGCCTTCTGGCAGCTGGTTGAAGAGAAGCAGCCCGGACACCAGCAGTACCGCGATGACATTCGCAACGGCTGGCAATACGTGCCGCGCTGGGTAGAAGAATAAGAATCTTTTTGGAGATATAGCTGCTTTAGGTAGCAGAGATCCTAGGCTGCCATGGGTGGTCGGTTAGAAACCAAATCTGCTGCTGGGGCCAGCGAAATGGCCCCAGACCCCCTTCGACCAGGGCCGTTCCGCCGCCCTGGACCCAACGGAAAGGACTAGCAGATCATCGGTTTAAACCTATGTTCTGTAAATCAATCTATCGGCAGCACTGAACCCTAAAGCCCCACTTATCTCATCCACACGCCTACCTATCTATTCATCCACCTATCCACTCCCCACCTCCCTCACGCCCTCACCTTCCTCACCCCTCTATGATCCACCCCCTCCAAACTCCTCACAGCGGCTACCACTGGGATGGCCGGGCCGATCGCTTTTTCGAAGGCTGGTACTTTCGCGTCACGCTGCCGCAGACGGGGCAAACCTTCGCCTTTATGTACTCCATTGAAGACCCGGCTGGGGGGCAGCCCAACAGCGGCGGCACGGCCCAAATTCTTGGCCCCGACGACGGCTACTTTTGCCGCACTTTTCCCGATGTATCGCAGTTTTGGGCCTGGAAGGAGGGGTTGGGGCTGGGGCACTGGCGAAGCAAACCCCAAACCAGTCTGCGGCTGCTGTCGACGTCAGAGTTTAGGCGGTACGTTGCCGAGGGGTATCAGGTGACGGCTACGCTACACCAGGGGTATTTGAATGATCCGGTTGTCGGTTCTGTGGCCTGGCAGTATCACACTGAGCCAGCGTACGGCTGGGCCAGTACGGGGCAGTCTCAGCAGTCTACCGCTGGTTTTCTCTCTAGCCTGCCCATTTTTGAACCCGGTTGGCAAATTTTGATGGCCCACGGCTACTCTACAGGGTGGATTGAGTGGCAGGGAAAGCGGCACGAGTTTACCAACGCCCCGGCCTACAGTGAAAAAAATTGGGGGCGATCGTTTCCGCAAAAGTGGTTTTGGGTCAACTGCAACGCCTTTGATGGCGTGGCCGACCTGGCCCTGACTGCTGGAGGCGGTCGCCGTCAGGTGCTGGGCTGGATGGAGTCGGTCGCTATGGTGGGCGTTCACTACGGCGGTCAGTTTTACGAGTTTGTGCCCTGGAATGCGCGGGTTACCTGGCACATTGACCCGTGGGGCTACTGGTACATGCGCTGCGATCGGTCAAACTACGCCGTTGAAGTAACGGGCACCACCGCCCTGCCCGGCATTCCGCTGCGTGCTCCTACCCGCCAGGGAATGATTTTCTGCTGCCGCGATACGGCGTTGGGGGATGTCAGCCTCAAACTGTGGCGGCGGCAGGGGGAGAATTTGGACCTAATTGTGGCGGCGAGCAGTGCCCAGGCGGGGTTAGAAGTCGGCGGCGGCCCCTGGGAGGAGCCCTGGATCAAAGATTGAAAACGCCCCCTACCAGGGCAGAACCTCGCCGTTTGAGTGCCAGAAGGTGCCAGAGTTCTCCAGGGTCAGCTCATCGACGCGGGCCAGTAGACCTTGGACGGCTTCGGCGGGGGTAATGCCGCTTTTGGTGAAGCCGGTCATGCGGGTTTCTACCAGGCCTGGATGCAAAATCGCCACGGCGATGCCCCTGGGTTTGAGGTCGTGGGCCAGCGATTTGCCCGCCATCGACAGCGCCACCTTCGACATGCGGTAGCCGTAGGAACCGCCAGAGGTGTTGTCGGCGATCGAGCCCATGCGGCTGGTCATCAAGGCGACCTTTGAACCATTGGATAAGTTGGGCAGGAGGGCTTTGGTCACTCGCAGCGGGCCGATCGCATTGACTTCAAACTGCTGACGAATGCTGTCAAAATCGAGATCTTCCAGGGTGACGCGGTGAAGAATGCCAGTGTTATTGATCAACACATCTAGCGCCGTGCCCTGAAGCCGTTGAGCCAAGTCGGCTACCGAGGCTGCATCGGTGATATCAACGCCCGACTCTGTCTGTATCCCCAGGGCGTTTAGCTCATCGGAGGGCTGGCGGCAGACCGCGATCGCGCGATCGCCCCGCTGCTGAAGCTGCCGGCAATACTCGTAACCAATGCCGCGATTTGCGCCGGTAATCAGGTAAGTAGCCATAGGTAGAATTTCGCTTGCGTCTTTGCTTCACTGTCGCAAAGTAGCGAACCTTTGCATAACCCCCCAGGGATTTCCTTGATGTATCTACCCGAGCGAGACGCCTGTAGATACGCAAGGCGAAGGAAAACTGTGTAAAACAATTTCCGTCCGCCTTGGCAAATGCAGCTGTCTAAGACAGCTATCTATAGCTCTCTAATCTATGTTTCTAGGGAGTTTCGACTGGGGTCTGGTTGGGCTCCGCCTCGGGCTGGGCTGGAGTAGCTGGGGCCTCGCTGGCCTCAGGTTGGACTGGTGCTGCCGGGGGCGGCGATTGCACTGGATTGTTCAATTCCACATTGATCTCAGGCGGCTGTGCCGAACTGGGGGCCGGGATGACTTCCTGAGTGCGCTCGACGGTGCGCTCAATGATGGTGGTTTCGTTGTCGGCAGGCTCTGGGCTCACGGCCTCAGGGGTAGGGTTCGCTGTGCCTGGGACGGGGTTTTCTTCGCTGTAAACGTAGATCAGGCCGCCTATGACTGCGGCTAGGGCCGCCAGGGCCAAACCGAGAATTAGACCGGCAGACACACCGTTGTCTTCTCGCAAACGAGCATTTTCTTCGCGAATTCTGGCCTCAGCGGCTAGCCGTCGCTCGTGCTCAAGCTGTTGTGCAGACTTACCTCTAACGTACCCATCGCGGTAGGCAATTTCGTCGTTAGTTACGGGGCGAGTGTTAATTGACGCTTCAAAATCCCGATTGCGGGGATCAGTATTTCGAGTAGCCATACTGTAATTGGCCTCCTATGAAAGAAGAAAATGATGTATTGCGAATAAACCTTTTAATTTTTGAACGAGCACCCTCGAACATGATTCAAGGTAACAATTGCAACATCAATTCAGCCTCTACCCCGATGGATACCGACGAGGAAGAGATCGCACCTTCAGTTATCTATCGATAGACAGATAAACCCTTTAGAAGGGCTTTAAATTATGACTTGCCCTCTGGGCTACTCTGGGTCACATTGTAGATTTGGTAGCGCTCCTCAATCAGGCGATCGACATCGGCGGCGGCCAGGCGCTTGACGTAGTTGAGCTTGAATTCTTCGAGAAAATTCACCACCAGCGCTTCAAGTTCTTCAACATCTTCATTTTCTTTGAGCTGAAGCCTGAACGTAGCCACTAGCTTTTGCACCAGTTCTTCGGTCAGCTGACCTCCCGACTGATTTTCTAAGGTGCCTTTGAGCACGCCGTAGAGATTGGCGGAAAGCTGAGCGACCACCCGCTGAGCCACCTGGTCGGGCAGATCGCCAATGCCGGGCAGCATCCGAAACCCTTGATAGCCGGGGGCGCGATCGAAGGCCTGGGTAACGGTGTGCTTGAGCAAGGCATCGATTTCGGGTTTGACCTGGGGCAGCACGTTGTAGACCATCAGCGCCGCCATGCGCTGAGTGAGGACTTCTAGCTCGTCAACGCCGCCAACTTCGATGTAGCGGCGCGATTTGGGTTCGAGCAGAGCCTCGGCCACACTGCCATCGCGCACCAGCGACTGCATCTGATCGATAATGCGCAGCACCACAATTTCAGTAATTTCGACCGCCACGTGGCTGATCACAAAGCGGCTAATGCGGCTTTGAAAGGGTTCTAGATTGATCAAATTGGACTGGTTGACGCGAATTGTGACCGGAATAATGCGCAGCAGGGCTAGCCAGGGCAGCCGCAGCGCGCTAAAAGGAATAATGAGCAAAATGTCGTACCAGCGCCAGAGAATGGCATCTTGCCAGGTGAAGTTTTTGTAGCGGCGATCGAGGTAGATGCTGCGGGCCAGCAGCTCCAGGCCAAACAGCAGATTAAACCAAATATCAACGCGCCAAAACAGGTCTACAAATCCGCCGTGAACCGCAATCCGCCGAAAGAAGTTGGTTTCAATCAGAGGCTGAATTTCGCTTCTGAAAAACGCCATTTCAGCAGAAAAGCCCGCGCTACTGAGGTGATCTGCACTCCAGAAGTCGGTGAAAGCATCGGTCGATGACTCAACGCCAATGCGATCGCGCATTTTGTTCTTAATCTGTTCCAGATTGCCGGAGCGATTGGCAATCTGAAACGGGTTTTCGGCGATCATGGCGGTGCTCTGCTGCTGCAAATCACTCAAAATAGACTGCGCCTGTATCGAAGTTAGACCCGTCTGAGCCACCTGTTCTTCAAACTTGTCTACGGTTTCCAGGTAGTTGGCCGTAAATCGATGTGGCTCAATGCCTTTGAAGGTTTCACCGTACCAGGTGGTCACCCGGGGCAGCAGCCGCAGATACTGATCTCGCAGGGGAATATAGCTGAGGTCACCAATTACTAGCGCCAGGTTAAGTAACGCCACGGTCGCCATCAGGCGCTCAAACCACAGCGATTTAGAGCGACGGGCATCAAATTTAGAAAATTCACGGCGCGACGACTGACGGGGGCGAGATAGGGCGGCCATAGGAGCAGGCTTAAGAGCATTCCTCTGAAACAATGCCTGGTATTCGCCGTTTTGTCATCCTTACCAAGCCTTCTCCGCTAAGATTCGCTACCATTTTAGTGAGGGCGTGTCACCAATTGTGGCCAAAAGCCCGGTATATAAAGCCTTGCTACGCCCGACCCAAAAGACAGGCTAGGGGCTGTAACCCTCGATTTTTCAGCGTTTAGCACCTGATTGATGGCAGCCCCTACGTTTGTTCACAGAGTCGCTGGCTACAGTTCTATGTCTACCGCCTTTGCTCCTCAATCGGCCAGTCCATCCCCTAGTTCAGCCCAGGGTACCTACTGGTACTGGCGCGACCAGGCTATTCACTACGTCATGGCCGGAGAGGCGCGGGATGATCGCCCGCCCCTGCTGCTGGTCCACGGCTTTGGCGCATCGACCGACCACTGGCGCAAAAATATAGAGGGACTCAAAGCCGATTTTCAGGTCTGGGCGATTGATTTGCTGGGGTTTGGGCGATCGGCCAAGCCCGACTGGCAATATAGCGGCGACCTGTGGCAGGCCCAGCTGCACGAGTTCATTACTGAGGTGATTGGGCGTCCGGTGGTGCTGGCGGGCAATTCCCTCGGCGGGTACGCGTCGCTGTGCGTGGCTGCCAACCATCCTGAGTCAGCCGCTGGGCTGGTGCTGCTCAACAGCGCCGGGCCGTTTTCTACCCCGGCCCAAACGCCGCCGTCGCCGCCCAACCCGATCGCCAAGGCGATTCAGTCGATCATGCTACAGCCGCTGCCGAGCTGGCTGCTGTTTCAGTACGTGCGTCAGCCCGCCACCATTCGCCGCACCCTCAAGCAGGTCTACCTCGACCAGTCGGCGATCACTGACCAGCTGGTCGAAGACATCCGCCGCCCCGCCCTCGACCCCGGTGCCCCCAAGGTATTTGCCTCGGTGTTTAAATCTCGCCAGG
Source organism: Nodosilinea sp. AN01ver1 (assembly GCF_050565655.1). NCBI lineage: Bacteria > Bacillati > Cyanobacteriota > Cyanophyceae > Nodosilineales > Nodosilineaceae > Nodosilinea > Nodosilinea sp. AN01ver1. Next base: position 136,299 of record NZ_JBNXVS010000006.1, on the reverse strand, counting down.
GTGAAAAGGTGGACGTGCTGCTGCAAAAGCTCACCCGCCCCCTGCTGATGCTCTGGGGCGAAGGCGACCCCTGGATGAACTGTCGCCAGAAGGGAGCCCAGTTTCGCGAGCACTATCCCTCGCTGACGGAGCACTATCTGCAGGCGGGCCACTGCCCCCACGACGAGGTGCCCGACCAGGTGAATAGTTTGCTCAAGACCTGGGTGCTGGAGCAGGTAGTTGGGCAGATGGAGAACTAGGGAACATCGACAACGACGGTCGATTCGATTTTCTGGCCGTTGTGGGTTAGGGCCTGGTGGCTATTGGTGTTGAGACCTACGGTAATTTCGTTGCGTCCGCTGGGCAACTGAGGCAGATGCAGCCAGGGGCCGTAAATGCGCGACACTTTTTCGCCATTGATGTAGATATGGCCGTGGCCTGCGCCTGGGCTATTGGCCTGGTTGACCTGCTCGGGGGCAAAGCTAAAGTTGGTGGTCTGAATTTCCAGGTTCCAGCCCTGCACTGGGTCGGGGTAAGCGACCAAATTAATCGTTGGCACGGGCTGCCCTGCTGGAATTTCGAGCGTGCTGTGATGGCTGTCGCTCATACCCGGATTGGAGGTGTGGCCATGCCCCATATCGGCCCGGGAGACAAGAGGGCCACCGCTGAGGGCCAGAGCCAGGGTCAGCAGGGCCAGAGTCGGTTTGAGCAGCGTTTTGGTAGTGGAATGAAATAGCATCGGTCTATCCGTTTGTACTTCAATCGATAAAAGTGAAATTGTTGGGTTCAGCCCTCTAGCCCAGCGATGTGCTGGGGGTTTGCCACTCATTGAGCAGGGTGAGAATGTAGTGGTGCAGGTGGGGTTGCCCCTGGGCTTGAGCACAGTCTGCGGCCTGGTAAAGATCGGCTAGGCTGCCAGCGCGATCGCCTAAGCCATACCGCAGCACCCCCCGTTTCAGGTAGGTGCGGGCGTGGTTTGGCTCTAGCGCCAGCACCCGGTTGAGGTCGGCCAGGGCATCACCGAGGCGACCCAGCTGATGACAGGCGCAGCCGTGGTTAAACAGCGCCCTGGTATCGCTGCTATCGATCGCCAGGGCCCGATCGAAGTCGCGCAGAGCGGCCTGGGGCTGGGCGGCCATGAGCTTGGCCAGACCGCGATCGTCGTAGATGTTGGCCAAGGACGTTGAATCTGAGGCCAGCACCACTGCCTGGTCAAAATCGGCGATCGCATCTGCAAAGCTGTGCAGGGCAATCTGAACTAGCCCCCGGTTGTAGTAGGCCCGGTAGTCGTTGGGGTGGGTGGCTAAAACCTCGGTGTTGTCGGCGATCGCCTCGGCAAAATGACCGCTGCGGTAGAACGCCAGCCCCCGGCTGAGGCGGTAGTCAGCGGCTTCTGCCTGGGGATCGATAGCGCGATCGATCGCCTGGGTGCAGGCGGCGATCGCGTCGCTATAGCGCTCCTTTTGGACGGCCATTAAACAGCGATCGCCAGATGCGCTCGGCGTAGCGGGTAGTGGTTTGGCCTGAGCTAAACTGGGCCAGCCCAGGGAAAGCAGCAGCCCTAAACAAATTGCTATCAATCGAGAACCATGCATAGCCACCTCTGACGATAAAAGCCCCGCTTGCAGAGTTACAACGCACAAGCAGGGCAAAAGGAACTGGAGAAAGAAACTTGAACCTACCAACCCTGCTCAGCCTGACTGAGCACATAGGCCGCGACATCGGCAATATCGTCATTGCTCAGCCGCCCTTTGAAGGCGGGCATGGCGTTTTTACCGTTAGTCACCTGGGTTGCGATCGCCTCGATAGAGGCCATATCGTACTTTTCTAAATCGGTCTGCTTTAGGGTTTTGGCTCCATTTACCACGTTGCCGCCACCGATATGGCAAGCGGCACAGTTATTGCCAAAGATCTGTTCGCCTTGCCCCAAATCAACCGCCTGGGTGGGGGGCATCCAGAGCGCAAAGGCACTCAGCACCGCTGCCAATGCCAAAGCAATTTTTTTCATTGCCGTTTACTCACCAAAATCCTGTTTTGAGAATTGTCTGGGGAAACGCCATTTCAATCAAAAGACAGCTCGTCAACTATTACGAAACACTAATCCATCGTCTAGGCAGCATTCCTGCCCATCCCCTAAACTAAAACGTACTCTCGTCCCGCCTCTATCGATGTCTCCCCTTCCCCGCCATCGACCGCACCAGCTCTCTCTCGGCCCATTAGAGGCCGAAATTCTCGCCATCATCTGGGCTAAAGGCGGAGCCACGGTGAAGGAAATTCACGACCACATTCTGGCCGACCCCGATCGCGACCTGGCGCAAGCTTCGGTGACGACGGTGCTTCAGCGTCTAGCCAAAAAAGGGTGGCTGCGGCGGGTTACCCACGAAAAATCTGGCCTGCGGCGGCGGGTGTATCAGTGGCAGCCTACGGTCTCTCAGCGGGAGGCCAAATTGCTTACTGCTCACCAGCAGCTGCAAAACTTTTTGGCCATCGGCAGCCCCGACATTGTGGCCGCCTTTGCCGACAGTCTGGATACCGCTGAGCTAGATCAGCTCGATGCGATCGCCGAACGTCTGCGCGCCCTGCGCAACAACCGGCAGGAGGACGCCTAATGCACAGCAGCCTGGTTTTGCTCACGATTTTGCTGGCGGTGGTCTGGCGGTGGCAGTGGCGCGGTAGCCAGAGCCAATCGCCCTATCGCTCCTGGCAGGTCCGCTGGGAATCTGCCCTGGGCCGCTTTTGCCTGCCGCCTCTGACCATTGTGCTGGTCGCTGGGGCGGTGCTTGCCATGGGGCACCACGGCACCATGATGGGCTGGTCGGTTAGCCCAGTGGGGTGCTGGGTCAGCCTGGGAGTGCTGTTCTGGTTTGGCGGCGTGCTGGTTTACTCGCTGGGCCGCGCCTTCTGGATGCACTGGCGGCTGCGACAGTACCCCACCATCACCCTGCCGCAGGGAGAGGTGGCTCGCTGCGTGCCTACGGATGTACCTATAGCCGCCCAGGTAGGGCTGTGGCGATCGTCGCTGCTGGTCAGCCAGGGCTGGCTCGACCAGCTCACTCCCTCTGAGCAGCGGGCGGTGCTGGCCCACGAACAGGCCCACGCCGACTATCACGATCCGTTCTGGTTTTTCTGGCTGGGCCTGCTCCGGCGCTTTGCCTTCTGGCTACCCAACACCACGGCCCTGTGGGAAGACCTGCTGCTGCTGCGAGAAATTCGGGCCGACCAGCAGGCCGCAAACAGCAGCGATCGCCTCCTGCTGGCAGAGTTGTTAGTGAAACTGGCCCGTCAGATGACTCTGGCTATGCAGCCTCCAGAGTTAGAGGCTGATCTGGACGCCTGTGTGGGGTTCAATGAACCGCTGTCAGTCAGCCGCTTGGAACAACGGGTCGATGCGCTGCTTGCCCCAGCCCCTGAGTTTGAAACCCAAACTTCAGGACTGAGTCGCTTGGCCTGGCTAGTAGCGGCGGTGCTGCCCCTGGCAACGACCTGCCTCCACACCTAGTTTCAGTTTCGCCGCTTTCAAAGATCTAGCTGGGCCTGTAAAGCCGGTAGGTCTGCTTTGAGAAATACGGCCATACGACCCAGGTAGGCATTTCCAGCGCGATCGTAGGCAATCTCTTGCCAGTAGGCAAACCGTTCCCCCTCGCGCACTTCGCCCCGCAAAAACAGGCTGGGGTTATCGGTTGGTGCCGGTCGGCGGCCCCGCTCCGGGTAGCGCAGCAGTATTTCGGCCTGACGGTAGTCGTTGAAAATCTCCTGACCGTAGATGGCCCGCAGCGATTCATCCAGGCGATCGCTGTCAATGGGGTTAGCGTAGTCGACCAGACTAAAGCGCTCGGTGCGAATCTGGCGGCGATCGGGGTTGGGCACCACACCACTGACTGGAAACACCGACGCCTGAAAGGTGAACCGCTGCCCAGGGGACACCAGGCGGTTGATTGTTAAACGCTCGTTGGGGCCAGGCTCGAGGGTAGGATTGTTGCGGATCCACGTCTCGGCGAGGTTTACCGTCTGACCCGGCAGTGCCCAACCCGGCTGGGCGGTAAAGGCCAGAGTTGCGATCGCCCAGCCAAGCCCACGCTTAAACCCAATCACCATTGCCCCACCTCTCAAGAAACCCGTGCTCGATGATAACAACTGTCGGGCTCAACGAAGCACTTGCGTCTTGATCAAAGGCGAACAGTCAAGTTAGTTACACCAGTGTGTTGCGGTACTCGCCCAGCAGAGCGTCGTGGCCGGAATGAGGGATAGAAAATTGAGCCACGGAATCATGCGTGGTGTCTTTAGCTCAGCGGATCGGCAGGGTTGAACGCCCCTGATAAACAGAACGCCCCGATGGAGAGGTTTCCACCGGGGCATTTAGGGTTTGCGGGTGTCAGATTATCCTGACCGGAATCGATTGTGGGCAATGCCCACCCTACGATTTAATACTCAGGCACGGAGGAATCTACCTCTTTGCTCCAGGCCGTGATGCCGCCTTTGACGTTGGTGCCCTCAATGCCGTGCTGCTTGAGAATGCCCAGGGCCTTAGCCGATCGCCCGCCCATCTTGCAGTGCACAATCAACCGATGGCCGTTGAGCAGCGACTTTACCTTATCGACGCCATCGCCGTTTTCGATGTCGGGCAGCGGCACCAGCACCGAGCCCGGAATGCGGGCGATCTCGTACTCATTGGGGTTGCGCACGTCGAGCAGCAGCACGTTGTCGTCACCACCGTCGAGCACCTGCTTGAGTTCGGTTACGCTCATCTCAGCGAGGCCAGCTTTCTCTTGTTCTTCTTCCATACGCGCCTGGGGAATACCACAGAATTCGTCGTAGTCGATGAGCTTTTCGATCACGGGGCGCACCGGGTTGGGGCGCAGCTTCAGCTCTCTAAAGGTCATCTCCAGGGCATTGTAGAGCAGCAGGCGACCGCTGAGGGTATTGCCCGTGCCTAAAATCACTTTGATGGTCTCATTGGCCTGAATAACGCCGATAATGCCGGGCAGCACGCCCAGCACGCCGCCCTCGGCGCAGGAGGGCACCAGCCCCGGCGGCGGCGGTTCCGGGTAGAGATCGCGGTAGTTGGGGCCTTCCTGGTAGTTGAAAACCGTCGCCTGCCCCTCAAAGCGGAAAATCGAGCCGTAGACGTTGGGCTTACCCAGCAGTACGCAGGCGTCGTTGACCAGGTAGCGGGTGGGGAAGTTATCAGTGCCGTCCACTACAACATCGTAGGGTTCAAAAATATCCAGGGCGTTCTCAGCGCTGAGCCGGGTTTCGTAGAGGTCGACCTGGCAGTGGGGGTTGATTTCGAGAATGCGGCTTTTGGCCGACTCAATCTTGGGCTTGCCCACCCACGACTCGCTGTGGATTACCTGGCGGTGCAGGTTTGACTGGTCAACGACATCAAAGTCAACAATGCCGATGCGGCCAATGCCAGCGGCGGCCAGATACAGCAGCAGGGGTGAACCCAGGCCCCCGGTGCCTACGCAGAGCACGCTGGCAGCCTTGAGCTTTTTCTGCCCGTCTAGGCCTACTTCCGGCAAAATAATGTGGCGGGAGTAGCGCTCGTACTCCTCTTTGGTGAGCTGAATGTCGTCCAGATTAGGGTTGAGCATGGCCTCGCGAGAGAAACTGTGGCGGTAAAAACAAAAAACGGCCTGGGGCACGACCGTTTTTGACATCTTTTCAGCTTAGGACAAGAACGGGGCTTTGTTGGTAGATGATTCGATCATTTTTACAGGCTCGGGCTGGAACTGGTTTTGGTCGTCGAGCCGCCAGCTCTTGAAATCGATGGCCTCGCCCTGCACCACCGACACAATGACGTAGGAATAGACCGGCCAGGCTAGAACGCGATCGCACTCCGAAGGCACTGCCGCATGGTCGGGGTGCGAATGGTAGATGCCAATAATCTCCAGCCCCTGCTCGCGCGCCTGCCGCTGCACCGCCAGCAGGTCAGCGGGGTCAATCCAGTAGCGATCGCGCTGACTCTGGCCCTGCCCCCCGCCCTCAGCATCGGTGTAGTCCAGCAGTGAGGGCTCCCAGGCGTTAGCTACAGGCACGATGCCGGTCACCGTTCGACCCATTTCCTCAGTACCCCCAGCGGCAAACATCCGCCGCCCCAGCAGCAGGCCGCAGCCCTCGCGGGGGTAACAAGCGGCAAGCGCCTGGGCGATCGCCTGCAGGTGACCAGCCTCAATATAAAGAGCAGTCATAGGCCGTTACCAAGGTTTTCCCCTAAAGCTCAGTATCGGAGATTTCAGGAGGAGAGCCTAGGTTGCTGACCGCCCGCTCTAGACGAGCCAGGGCGCGGTTGTAGTCGAGCACGGCGGTCACCAGGTTGCCCTCGGCCTCGGCTAGTTCGCGGGTGGCGGTGAGCACATCGAGCTGGGTACCTACCCCGGCGTTAAAGCGTAGGGTAGCCAGCTCCAGCGCCTCCTCGGCCTGGTTAACGGCCACAGAGGCCGTGTCAATATTGGCCTGGTTGGCCACCAGCGTGTAGTAGGCTTCTTCTACCTGAACGCGAATATCGTTGCGGGCGCTTTCAAACTCGAACTCGTCGGTTTGAATGTCGAGTTCGTTTTGGGTTGCCCTGGCTCTGGCGGCACCGGCATCAAAGAGCCGCCAGCTCAGCTGTGCCCCCAGCGAAAACCCATCCCCCAGGCTGGAAGATGCCCCTGTGGAAGAACTAAGTAAGCTTTGGAGACCATACTGGCCAAACACACCCAGACTGGGTCGCACAGCGGACAGACTAATCCGCCGCTGGGCATCGTTAAACTCCCGCTCAACCAAAAACTGCTCTAGTTCAGCCCGATTTTGATAGGCCAGCACAATGCTTTCTTCTAGAGAAAGCGGCCAAGCGCCCGCTATGTTGACCGCCAGCGAGGTCAGCTCGATCGACGGAGGCACATTGAGCCGTCGGGACAGCTGCCGTTGGGCAATTTCTCGCTGGCTGGCGGCCTGGGTCAGGGTTTGACGGGCATTGGCAACCTGCACCTCGGCGCGCAGCACGTCGAAGCGGGTGCCGACCCCGACCTCTTCGCGCAGCTGGCTGTCGCGCAGGTTGCGCTCGGCCTCATCCAAAAAGGCCTGGTTGATGCGAATCTGCTCGATCGCCTCCTGCACGGCGTAGTAGTCGGTGATGGTGTTGAGCCGCAGATCCTCGCGGGTTTGCTCCAGCTGGAGTTCAGACAGCCGCACCTGCCGCTCTGCCGCTGAAATTCGGGCCGATCGCTCCCCCGACAGGCCCAGGTCATAGTCGGTTCTGAGGGTGCTCGATGCAGTAGTACTGGTGACATCGCCGCCGCTGCCAAACTGGCTCCCCCCTGAGGAAGACTGGTTTGTGGTTTGCAGACTGCCGGTGAGATCGACGGTTGGGTACAGCGAGGCCCGCTCGGCGCGCAGCCCGGCCTGGCTACGCTCTAGCTGCAGCAGGGCAATGCGCAGCTCCTCGCTGTTGCGGTAGGCCAGCTCGATGGCGGTTTCAAGCGACAGGGGCTGGGTGCCCACAATTTCGACCTCTTCGGGGCGCGTCGGCACCAGCAGCGGATTGGCCTCAGGGGTTAAGTATTCAGGCGGTACATCAAACCCCTCGTCGGTCGGTCGATCGGACTGCGGCAGCGGCAGGCCTGACTGACTCGAAGCGGGCAATTCCTCTTCGTCGCCGTCGGTCGAGAGGGGCACGGCCTCCTCACCTGGTTCTAGCCCCTCACCCGCTGGGCTAGCGGGTGTAGCCTCATCAGGCATGAGGGGCTCTGGGTTGGCTGGAGCCTCTGCCTCGACCTGGGCGATCGCCGCCCCGACCGCATTGTCAACCTCGGCCCCAGCATCGGGGGCGGCTAGCCCCGCAGCAGACCAGCCAGATAAAGTAATGCCTAAGCTTAGGGGTATCAGGCAGCGTCGATAAGAGTAAAGCATAGGCACCATGGGCTATCAGCAGCGAAAATGAATCACCAACCGGGAAAATGCAATTTTCTGCCTCAGCTTTTTAGCATATCGGCATCAGGGATTACTTTAGCCAACCCCCCGGCAATCTGCACCCTTAGACAGAGCCCAACTGACTCCGTTGCACCAGAGGATTAGCCACAAAATTTTCCCGACCATAGCTTAGCAAACTAAACGGTTTAGTACAATCAGGACGGCGTCCAATATCCGGCAGCGGGTTGCAGGGCGGCAAGCTGGTGGGCGGGTAACTCGCCGCCGCAGGCCTTGACCAGGGCGTCGGTGTCATCGACAGGCAGCACCGAACAGTTGAGCTGCTGGCTGACTGTAGCTACGCTCATGTCGTCCAGAAACAGCGTGTCTTGAGGGTCGCCAGAGTCACTGGGTTTGAGCATGACCGTAGGCAACAGCAGGGCGTCGCCGAGGTTGCGATGCCGCAGCCCCAGCAGTAGATCGTGGCCAGTGAGCAACCCCGTAACGGTCATGTCGCGGCCCCAGTAGTCGCTGGCCAGGGCGGCTAAGTGTACGGTTAAGCCCTTCACCTGGTTGAGGCGATCGACAATTGGCTCAAAGGCGTGCTCGACCGCATTGCCCACCACCCAGGTAAGGGTGCGGGGTGGGCTCACAGCTTCAGGCAGGTAATCTTCCGCCGACTGCTCAAAGGCTTTGAGAAACTGACGAATCGACCCCACGCCGTTGCCCAGCTGGGGATAGTCTTCGTAGTGGCTCTCGGCGGGCACCTCCTGTTTGGCGATTAGGAACCACTCGTCGGCCAGCCAGACAAAATTGGTGCCGAACTGCTGCCGCAGCTCGTTTTGAAGCGCCTGGACCTGGGCAATGACCTGCCGAGCCTGGGCCTGGGTGACTGGGGTGAGCTCGTCATCCTGGGGTCGAAACCGGGTCAGGCCCACAGGTACTACCGCCGCTGAGGCCACCGCTGGAGTTTCCCCACGGTGAAAACGAGCCAGATCCCGCAGCGTGGTCTCCAGGTGGTCGCCATCATTGATGCCGGGGCAGACCACCACCTGGGCATGAATTTGCAGCCGCTGCTGCTGAAACCAGGCTAGCTGATCAAGAATTTGCCCTGCTCTAGCGTTTTTTAACAGGCGCGATCGCACCTCTGGCTCCGTCGCGTGCACCGATACGTACAGGGGCGACAGCCGCAGCTGGGCGATGCGCTCCCACTCCTGGGGCAGCAGGTTGGTGAGGGTCAGGTAGCTGCCGTAGAGAAAGCTGAGCCGGTAGTCGTCGTCTTTGAGGTAAAGGGTGCCTCGCTTGCCGGGGGGCTGCTGATCGATGAAGCAAAAGGGGCAGGCATTGTTGCACTGCATCAGCCCGTCGAAGAGAGCCGTTTCGAACTCCAGTCCCAGGTCGTCGTCGATATCCTTTTCGATGTCGATGTGGTGAGTTTTGCCGCGCTGATCCAGCACCTCTAAGGCCAAATCCTCGTCGGCGCAGAGAAAGCGGTAGTCGATTAAATCGCGCGGTTTCTGGCCGTTGATGGCTACTAGAGAATCACCTGGCTCAAAACCAATTTCTTCGGCAATAGAGCCAGGCAGTACGCGGGTAATGCAGGCAGGGCGGATGGCCAAAGCAGCCATAGCGAGTTGGGCCTCAGACGAGCAAAATGTGCTCCCCTATCTTAGATGTTTTGCATTTTTCCAGTCGCCAAGGCCAGTAAAATAGCGGCCCCAAAGGCCAGGCGGTACCACACAAAGATCCAGGTGCTGTGCTGCTTGAGAAACTTCAGCAGCCAAAAAATAGCCAGATAAGACGAGACCACCGCCGCTATAGTTCCACCCAACAGCGGCACTAGGCCATTAGAGTCAAACCCCGTTTCTAACAACCCCCCAAGTTCCACTAGCCCAGCCAGGGTAATCGCAGGCACCCCCAGCAAAAACGAAAACCGGGCCGCTGTAGCGCGCTCCAACCCGATAAACAGGCCTGCCGTTAGGGTTGAACCCGATCGCGATACGCCCGGAATCAACGCCAGGGCCTGGGCAAAGCCCATCGTAATGCCGTCACGCAGAGTGAGCATTTCAAAGGTGCGCTTCCGGTTACCAGCGACTTCAGAGGCTGCCAGCACCAGCGCCATCAGAATCGATACCACCGCGATCGTTGAGCTGTTACGCAGCGGCGAGTTATCAAAGTCGGGAATAAATGCCTTGATCAGCAAACCGCCCACCACGATGGGGAGCGTGCCCAGCAAAATGCCCAGCCCTAGGCGAAATTCTAAGGAATCAAACTGCTTGCTGAAGGTGGCCTTGACCGTGCCGACGGTCACCTGGCGCAGATCATCCCAAAAATAGTAGAGAATCGCTGCAATGCTGCCCAGCTGGATGACAGCCGTAAAGGCGACCCCCGGATCGCCCCACCCCAGCACCACGGGCACCATTTTGACGTGGGCCGTGCTGCTAATCGGCAAAAACTCAGTCAACCCCTGCACAATACCGATCACAATGGCTTGAAACAGGTTCAGGTCCTGCACTATAGGGATGGCGGTGGGGTTAGCAATCGCGTCATTTGCTTGAGCTAGCTGAACCGCCAGGCCCATCAGAGGAGGCAACTCGAATAATGGATTAGTCATAGTACGCAATCATAGTCATAGATGATGATGTGCCGTTGCCCCATTGGCGAGCCAGAGCTGTATGTACTGGACTCGTTACTGAATTGTCTAGCGCAAAGTTGTAAGCAGCAAAATGCACGGCCAAACCGCTTGAGCGCACCTTTGAGCTTTTTCTTAAAATAAGTACACTAAGGTAACTCGGTTAGCAGCCTGGTTAAACGCAACCATAAAGTCACTGTTGCGTATTGTACGGGGTCGAAGTGGTTGTCTACTCTGTCGTTGCGCTTCTTTTTACAGGCTTAACCTGCACCACAGCGAACTGTGAACCTGAAGACAACCTTAATAGTTGGCTAATCTACCCCAGGGCCGAGCAATGCCCCCCTGGGGCATGTTATGTTAACAATGATTAACCAAACACTCAGAATCCCATTGAGCCTTTCCTATAGTTCCGGATCAGTTAAAGCAGCGCTGCCGTGGTTGGCCCAGGCGCGCAACTGGGTGGCGCGCTCTACGATGCAGCTCCAGGTGTTTGGGGCGGCTCTAGCCCTAGTCATTCTGCCTGTTTTTGTGCAGGCTCCCCTGGTTCGCTACTTTCCTTGGGTTAGCCTGGCCATGACGCCCTTTTGGCTGTGGCTGGGGACATGGTTGATGCAGCGCACTAGGTGGCATTTTTGGGGTGACTTGATTGTTGGATTTGGCTGGATTTGGCTGACGGGTTCGCTGTACTGGGGTTGGTTTCGCTGGGAGCCGGTAGCTCACCTGCCAGTTGAGGCCCTGGGTCTGCCGATCGCGCTCGTCTGTCTGCGCCAGGGTTGGGGACGGGTGGGCAGCTACTTTTTCCTGGGTTCGCTGCTGGGTACTGCCGTTACTGACCTCTACATCAACTGGATGCATTTGTTTCCCAGCTGGCGGCAGCTGATGCTGACAAGCCCCGATTTAGCCCCTCTAGTGCTGCGGGCGGCCAGCGCTACGCTAGATACTGAGGTGGCGGCCTGTCGGGCCGTGGTGCTGGTGGTGTTTTTGCTGGTGGCGACGGCGATCGCGCTAACCACCTCCCGACAGCTAGCCTGGTGGGCCTTTGGTGGAGCCGTGTTCAGCACCCTGATTGTGGATGGTTTGTTTTTTCTGACAGCGGCTCTGGCTTAGCAGCGTGATAGGGTTTGCATCTCTGGCATAATAGGGGCAACTCAGGGATATTTTGGGGTTGTCTGCGGCGATCGCTGTCAGGATTTTGAGCGATCGCGCCCAATCGATCTCAGGCTGTGCCCTTATCATACCGACGTGACTACTACTTCTGGCCCCTACCTTGCGCTTAAAACCGGCTCTGGCGATCGCCAGCTGTCTTTGGTAGGCGGCAGCTATTGGACTGTTGGCCGCGGCGACGATAACAATTTTGTGCTGCCCGATCGGTGGATTTCTCGCAATCACGCCATGTTTCAGGGCACCGATAACGGTAAATTTTATTTAATTGATCTGGGCAGCCGCAACGGCACTTTCGTAAACGGGCGACGGGTCAGCGTTCCCGTTATTCTGCACGACGGCGATTTGCTGACCTTTGGCCAGACCGAGCTGCGGTTTTACTCACCCGTCGATACGTCTCTGGCAGCTGATGTTACCCTGGGCGGTGCTTTCAGCAACGATAGTACCGCTACGGCCATGCTCCACGTGCGGCAGCTCATCTCGGTGGTGGTGGTCGATATTCGCGACTTCACCGTCATGACTCGCCAGATCGACGAAAAAATTCACTCTGAGGCCATCGGCACCTGGTTTCGTCGAGCGGGAGAAATTATTGGCCAGTACGGTAGCTGGGTCGACAAATATATTGGCGATGCCGTAATGGCGGTATGGATCCATGGTGCCGATGGAACCGATGACGCCAGCATGGTGCAAATTTTGCAGGCCGTTAGCACCCTGGCTGCCATGACGGGGCAGCTCCACCAGCAGTTTCCCCTGCCCTTTCCGCTCAGAATTGGGGCTGGCATCAACACTGGCTACGCCATGGTGGGCAACACCGGCAGCAGCGATCGCCCCGACTACACGGCCCTAGGCGATACCGTTAACGCCGCCTTTCGCCTGGAGACCTCCACCAAGCAGCTGGGACTTGATATTGCTATGGGTGAAACCACCTATAACTATCTGCAAAAAGTTGGCCGCTCCACCGCTGACTCCCAAAAAAACGGGTTGAGTGACTCATTCTTCAAGCGTTTTACCCTAGAGATGAAAGGCTACGAAGCCCCTATGACGATGTGGGCGGGCACCTTTGACGACCTTGACCAGTTTTTGGCCGAGGTTTTGTAGTTTACTGCCCCCCATACCGTAGTCATTCGGGTCGAGCAGTTAGCGATTCAAGCGATTCAGTCGAATTTACCAGCCCAACGCCGCTGTCTTGGGGTGAGAAAAGGCGGCTAATTGAGGCGATCGACTGCGGGGGCTGCCGTCTGCACCCTGTCTAGTGGCAGTCAAGTCTGGAAGGGGCGTAGGCCATCTTTTTCGATTCGGTCGGTCTAGACGGTGGTGATGCAGAGATTAGGCAGCTCACGGGTTTAGGCCGATAGTCGTGCCTCTCAGGCATCAGGTTCGACCGCCCTGAGCGCCGACTTAGGGCTAAGATCGGTAGGCAATGTTTCTGGCGCGAGTATGACGGCCTTTTCTACTGCTCCCTTTAGCCCCGCTGAGATTGCCTCCGAAGGCATCAAGCCCGAGGAGTACGACGATATTGTGCGTCGGTTGGGTCGCCACCCCAACCGGGCCGAGCTGGGCATGTTTGGGGTGATGTGGTCAGAGCACTGCTGCTACAAAAACTCGCGGCCCTTGCTCAAGCAGTTTCCCACTGAGGGGCCGCGAGTGCTGGTGGGGCCAGGGGAAAACGCCGGCGTGATCGATGCCGGCGATGGGCTGCGGGTGGCCTTCAAAATTGAGTCGCACAATCACCCCTCGGCGGTAGAGCCGTTTCAGGGGGCCGCTACCGGCGTCGGCGGCATTCTGCGCGATATTTTTACCATGGGTGCGCGGCCGATCGCGGTGCTCAACTCCCTGCGGTTTGGCGATCTGGCCGATAGCCGCACCCGCCGCCTGTGCCAGGGAGTGGTGTCGGGCATTGCCCACTACGGCAACTGCTTTGGCGTGCCTACAGTCGGTGGCGAGGTTTACTTTGATGCCGCCTACAACGGCAATCCACTGGTCAACGCGATGGCGATCGGGATTATGGAAACCGATGACATCGTCAAATCTGGCGCGGCGGGCCTGGGCAACCCCGTGGTCTACGTTGGCTCTACCACTGGCCGCGACGGTATGGGCGGGGCCAGCTTTGCCAGCGCCGAACTCACCGACGAATCTGAGGCCGATCGCCCCGCCGTTCAGGTGGGTGACCCGTTTTTGGAAAAATCGCTGGTAGAAGCCTGTCTGGAAGCCTTCAAGACCGGGGCGATCGTTGCCGCTCAGGACATGGGGGCTGCTGGGCTCACCTGCTCTACGGCTGAAATGGCGGCTAAAGGCGGGGTCGGCATCGAGCTCGATCTAGACCTGATTCCGGTGCGCGAAACGGGTATGGTGCCCTACGAGTACCTGCTGTCAGAATCCCAGGAGCGGATGCTGTTTGTGGTGGCTGCCGGGCGTGAAGCCGAGGTAATCGAAATTTTTGAGCGCTGGGGCCTCCACGCGGTAGTGGCTGGTCGGGTGATCGAAGATGCGATCGTGCGGATTTTATTTAAAGGCGACATTGCGGCCGAAATTCCAGCCCTGGCCCTGGCCGAAAATACCCCTATCTACCACCGCGATCGGCTGAGCGAGCCGCCCGACTACGCCCAAAAAGCCTGGGCCTGGAGCGAAGATAGCTTGCCTGCCTGCTCTGCATCAGGGATTGCGCTCTCCGAATCAGGACACACCTCCTGGACGGAGGTTCTGCACCAACTTCTGGGCCAGCCCACGATCGCATCTAAGCAGTGGGTCTACCACCAGTACGACCACCAGGTGCAAAATAACACCGTGCAGTGTCCTGGCCAGGGCGATGCTGCCGTTATTCGCCTGCGACCGTTAGAACCTGTGCCACAGTATCAGCCGGGGGCTGTAACCCGTGGTTTAGCCGCCACCGTAGACTGTAACGCCCGCTACGTATACCTCAACCCCTACGAAGGGGCCAAAGCCGCCGTCGCCGAAGCGGCCCGTAACCTGAGCTGCGTAGGCGCGCTGCCTTTGGCGGTGACCGATAACCTCAACTTCGGCAGTCCCGAAAAGCCCGTAGGCTACTGGCAGCTGGCCGAAGCCTGCCGGGGGTTAGCCGATGCCTGCCGCGAGTTTGAGACCCCCGTGACCGGCGGCAACGTCTCGCTCTACAACGAGACGGTAGACAGTCAGGGTAACCCTCAGCCAATCTACCCCACCCCCGTGGTTGGCATGGTCGGCCTGATCGATGACCTCAGCCTCACCTGTGGTCAGGGCTGGCAGCGGTCGGGCGATATCATCTATCTGCTAGGAATTCCCGTGGAGCAGACGGGAACGGCAGCGGTTGACGGCAAGCCCCTGGTCACCCTGGGCGGTTCCGAGTACCTGGCGGCGACTCAGGGGCTTGCCACCGGGCACCCTCCTGTGGTGGATATGGCCCTGGAGAAACGGGTGCAGGCCGCCTGTCGTCACGGCATTGCCCAGGGCTGGGTGCGGCAGGCCCACGACTGCGCTGAGGGCGGGCTGGCGGTAGCCCTGGCAGAGTCCTGCATGGGCGGACAGCGGGGGGCATTAGTTCAGCTTGCCGTAGCGTCAGATCAGCTCGACCAGCGGTGGGACCGGCTGCTGTTTGGCGAAGGCGGAGCCAGAATTGTGGTGTCGATTGGCCCTAACCACCAGGCCGATTGGGAGACCTATTTGGGCGATCGCCTGACTGGCTGCTGGCAGCGGCTCGGTACAGTGCAGGGGGATACCTTAACCGTGGCGACTCAAGACAACCAAACCCTCATTACCGACGCCGTAGGTGCCCTGGCTCAGACCTGGGGCACCGCCATTGAGCAGCGGCTAGCCGGAGCTGAGGACGTAGCTTAACCTGAGTGGCCCCTTCAGCGGGTCAGTATATAGTGGGCATTGCCCACTGTGCGGGACAGCCCAATGTTCTGGGACTGTCCCTATTTCAGCGGCTTTGTCCGCTGAAATCTTGCCGCTCACTATCCCCCCTGAGGGGAAACCGCAGTGCTATGATCGGTCATATGTTAAGGAACTATTAAAAAGGTTGGGGAAGTTCGGTAGTTTCTAATACCACTCCGAAAGCCCTCACCCTATGATGTAGCTGGGCTCGCATTGAAGGCAAAATGCGGCAGCCAAATGTGTTGAGACGTTCTGCTCCTTTGCCATTGCGTTCCTAAAGCCATCCTGCACCACCCATGACGTTCCCTTCTAACTCTTTCCTCGACGAGTCTTTTGAATCCCGCCAGGTCTCTGAGTCCTATCAGGATCGTCCTGACAAGCCCGAAGAAGCCTGCGGTATCTTTGGCCTCTACGCCCCCGACGAAGAAGTGGCTCGGCTGGCCTACTTTGGTCTGTTTGCCCTTCAGCACCGGGGGCAAGAGTCAGCCGGTATTGCCACCTTTGACGCCTCGGGTAGCCACTGCTACAAGCACATGGGTCTGGTGTCGCAGGTGTTTGACGACCACATTCTCAAAGACTTGACCGGTCACATTGCGGTGGGGCATACCCGTTACTCCACCACCGGGTCTAGCCAAGTGTGCAATGCACAGCCCGCCGTGGTGCCCACCCGCCTGGGCAATTTAGCATTGGCCCACAACGGCAACCTGGTCAACGCCGCCGACCTGCGCGAAGAACTGATCGATCGCAACCACGACCTGGTCACTACCACCGACTCAGAGATGATTGCGTTTGCCCTGGCCGAGGCGGTCAATGACGGAGCCGACTGGGTAAAAGCTGCAGAAACCGCCTTTAACCGCTGCTATGGGGCCTTTAGCCTGGTCATTGGCACGCCCAACGGTATCATTGGTGCCCGCGATCAGCAGGGCATTCGTCCCCTGGTGCTGGGTGTGCTGGGCCACGACATTCCCGAGGTAGGTCAGCCGGCTCACTACGTTCTGGCCTCAGAAACCTGCGCCCTCGACATCATTGGGGCCACCTACGTGCGCGATATTGAACCGGGCGAACTGGTATGGATTACTCCCGAAGGGTTGATCTCTCGCCAGTGGGCTGAGGCCACCCAGCGCAAACTTTGCGTGTTTGAAATGATCTACTTTTCTCGGCCCGACAGCATTGTCAACGGTGAAAGCCTCTACAGCTACCGCCGTCGCCTGGGCCATCAGCTGGCTAAGGAGGCCCCCGCCGATGTTGATTTGATTATGGCGGTGCCCGATTCAGGGGTGCCTGCCGCGATCGGCTTTTCGCAGCAGTCCAAAATCCCCTACGCCGAGGGGCTAATCAAAAATCGCTACGTGGGGCGCACGTTTATTCAACCCACCCAGTCGATGCGAGAGGTGGGCATTCGCATGAAGCTCAACCCGCTCAAGGATGTGCTGGAGGGCAAGCGGGTGCTGATTGTGGATGACTCTATTGTGCGAGGCACCACCAGCCGCAAGATTGTGCAGGCGCTGCGCGATGCGGGCGCAACTGAAGTGCACATGCGAATTTCGTCGCCGCCGGTCACCCATCCCTGCTTCTACGGCATCGACACCGACAACCAGGATCAGCTGATTGCTGCTACCAAATCTCTAGAGGAGATTGCCCAGCAAATTGACGTCGATTCGCTGGCCTACCTGAGCTGGGAAGGCATGCTAGAAACTACCCACCAAGACCCCAATAGCTTCTGCTCGGCATGTTTTACGGGCAAATATCCGGTAGAAATTCCTGAGCCCTTTAAGCGGGCTAAGCTCAAGTTTGAGGCTAAAGAGCCTGTGGCTACATAACGTCGATTCAATCACTAACTGCGATTAACTATAACTTGGCCGCCCGAAGGTAAAGCATTCCAGCGGCCAAAATACTATTGGCCAGAATTTTGCCAGCTCCGATCGCTCGATCTACGCTATCAGCAAGCGTGAATCTCTAGAGTGAAGTTTACGGGTGCTCAGAATCGCCGGATAGCTCCTGAATCAGGTCCGTATCCCAGTAGGAGGCCTCAATTTTATGGCCGTCGGGGTCGCGCACAAAGCAGCCGTAGTAGGGTTCGCCATAGTCGGGCCGAGGCCCCGGTGGCCCATCGGGTTGGGCACCAGCGGCGATCGCGGCCTCGTAGAAGGCATGGACAGCCTCTTTAGTGGGGGCAATAAATCCGACGTGGGTGCCGTTGCCCACCGTGGCGAGTTGTCCATCAATGGGCGTCTGTACCCAAAACTCGGGATAGACCTTGCCATAGGCAATAGCTCCCGGGTGCTCCATAATGCGCTGACAGCCCAAGCTGGGCAGCACGCAATCGTAAAAGGCTATAGCGCGATCGAAGTCGTTGGTGCCCACAGAAATGTGGGAAAGGATGCTTGGATTTTGATCGCTCATCGGCTTTCACCAGCAGAGTTGGCAACACCAGTAGTATAGTTCACTTGAACTATTGACGCAAGCCTGTTATACGGCTGCTTCCTGTCAGTTTTATAACCGGCTTGTAGGCTAGGCCGTGGGTCTAAACCATAGAAAACCATTGGTTTCGGGTCGCTATCGCTTAAACCCCAGCCAGTGCTTGAGCACCCGCCAGCGATGGGTGTGGGTAGGCAGCCGCAGCCAGTAGGCCCAGCGCCGCGATAGTCCGCCCAGTCGCCCGGTGATGCACAGCCCAAAGCCACAGACCACGGCCTCTCCCTGGCCGAGGGTGAGCATATCGCCCAGATGGTTGTAGATGAAAGGTTTGAGGGGGCGATTGGCGATCAGGGCCAGCAGGTTTTTGGCGACCGCAGGGCCAGCCTGGTAGGCGGCTTGGGCCGTGGTAGGGGCGCGGTCCCGTCCGGGGGCAGGCATGGCCGCCATATCCCCCAGCACAAACACGTTGTCGTGGTCGGGCAGTTGTAGCGTTGGCCGCACCTGGCATTGGCCGAAGGCGGTTGGCTTGAGACTGTTCTCCCCCAGCCACGATCGCGGCACCGTACCCACCGTCCAGAGCATTAGATCGGTCTGACAGTGGCGAGTTTGGCCCTCGTAGCCAAAGGTCAGTCCGTTGGCATCCACAGTTTCGATCGCGGCATCTAGATAAACCTCCACTCCCCGTTTAGCCAGCGCCCGCGCTGCCGCTCGCTGAATACGCGCCGGGTACGATCGCAGAATTTCGCCCCGCCGATCGACTACGGTGACATGCCCCCGACGACCCAGGCGATCGCTGAGTTTGCAGGCCAGCTCGACACCGCTGGGGCCAGCCCCGGCCACCACTACCTGCACCTCAGGCAAGTGGTCGAGTTCCCCCAGCCGCCGCTCCAGCTGTTCGGCGTCGTGCAGGGTATTAAACGGCAGCGTGTGGGCCTGGCTACCGGGGGTAGCGGGCGGCCGCATCTGGCTGCCCAGGGCCACCACCAGGTAGTCGTAGGTGAGGAGGCCGCTCTGGCGTAGGGTAACGGTTTGTCGGGCTAAGTCAATGTGCTCGGCCCAGTCCTGGCGCAGGTCAACGGCGGTGTGCTTGAGCAAATCTCGGTAGGCGGGGGCAATTTCCCAAGGGGCCAGCTCGCGGGTGAGCAGTTCGTACAGCAGCGGCGTAAAGTTAAAGCGATCGCGCGGCTCGACCAGGGTAATGCGCACCCGAGACGCTTTGCCTAACCGCTGGTGTAGGGCCAATGCACAGTACAGCCCACCAAACCCACCGCCCAAAATGCAGATATGTACTGCCTCTTCAGGACTAGGCTCAGACGGTCTAAAGGCAGCATGATCGCCTGGGGCAGCGGCAAAGGGCTTGGATGGCATAGCGTGATGACGGCGGGGGCTGTGCCAAGGGTGCCCAGCTTGCTGCAAAATAGCGCTAGGTTTATCTCTTGCGATCGCCCCACCCCTTAACCCATGCCCGAGTCAGGTCAGGAGCCGCCACCCATCCCCAACTCCGCTGCCATTGACCTCTGGCTAATCCCCACCGATACAGTCGAAACACCTGTATTGGAGAGCTTTCAGAACGCCCTATCTGCTGATGAACAGGCCCAGCTCCAGCAGCGTCGTCTGCCCGCTGCCCGGCGCAGCTTTGTCGTGAGTCGGGGCTGCTTGCGTCACCTGCTCAGCCGCTACACCGGGCAAGCGCCCAGCGTTTTACGCTTTAACTACGGGCCGCGCGGCAAGCCCGAACTCGGTTCTAGTCGCCATGCTGTAGCGCCCGCCTGCCCTGTACCAACCTTCAATCTCTCCCACAGCGGCGGGTGGCTGCTGGTTGGCGTGAGTGTGGCACCAGAGATTAAGGCGATCGGAGTTGACCTGGAGCAACTGCGCTCTGTGAAGCAGCTGTCGGGGTTGTGCCGCCGCTGTCTCACCCCGGCTGAGGCCCAGACGGTGCTGGTACTAGATCATCCCCAGGCCGACCACCGCTTTTTGCGCTACTGGACAGGCAAAGAAGCCTGCCTCAAAGCCTTGGGCATGGGCATTGTCGACTCGATGCAGACCCTAGAGCTGACGCTAGCCCCTACAGAACCGGCCTCAGCGCCAGCGGCTACAGTCGTTGCTACCGATTGGCCACAGCACCCAGGGTGGCTGTATCAGTGGCAGCCTACGGCGGGCTATTTGGCGGCGATCGCGGTACAGTCCGACCGCCACCAGCCGCTCAGCTTTCAGCTCAGGCAAACCACTCCCGCCGCGCTAGCCGAGAACCCCCTTAACTGTTGAACAGTCAACCTGTCGTTCATTCAATCTGAGCCTAAGCATCTCCCAAATCGGCAATTCCCAGGGGTGAGAGCGCGTCCTCCTGATTCCAGGAGATATCGGGCATGCTCAAAGATGCCTCCCGCAGAGCAACTTCCCAGTGCTTGCGCATCTTAATTAAGTAGGGATCGCCCGCCTGAAACTGGGCCCGGTGGCGAACCTCAAAGCTGTTGGTCTGATACATCACCATGTGGATGGGCGGCCCCACCGACAGGTTCGATCGCATGGTCGAATCAATCGAGAGCAAGGCGCACTTGGCAACCGCGTCGAGGGGCACGTCAAAGCCCAGGGTGCGGTCTAAAATGGGCTTGCCGTACTTGGTTTCGCCAATTTGTAAAAACGGCGTCTCTGGGGTGGCCTGAATACAGTTGCCCTGGCTGTAGATCAAAAATAGCTGCGGCGCTTCCCCCTGCACCTGCCCGCCCAGCAAAAAGCTGCACTGAAAATCGATCTTGTCCTGCTCCAACCAGGGACGGTCGGCCTTTTGCAGTGCGCGAATCTGGTCGCCCAGGTAGCGGGCTATGTCGTAGAGCGTCGGCAGGTTGTGCAGATTGGGAATGCGATTCCGGGACGGAACGCTCTGCGAATCGCGCTTGATGTCTTGGGCGAGCTGATGCACCACCGCCTGGGTAATCGACAAATTGCCCGACGTGCAGAGCAAAAGAGTGCGATCGCCGGGCTTCGAAAACTCAAACAGCTTCCGGTACGACGAGATATAGTCCACTCCGGCATTGGTGCGCGAGTCAGCCGCTAGCACCAGCCCCTCCTTCACCAAAATGCCTAAACAGTACGTCATGGGTTCGACAGAATTGTGCGATCGCTGCTGCGGGCGTCATTGAAGCAAGGCAGCCAAGATACTGAAAAAAGCGCCGGTTAGCCCAGCGCTTTCAGACTACACCTAACCCCCACAGGCTGGCTCTCTGACTCTAGCGACCCAGTGCGAACCAGCCCTGAACGACAGGTTACGAACCCGTTTGCTTACTAGACGTTTGGATGTACAAAATCAGCAGAAAAACCGTTGGCACCAGCACAAAGAGAATGCTGGCTACAAAACCAAGTTTATTAACTTCCATGCTTGCCTCTACTCTCAACCCAACAACGTCGCTTCAGAACCTTGGTCTTAGGCAACCAAAAACTCCGATGACCTTAGGATATCACTCTACTCGATGAGAATGCCTGGCCAGAAACCCAGTGCTCTTGCCAAAACTGGGTCTGGAGAGGGCAGGTTCAAGCCATCTCTTAGGCACTTTTAGAGGCTTTAGGCGATGCCTTCGCCTTACGGCTGGGCTTAGTCACGACCGAAACTGGTCCGTGCACCGTGGCTTGACAGGCCAACCGGCAGCTCGCAGGCCACTTTTTTAACTTGCGCTCCTCTACTTGAGTGCGGGGAGAGAGGTTTTCACCGCCCGCCACCACATCTACAACGCAGGTGCCGCACTGCCCATAGCCACCACAGTTCATTAACTTGCCGCTAAATGTGTAGATATCAATGCGATTTTCTAACGCCTTGAACCGCAGATTGGCCCCGTCGGTAACGCTAATTTCTTTGCCTTCGTTAACAAACTTAACATTAGCCATCAGGGAAATCTCCTTTGCGTTCTGCGTCGACAATGGCGGTAGATCAAAGCTTTTGGCCGCTAGACTTGGGTGTTTTTGTCCCGCAACTGCTCGCGATCGCCGCCGCCTAGGGGCAAGCTGCTTGCGAGGGTAATTCGGACTGGTTACACTTCGTAAAGTAATTTCATTGTTACATCTCATCTGTACCAAATGATTCAGCATCCAACAACGGCGTGGCCCATCGGTAGCACTGGGGGCAGCACCGGGATAATGGCGTCAATTGGGGCGGTTCTGGGAGCCTGATTCTGATAGGCTAATCAGTATCTGGCCATGCTTAAGACAATTCCACAAAACATTACTGTTTTACC
The DNA here is from genome assembly GCF_050565655.1 of Nodosilinea sp. AN01ver1. Lineage (NCBI taxonomy): Bacteria > Bacillati > Cyanobacteriota > Cyanophyceae > Nodosilineales > Nodosilineaceae > Nodosilinea > Nodosilinea sp. AN01ver1. Next base: position 114,120 of record NZ_JBNXVS010000006.1, on the reverse strand, counting down.
TAGAGGAGGAGCGTAGTCAATGGGACTACCCTGGTACCGGGTACACACGGTCGTCGTAAACGATCCCGGGCGACTGATTGCTGTACACCTAATGCATACGGCTCTCGTAGCCGGCTGGGCCGGCTCAATGGCCCTGTTTGAACTATCCACCTTTGACCCCAGCGATCCCGTGCTGAACCCTATGTGGCGGCAGGGCATGTTTGTGCTGCCCTTCATGGCTCGCCTGGGTGTGACTGAGTCCTGGGGCGGCTGGAGCGTCACTGGCGCAACCGCTGTCAACCCCGGCTTCTGGTCATTTGAGGGCGTTGCTGCAGCCCACATTGTGCTGTCGGGCCTGCTGTTTTTGGCCGCCTGCTGGCACTGGGTCTACTGGGATCTAGACCTGTTCCGCGATCCTCGCACTGGCGAACCGGCGCTGGATCTGCCCAAGATGTTTGGCATTCACCTGTTTCTTTCGGGTCTTCTCTGCTTTGGCTTTGGTGCCTTCCACCTGACTGGCCTCTGGGGCCCCGGTATGTGGGTTTCCGACCCCTACGGGCTGACTGGCCACGTGCAGGGAGTCGCCCCGGAATGGGGGGCCGCTGGCTTTAACCCCTTCAACCCAGGCGGCATCGTGGCTCACCACATCGCCGCCGGTATTGTGGGGATTATTGCTGGGCTGTTCCACCTGACGGTTCGCCCGCCCCAGCGTCTGTACAAAGCGCTGCGCATGGGTAATATCGAAACCGTTCTCTCTAGCAGTATTGCGGCGGTGTTCTTTGCTGCCTTCGTGGTGGCAGGCACGATGTGGTACGGCAGCGCCGCTACCCCCATCGAGCTGTTTGGCCCCACCCGCTATCAGTGGGATGGCGACTACTTCAAGCAGGAGATTCAGCGCCGAGTGCAGGCCGACGTGAACGCTGGTTACACCCTGGCCGATGCCTACGCCGGTATTCCAGAAAAGCTTGCCTTTTACGACTACGTGGGCAATAGCCCAGCTAAGGGTGGTCTGTTCCGGGTTGGCCCGATGGTCCAGGGTGATGGTATTGCTGAGGGCTGGCTGGGCCACCCCGTCTTCAAAGATAAGGAAGGGCGCGAGTTGTTTGTGCGTCGTCTGCCCAACTTCTTTGAGACCTTCCCCGTGGTGCTGGTCGACAAAGACGGGGTTGTCCGCGCTGACATTCCCTTCCGCCGGGCTGAGTCTAAGTACAGCTTTGAGCAGACTGGGGTAACGGCTACCTTCTACGGTGGCGACTTGGCTGGTCAAACCATTACCGAGCCTGCTCTGGTCAAGCGCTACGCCCGTAAGGCGCAGCTGGGTGAGCCCTTCGAGTTTGATCGCGAAACCCTCGGCTCTGACGGGGTGTTCCGCACCAGCACTCGCGGTTGGTTTACCTACGGCCACGCTGTGTTTGCGCTGCTGTTCTTCTTTGGCCACATCTGGCACGGGTCTCGCACCCTGTTCCGCGACGTGTTTGCTGGGGTAGATCCCGACCTGTCTGCCGAGCAGGTGGAGTGGGGCTTCTTCCAAAAGGTGGGCGATACGTCTACCCGTAAAGAAGAGACCGTTTAGTTTCCTCTCAGTTAAGCTGCCCGGCGGTTGGTTATAGGCCTTCATCCGTCGGGCACTTTACTGACAATCCCTGTAGACTAAAGATAATCCGGTTGATTAGGAGCCTCTTTAACCATGGAAGCTGTCGCTTATATCTTCATTTTTGCCTGCATCATTGGCACGCTGTTCTTCGCGATCGCCTTTCGCGAACCCCCTCGTATTCCCAAAGATTAAGCCTGTAGCAATAGCCTTTTAGAGCCGCAACGGTTCTTGCCTGTCCGCAACTTTAGAGTGACTTTCGATTCATTTCGATTGTTTTCTCACAATTTAATTACTATAGAGGCAAGTCTTTCCTGTAGAGGAAGGGCTTGCCTCTGTTTTTTCCAGGCTCCCAGGCTAGAGAGGGCGGCTTGGCTACTTGTCTCCCATTGGGAGTGTGTCTATGCATTGCCCGTTTTGTCAGCATCTCAATAATCGAGTGTTAGAGTCGCGATCGGCGGAGGCGGGGCGCAGTATTCGCAGACGACGAGAGTGTTTGCGCTGCGAGCGACGGTTTACCACTTACGAACGCATTGAGTACGTCCCCGTTACCGTCATCAAGCGCAGCGAAGATCGAGAATTATTTGAGCGCTCCAAAGTTCTGCGCGGTATTGTGCGAGCCTGCGAAAAAACGCCGGTTTCGTCGTTGGCAATGGAGGCCATTGTGGATGACATTGAGGCTGAGCTACAGCAGCGCGCCACCCGAGAGGTGAGCAGCGCCGAAATTGGCGAAATGGTTTTGGCTAAGCTCCAGGCGATCAACGAAGTTGCCTTTGTGCGGTTCGCCTCGGTGTATCGACAGTTTCAGGGCATTCGCGATTTTGCCGAAACGCTGAGCGAGCTTCAAGATGACCGTCCCCTCAACGAGGCCGAAAATGACCCATCGTCAAATTATGTAATTTCTGTTCAATCGTTGTAACGCAGTAGTTCAAGCGATCGCCGCGATCGACTTGATCAATCCTGGCGGTGAATTATCAACAACACCTCCAATTCAGCTATAATTTTAATCCTGTGGGTTTATCGGGCTGTCTATGTCGGCACGCGGCTGCGTGGGGGCAGACTGTCATATATCTGAGTTGATTGTTTTGTACGTCTACACGGAAACCGCAGTAATACGGAGAAATAATAGGACAACACTAGCATGCTCAATCAGGACGTAAAGGACGCTGACATCGGGTTTACACACGAAGACTTTGCCGCGCTACTCGACCAGTACGACTATCACTTCAACCCAGGCGATACCGTCTCTGGCACCGTGTTTAGTCTTGAGCCCAGGGGTGCCCTGATTGATATTGGTGCTAAAACCGCTGCTTATCTTCCCATTCAGGAAATGTCGATCAACCGGGTTGACCATCCTGAAGAGGTGCTGCGCTCCAATGAAACCCGTGAGTTCTTTATTCTCACTGACGAAAACGAAGATGGTCAGCTGACCCTCTCGATTCGTCGCATTGAGTATATGCGCGCTTGGGAGCGGGTGCGCCAGCTTCAGCAGGAAGACGCTACGGTGCGCTCTGGAGTTTTTGCTACCAACCGAGGTGGTGCTCTGGTCCGAATCGAGGGCCTGCGGGGCTTTATCCCCGGCTCTCACATCAGCACCCGCAAGCCTAAAGAAGACCTGGTGGGCGAAGACCTGCCCCTAAAATTCCTTGAAGTTGACGAAGAGCGCAACCGGCTGGTGCTGAGCCACCGTCGAGCTTTGGTTGAGCGCAAGATGAACGGCCTGCAGGTGGGCGAGGTTGTGTTGGGGGCCGTGCGTGGTCTCAAGCCCTACGGTGCGTTTATTGATATCGGCGGCGTTAGTGGTCTGCTGCACATCTCTGAGATCTCCCACGATCACATTGACACGCCCCACAGCGTGCTCAACGTCAACGACGAGATCAAGGTCATGATCATCGACCTAGATGCAGAGCGAGGCCGGATTTCTCTGTCCACCAAGCAGCTTGAGCCTGAGCCGGGTGATATGGTCAAAAACCCTGACCTGGTTTACGACAAAGCTGAGGAAATGGCGGCCAAGTACCGTGAAGCTATGCGTCGTCAGGCCGCTGAGCAGGCGGGTGAACTGGTTGATGAACCTGAAGACGTCTACGTGGAAGAAGAAGTGGCCGTGGCGGTTGACTAGACACACTGCCTAGTCCAAATTCTCCATAAATGCTGCTAGCGCCCGCTCGATGATACTGTCGGGCGGGCGCCATCTATATTGGCTGAGGTCAACTCGTCCCCGATGGTCAAACACCACTCCCTCATCCTCTAGCATGGCCCGCTGTACATAATCACTGCCGTTGCGTCGGGGCGATTCGGATACCTCCCCCTTGGCATTGATCACTCGCTGCCAGGGCACATCAGGAACAGTCATATCGACCCGGTAGAGGGCGTACCCTACTAAGCGAGGCCTGCCTACTAATCCCGCTAGCTCCGCTACCTGTCCATAGGTGGCAACCTTGCCCCTAGGGATTTGACGCACTATGGCGTAGATCCGTTCATAGGTGAGCATAGTCTAGGTTCTGGCGTTTTTATCCCGAGGGCTACACAGCACAACCAACGAAAAGTCGGCGACGGCGATCGCGCTGCCCGGCGTATAAATTTGCTTGCTTTGGCAAAAGCCACCTGGCTCGTTGGTATTCAGCACCATTGACCAGCGCTCTTTTTTGACCTCCGGCGGAATTTGAAACTCCTGGGAGTCGGCCTGGGCGTTAAAAAACAGTAAGAAGCTGTCGTCTACAAGCCGTTGTCCGGCGGTTTGGACCGCCATTAGCTCTTCGCCGTTGAGATAGACCGCGATCGCTTTAGCCGCACCATCATGCCAGTGATCAACGCTGATTTCGCTGCCGTCGGGGTTGTACCAACCAATATCGTGCACCCCAGACCCGTGAATGGCGCGTCCCTGAAACCAGTGGCGGCGAGCAAAGGCAGGGTGCTCCTGGCGTAGCTTAATCAGCTGTCGCACGAAGTCCAGCTGGTCTTCCTGGGTGGCATCAAGGTTCCAGTCAAACCACGACAGCCTGCTGTCTTGGCAGTAGGTGTTGTTGTTGCCCTGCTGAGTGCGACCCAGCTCGTCGCCCCCCAAAATCATCGGTACCCCCTGAGACAAAAATAGCGTGGCCAGCAGGTTCCGCTGCTGTCGCTGCCGCAGGGCTAAAATTTCGGGATCGTCAGTATCTCCCTCGGCTCCACAGTTCCAGGAGCGGTTGTAGCTCTCGCCGTCGCGGTTGTTTTCGTGGTTGGCCAGGTTGTGCTTTTCGTTGTAGCTGACTAGATCTCGCAGCGTAAAGCCGTCGTGGCAGGTAATAAAATTGATGCTGGCGTGGGGGCGCTTGCCGTTGGCCTGGTACAGGTCAGAACTGCCGGTAATGCGAAAGGCAAACTCGCCCAGGCGGCAGTCGTGGTCGCGCCAAAAGTCACGCATGGAGTCGCGGTATTTGCCGTTCCACTCTGACCACAGCAGCGGGAAGTTGCCCACCTGGTAGCCGCCCTCCCCCAAATCCCAGGGTTCGGCAATCAGCTTGATAGTAGACAGCACCGGGTCCTGGTGAATAATGTCGAAAAAGGCGGCCAGGCTATCTACTTCGTAGAGCTCTCGGGCCAGTGCCGAGGCCAGATCAAAGCGAAAGCCATCCACGTGCATCTCCAGCACCCAGTAGCGCAGGCTATCCATAATCAGCTTGAGAATCTGAGGATGGCGCACGTTGAGGGAGTTGCCGCAGCCGGTGAAATCCATGTAGTAGCGAGGGGCGTTGTCCACCAGGCGGTAGTAGGCGGCATTGTCAATGCCGCGCAGGCTCAGGGTTGGCCCCAGGTGGCTGCCCTCGCCCGTGTGGTTGTAGACCACATCTAAAATCACCTCAATGCCCGCCTGGTGCAGAGCCTTGACCATCTGCTTAAACTCGTTGACCTGGTTCCCGGTTTGCCCTGTGCTGCTGTAGCCCCCGTAGGGAGCAAAATAGTTGAGCGAATCGTAGCCCCAGTAGTTGCGCAGTCCTGTGTTGGCCAAATGCCCTGGGTAGGCATGGAAGTGATGCACGGGCAGCAGTTCTACCGCTGTAATGCCCAGCTCAGTCAGGTATTTGATGATAGCAGGGTGAGCCAATCCGGCGTAGGTGCCCCGCAGCGGTTCGGGCACCTCGGGGTGGAGCCGGGTGAGCCCCTTAACGTGAGTCTCGTAAATAATAGTGCGGTGCCAGGGGGTATCGAGGGGGCGATCGCCCTCCCAGTCAAAGCTGGGGTCGACCACCACTGCCTTGGGCATAAAGGGGGCACTATCGACCTCAGAAAACGATAAATCGAGATTTTCCAGGTCATCGGTGGCCTCAATGTCATAGCTAAAGATAGCCGGATCGAATTCTACGTCGCCATCCAAAGCGCGGGCGTAGGGGTCGATGAGCAGCTTGTGGGGGTTGAACCGCTGCCCGGCTCTAGGATTGTGGGGGCCGTATACTCGAAAGCCATAGCGCTGGCCTGGCTTTACATCGGCTAGATAGCCGTGCCAAACATAGTTGTCGACCTCGGTGAAGGGAATTCGGGTTTCTTGATTGTCGGCGTCAAATAGGCAGAGCTCAACAGCCGTTGCGTTCTCTGAAAACAAGGCGAAGTTTGTGCCTGTACCATCCCAAGTGGCACCCAGGGGATGGGGACGACCTGGCCAGACTTGCATTCCCATGGTGAGCGCGGCTTCCTAATAACTCCAGACAGGGGTATGACGCTGAGGCGACTGCGCCTCTCCTAGGGTAGCAGGCCTTAGGTTCCCAGGCCTAGATGATTCTTGCCCTGTTGGCTTTGGTTGTCTGAGCTAGCTAACCTTTGGGCTTATCAAACTTTTATAGTCTTACGGTAGTATCGCGCTGAGATATAGGTTATCGATCGCAGTTTGTATCGGTAAATACTAATCGTCCTGAAAACTTCTGAGTAGGAGTGGTTAGCTATGCCTATTGCAAAGCGTTGTTTAGCTGAATTTCTGGGTACGTTGTGGCTGGTGCTGGGTGGCTGTGGTAGCGCCGTACTAGCCGGTGTGTTCCTAGACGGCAGCGGTGCTGTGAACCTGGGGATTGGTTTTCTAGGAGTATCTTTGGCCTTTGGTCTGACCGTGCTGACGATGGCCTACGCCATTGGCCATATTTCTGGCTGTCACCTCAACCCGGCTGTGTCTTTTGGGCTGTGGGCGGCGGGGCGCTTTCCCAGCGGCGAGCTGCTGCCCTACATTGTGGCCCAGGTTTTGGGCGGCATTTTGGGGGCAGGTATTGTTTACGTCATTGCCACCGGTCAACCTGGCTTTGCCATTGACCCTTCGGTCGGTAATCCTCTGGCTACCAACGGGTTTGGAGCCCACTCGCCCGGGGGCTTTAGCCTGCTGGCCTGCCTGATCTGCGAAGTAGTGATGACCTTCTTCTTTCTAATGATTATTCTCGGTGCTACCGACTTTCGGGCTCCGGTGGGCCTAGCTCCGGTGGCGATCGGTTTAGCTCTAACCCTAATTCACCTGATCAGCATTCCGGTCACCAACACCTCCGTCAACCCCGCTCGCAGTACCGGCCCGGCTCTCTTTGTCGGGGGACCGCTGATTGGCCAGCTCTGGTTATTTTGGGTAGCCCCTATTCTGGGTGCTCTGCTAGCGGGCTGGGTCTACGCCACCTTCTTCGCTGACGACAGCGAAAAGGCGGCTCGAATTGATCGACCCAAGCCTGTGGCCTAGCGGATGGCGTTTTGGCTCACGATTTAGGGTTAAACCTGTCTACATACCTGCACCAAACCGGGAATAACTTCCCGGTTTTTGGGTTTTAGGTGGTTTGAAGAACCTACTGGAGCGGGTGACCGCAGCTGCCGCAAAAGCGATCGCCAGCTTTGATGGCGCTACCGCACTGGGTGCAGAATTTTTTGGCCTTGGGGGTGTCGGCGTTGCCCATGCTGAGCCTCATGTCGCCCATTTGCATAGTCATGGGGTGAGCTGACATCTGCATATTGCCCATGGTCATAGGAGCCATCGGTTCGATGGGAGCCATGGGCTTGATCGGCTCCACAGACGGCATAGCCTCTGTAGGCTGTAGAGAGACAGCCTGCTGGGCTGACCAGGCGGCGGTATCAGCGGTCCTGAGCTGTGTCCCCTGCACCTGCCAGATGAAGACCCCTTGTGCAGTGATGCAGCGAAGCAGAACACCGCTATCGGTTCGTGCCGCCTGGGGCATTTCTGTCCACGGCCCTGTCTGTACCTGAGTGCCCGATTGCTGCTGCTGCCCTGGGCTACCGCTAGCAAGGGTGATTACAGTGGTCGAACCAGAGTTCTCAAGATATATCTTTTGACCGAAGCCAAGATCATACTGGTAGGGCATAGTTGACTGTGGCAAATACGATAAGCCAATAAATTTGACTATATAAGACTGTTTTTTAGCGCAGTCAGCTCTACAGGTATGCTAAGCCAGTTTTGAAAGCTTGGGGACGTTTTCCAGATCCAGATTCTTCTTGGCTAGAGAGCCTTGACTGGGTCTAGGGCCAAACTGAGTGGCGGCGGGGTGTGTTTGGGAACTCTAACAGAATCGTCGCGTTACTGAGGTATGTAACTCAGTAACACTGCACGTAGAGGCCGCATTGAGCCGCAATGGGAGAATGAGGCTCCTCTCCTGCGAGTTTTCACCATTCATGCAGGAACACCTATAGATAAAAATATATAAATTAGATAAGCACTAAGTCGTTTTTGGCTCGCCAGCTACAATCTGAGGGTCAATAGAGTTCCTGGTTTCATGCTGCAACTGCTCATAACGTAAGGACGACACGCTCAGGCTTTTACAAGGGGCCGGGGTGTAGCGCGTTTGCGGAGCCTCCCTAGATGGGAATCGCTGCTATGGCTAAAAAAAGCGCGGGGCTACTGATGTACCGCACCCAAAACCACCACCTAGAGGTGCTGCTAGTGCACTCGGGCGGACCCTACTGGGCCAATCGTCGCTGGCAGGCCTGGACTATTCCCAAGGGCGAAATTGCCCCTGGGGAAGACACCTTTGCAGCGGCTAAACGCGAGTTTTTTGAAGAAACCGGGCAGGCTCCGACGGGCAACTTTCGCCCTCTACAGCCGGTGCGCCAGGCCGGCGGTAAACTCGTCTTTGCCTGGGCCTTTGAGGGCAACTTTAACCCTGCTACCCTGCACAGCAACACGTTTGTGCTAGAGTGGCCACCTCACTCAGGCGTGCTGAAGGAGTTCCCTGAGGTGGATCAAGCCGCCTGGTTCGAGCTAGAAGAGGCCAAGAAACGCATCATTAAAGCCCAGGGCCAGTTCCTAGATGAGCTGGTGCAGGTACTGGGCCAGGTGCCTTTGTCTTGAGCTTTTAGACAATCCAGCCCCTAGACCGTGGGCTGCTGCAAAAACTGCCGCAGTCGCGCGATCGCCAGGCTTTGGCCCAAATTTAGGGGTAGCGCCGAAACCCCTTCCAGGCGTGACTGCACCCAGCGATCGCCCCAGTACCACTCGTGAAATCCGTCAATGCCCCCCGATAGCACCATGTGCAGGCTGTGATCATCAATCTGCTTGATTTCATGGTGAATTTCAACCGGGCCAAGATAGCTATTAAAACTCAGCCCGCTGTGCAATTCGCTGGGTAGCCCCTGGCTAAATCGCTGCGGCCAGAGCCACTGGCTAAATTTGCTGGGCTGCACCAAACTGGCCTGAATTTGCCCCTGGGTAGCCTCGACTTCAATGCGAAGGCGACTGTGCTGAAATGTGCCTAGCATAGGGTGGTGATGTGCCCGCAAACAACACCTCCCAGTATGCCAAAAGAAACCTAACCAGATGGGGGGAGAAGCGCGATTGACAGAGCGTATTGCCTGTAGTGTCGCACAAATGGGAAACAACCCAAAACGAGATCCGTTCCGGCAGTGCGCCTTAGGGCCAGGGACGGTAAACCCTCTCAAACCCATATCCCCAAACCTTCTACAATTATTAATAAGCAATATTAAGGAAAGCTTGGGGCCACGCATGGTAGATCAACTGATTCGGGCGACCGCCGCCGATGGCGGCATTCGGGTGGTCGGCGTTATCACCACAAAACTGACCGAGGTGGCCCGGCAGCGCCACAATTTGTCCTATGTGGCCACAGCGGCTTTGGGGCGTACAATCTCGGCGGGCCTGCTGCTGGCTTCAAGCATGAAACAGCCCCAGGGCCGGGTCAACATTCGGGTGCGCGGCGACGGCCCGCTGGGCGGCATCCTGGTTGATGCCGGAATGGATGGCACCGCCCGTGGCTATGTGGACAACCCATCGATTGAACTGCCCCCCAATGCCCAAGGCAAGCTGGATGTGGGCGGTGCCGTGGGCCGCAACGGCTATGTGTATGTCGTGCGCGATATGGGCTACGGCTACCCCTACTCCAGTACGGTAGAGCTGGTCTCTGGAGAAATTGGTGACGACCTCACCCACTACCTGGTGAACTCAGAACAAACGCCCTCGGCGCTGGTGCTGGGCGTATTTGTGGGAGCCAATGGGGTCGAGGCCGCCGGAGGGCTGCTGCTGCAAATTTTGCCCCGCGCGGCTGAGGACACCGAAATGGTCGCCCTGATCGAAAGCCGTTTGGCTGGCCTGACCGGCTTTACCCCCCTGCTGCGGGCCAACAAAACCCTGCCGCAAATTTTTAGCGACCTGGTTGGCGACCTGGGCCTGGAGATCCTGCCTGAAACCCAAATGGTGCAGTTTAGCTGCCCCTGTTCCTTCGATCGCATGCTGCGCGCCCTCAAAATGCTGGGTGAAGACGAACTCCAGGACATGATTGAAAAAGACGAGGGGGCCGAAGCTATCTGCCACTTTTGCAACGAGGTTTACCACACCGACAGCGACCAGCTAGCCCAGCTGATCGAAGATCTGCGAGACGAGCGACAGGAAGCCAGCCAGTAAGGGGGCTGCGTCGATATGATCGCATCGACGTATCCCGTTTTTACCGCCTCATCAGGCGGCGATAGGCTAGCGCCAGCGCATCCTCATCCCCCACGTTGCCGGGGAATAGCACCACGGGCAGGTCAGGAAACTGAGCGTGATCGGCGGGGGTGCGCACTACAGATACCCCCGGTAAGATCTGGCCCAGCAGGCGGGCCGTCCTGAGCGCGAGCCCGGTGCTCAGGGTGTCGTTGGAGGTGATGCCGCCCTTGCTGATCAGAAAACCAATGTCGGCGGGCAGGCCCTTTATCACGGCCATCAGCAACGCAGAAACCTCGACGCCGAAGTCGAGACGGGCCTGCACGGTGTCGAAGGTGAGTTCATTGCGGCTGGTGTAGACGGCAGGCACCTGGCCGCTGCTGTGGGCCGTTTCTACCTGGGCCAGAATGTCGGTGAGTAGCTCACTGGAAGCCGTTGGGCCACCATCGCGTAGCTGGGCCACCTTCACTTCAATACCCTTTACCCCCGGCTCCTGCAGCAGTTGTTCTAGCTGTTGGGTAGTTTTCTTGACGTGGGAGCCAATGATGATAGCTCCAGGTCGTCCGTCGCGGACGTAGGTAGCCATGTGGTCAGCATCGATGGGCTGGGCCGGAAGCGCGGCCAGGGCCGTGAGAATGCTGGCGGCGCTGCGAAACAAAAAGCGCTTGCCCTGGGCGGCGGCGGTAAGCAGGTCTTGGGCAAACTGGTTGAGGTCGGCCTGGGTTTCGCCATCGACGGCGCAGCAGACGTTGTTTTCAAGCGCCATCAGCCGCTCTAACGATCCGGCTCGAATCTCGGCTAGAGTAAAGCGCTCAACGGCCTGGGCCTGAATGCGCTGGTTGGTTTTTTCCGCTACGTAGTCGGGCAGGTAGCTGGTGCTATAGCCAAACACCGAATCTTTGGCAAACTCGGTCTCGTGGACCGGGACAGGTTCGCCATTGACCATCAAATAATGAGTGCTGTTGCGGGTAATGCGGCCTCCCTCAAAGAACGCGGGCACCAGAAAGTGAGCGTCGAAGGGGCCAAGCTCGTCTGCGATCGCATCGGTTTCGACCGGATAGTGCCCCCGCAGCGTTGAGTCAGAGCGACTGACCACCAGAAAGTCTTGAATGCCTTCGAGGGCGATCGCCTGCTTGAGATTTTGGCAAACCTCTCGGGTGACCGCCTCAGCGGCGGCGGCGGTAAGGGCACGAGTATTGGTCAGCACAAAGAAGATCGGTGCGGCATCCTGTAGCCCCTGACGCAGGGTTTCTACATCCCACTGCATCAGCAGCAGACAGCTGTGCACCGTTTGCGAGCCGGTGGGGTCGTCATCTAAAACAATAATTTTGGGCTGAGCCATGGGTGCTGGTCTCGACGAGGTCAACAACAATCACGATTGCCTATGCACTATAGCGCTGGCCAAGTTACACAAAGCAAAAAGGGCTCCTAAGTCAATTTAGGAGCCCTTTTTGTTTTCTTTTGGTGGCGGGGCATGGATTTGAACCATGGACCTTCGGGTTATGAGCCCGACGAGCTACCAGACTGCTCTACCCCGCGTCGGTTTGTTTAGTATAGCGTTAAATGTTCTCAGTTAACAATCTAATTTTCTCCGAAGACAGTCTTTTTTTTGCTGACAGGGCTGTAACCCTATGCGAGCGGTACTTTGATGCATCACGATCAGTACATCATGGGCAGATCGCCAACCACGTCGAGCCGCTTGTAGTTGCCAATTTCCATGTAGGTTTCGGCCAGGGTGTCGGCTACCGTGGGCGAAATCCAGCCCAGCTGGCGGAGAGTAAAGATGGCGGTAGCGTACTTGGCCCGCTTGGCCCCGTCAATTGCTTTAATGGCTACGCCTAGCCCCTCACCCACTCGACCGATGCACTGAATACCTTCGGCTCCCGATTTGCTTACCAAGGCCCCGTTAGTTAAGGTCATCAACGTGGTGTCAAAGGAGTCGGGGCCGCCCACCATATCGGGGTGGCTGGTCATGGCCCGCACAATGCGCTCCATATCGAGGTTGCTGCCCGACGACAGCATGGCGTAGAGCGTCGCCATCTGGCTCAGCTGCATAAAGTAGGTGGGGGCACCGCAGTCGTCGTGGGCACAGATAAACTCGTCAGAGGGCATGCCCAGCAGCTCTGAGATGCGGGCGACAATTAGCTTTTGCACCGGGTGGTTGCGATCGAGGTAGCTCTCCAGTGGCCAGTTGCGCTGCTGAGAAACGGCCAGCATACCGGCGTGCTTGCCCGAGCAGTTGTGCTCTAGGGGGCTTTTCTTGCCCGCTGGGGTAGGACAGCGCAGGGCGGTAGTGTCGAGGTCGGCCTGCCAGAGAATATGAAACACCTGACGCACCTGCTCGATGGTGCCCTGGTGGGAACCGCACATAATGGCTAAATCGCGATCGTCGAGGTTGTAGCGCTCCAGCGCTCCGGCCGCCGTCACCGCCAGGGCCTGAAAGGGCTTGAGCGCCGAGCGAATGAAGGTACCTAGCTCGCCGTTGCCGGCCACGGACAGGGTGCGGCCTCGGTTGTCGCACACCGCTACGTGGGCGATGTGGTTAGACTCGACAATGCCCTCCCGCAGCAGCTGTATGCGTAGCTCTTTGGTTTGGTGTCGATTAACCCGACTGCTGGTCATAATTAGGGGCTCTGCGGTAATGAACAAGAGTGATGCGAGCAGGGCAGCGATTGATAATAGACTACCCGCTACACCAGAAGGGGCCAGACAACTAGCCCCAGGGCCAGCAATAGGGCCATCACCCCCAGGGTGCGGCGGATGCGCTGGAGCACAGGCTGTACCTGGTAGTCTACGATGAGGCGATCGCGATTTGACACCTCTTCAGGCTTGACCCAAAGCTGGCCGTCGTACCAGCCCGACTCTTCGTAGGGCACGGTAGTCTGCCGTAGCCGACCGCCCACGTGGGCCCAGCCGACATAGAGCTGTAGCAGAGCCAGCATGGGCAGTATCAGCGCTCCCATGGCGGCGCTCAGGCCAAAGGCCATCGGGTGCTTAGCCGGTACAAAACTAGCGGCGGCCATCGGTCCGGCCACGGTCCAACCGACCATCCAGAGCACCACCACAGGCTTGAGGTACCCCATTAAGCTGCGGCTACCCCAGCCGTAGAACCAAGAATCTCGCACATCTTGGTATTCGTTGATGGGCTGCTGCTCAGCCGGTACAGGACATCGTTGAGGCATTGCCACCGACACTACGCAAATCTAGCTCTAGCCTAAACGAATTGCTTGCCAATAGGAATCTCTGCGGCGCAATTCAACTAAACCTGAGATGGGCTGAAATGCTGGCTGGAAGATTGGTAGACAATCTGGTTGGCGTGGCCCCAAAAAGCTTCTAGGTCGTAGTAGTCCCGCGCTTCGGGCATAAAGATGTGGGCAATGACTTCGCCGTAGTCCATCACAATCCAGCTGCCCTCGCCCTGGCCTTCTACCCGCAGGGGACGACGGTTGTGGTCGGTTTCAAGGGCCGCTTCGATCGATCGCGTAATGGCGCGCACCTGCACCGCCGAAAACCCGGTTGCAACGACAAAATAATCGGCCAGATACGACACATCTCCCACCTGCAGAATCGTGATGTTGCCTGCTTTGCGCTCATCGGCAGCGGCAGCAATGGCATAGGCTAGCTGGAGAGCATCGTCCTCGGTCTGGCTGGGCTGGGGGACATTGGCGGTGCTTTCTGGCGCGATCGCGTCACGAACTGTAGGCTGACGGTGGGAAGAATGGGTCATACGCAAGCGGGTAATGGGGTCGAGCTCAGCAGAGTCTCCTAGGCCACAGGCGCAGCGTATTGCCCGCCAGCTGAACCAGAGACCGTAGCTTCATTGTAGAGGATGTGCCTAAGTGCCCGCAGCGCCAGCGCCGAGCATAGACATAATCTGTCATCGAAAGGTCGCGCCAAAAGCGTGGTCTTTAGCCCTCAGTTTGGGTACCTTGAGTGTCCTGTGGGGCTAAAGTTTCAGATCCCAAACGGGATGCAGCGTATATCATTGATCGTCAATATTTAGTGGCTGCTAGGAGCTGTCATTATTCAACCGCTAATAGCTTAATCGTCAATCTTGACAGCCCTAGCCTGTTTTTGGGTCGGACGTGGCAACGCTGATGGGATAAGGATTGTGGCCAAAATTAATGACACGCCCTAAGGCGGGAGAGGTGGTCGTTTTTGGCCTCTCAGGCGTGGATGCTCTGCGGCTCGGCTTTAATTTTTACGGGGGAAAATACGATGCCTCAACTCACGCAAGGTCTTATTGTTGCTGTTTTAATTGGCCTTCTGCTGGCCATTATTGTGGGGTACTACCTGCGCCAGAGCCAGGTGAATGAGTTGAGCGAGGCGTTGCAGCAAAGTCAGCAGCGCCAGGCCGATCTGGCTCAGGAGCACGAGCAGCGGCTGCGCGAAGCTACTCTGCAGCTGCAAAAAGACTACGAGGCGCAGCTGAGCGAGCGTATGGAGCGCTACCAGGCTCAGTACGATGAGCAGCGTAGCCAGATGGAGGCCGAGTACCAGGCCCGCCAGACCATGATGGGCGGTGCAGCAGGCGAAGGAGACAGCTCGATCGAGCAGCGCATTCGCAAGCAGTACGAGGCTCGCCTTAAGGAAGCCGCCACCAAAATTCAGCAGGCCTACGAGCAGCACCTGCAAGAAAAGCTGGTAGAGGCGCGATCGCAGGCCCAGCAAGACTATGACCAGCGCCTGGCAGAGGCGATCGCCCACTACCAGGACGAAGCCCAGGCCCGCCTCGCCCAGGGCCCCGACACCTCCCTGGGGGCTCTGGTGCCAGAGCCTTCCCCAGCTATCTCGGCCAGCTCGACTGACCTGGCCGAGGTGGAGGCCCGCCTCCAGACCCAGTACGACCAGCGGCTGGCTGA
Source organism: Nodosilinea sp. AN01ver1 (assembly GCF_050565655.1). Taxonomy (NCBI): domain Bacteria; kingdom Bacillati; phylum Cyanobacteriota; class Cyanophyceae; order Nodosilineales; family Nodosilineaceae; genus Nodosilinea; species Nodosilinea sp. AN01ver1. Next base: position 98,807 of record NZ_JBNXVS010000006.1, on the reverse strand, counting down.
GCGCCTGGCTGAGTACCAGGACGACATGGCTCAGCGGCTAGCCCAGATGCAGCAAGACTACGAGGCCCGCCTGCAGCTGGCCCAGGCCAGTGCTCCTGCGGCTGCGATCGCCGCTGAGCCCTCCACGGAAGAACTAGAGCTAAACCTGAGGCGTGAGCTAGAAGCCAGTCTGCGCGAAGAGTACGAGCAAAAGCTGGCCGAAAAAATTGAGCACTACCAGGACGAACTCACCCAGCGCACCCAGGAGCTAGAGCAAAGCTACGAGGCTCAGCTGCGGCTGCTGCAGTCTTCGTCATCTGCCCCAGCTGATGTCGGTGAGTTTGATTTAGATACGGCGATCGCCGCTGCCAGTGCCGCTACTCTGGCCACCAGCTTAGAATCGGGCCTTGAGGATACGTTTTCTTCCCCTGAGGCGACTGCCCTGCCTGCCTCAGATGCCGACCTGGGTACCGATCTTGGTTTTGATGCTGCCCTGCTAGGGGGCGGCTCAGAAAGCTCTCCGGGCAGTGAATTCATCCTTGACCCCGACTCTGATACTGAAAATCTGGAAACCTCCAGCCTAGACCTGGAAGAAACTTTTCCCGCTGAACCTGATGCCCCCTCCGCTGCGGATGCCGATCTGGGTTTTGACGCCGCTCTTCTGGAAAGTGGCCTGGAAACCGTGCCAGACAATGAGGTTGATGCCGCCTCTGGACTCGACCCTGAAACGTTTGAAACCACGAGCCTCGAACCTGATCTAGACCTTGAGGGTGGGTTCTCTCTCCCTGAGTCTGCTGCCCCCCCGGCTGCGGATGTCGATCTGGGTTTTGATGCCGCCCTTTTAGACAGCGATCTGGGGAATGAACCAGGCAACGAGTTTGATTTAGACTTTGGCGGAGCACTTGATACCGAGCCCCCTGCCCCACCCGCCGCCAGTGCCGATCTGGGTTTTGACGATTTCTTAGCAGGCGACTTAGAGACCACTCAAGGTGATGAATTCGCGTTAGACCCTAATTTCGACACTGCAAATTTTGACGACGAAAGCCTTGATCTAGATGCCCTGCTCAACGCCCCTCCTCCAAACGACAGTGCCTCCGACGATCTGCTCAATGATCTGGACGATATTAGTGACCTGAGCTAGTAGGTAGCCAGACTTCAGGTTGGCAGCATGACTTCTCCTTCATAGCGACTCCTCTTAAAAAAAAGGGGTTCTGAACATGCTCAGAACCCCCTTTCGCTATCTCTCTAGTCTTGGTCAGTCAACCCTAATCGGGCTTTTTCTCCGGCATCAGGCACTTGTCGGAGTCGCAGCCAGCCGGGCCGGCCTCAATTACCTCACCCGCGTCGTAGCGCGATAGGGCGGCGTGGAAGTTGTCGGTGCCGCGCCGGGCTTCTACCTGCTGCTTAAGAGTCTCGAACGTGGCCTTGTCAATGGGCTCAAAGGGCAGGCGAGGAAAGGTTTGCAGGTCGTCGAACCGGGCCAGCAGGGCGGCGGAAATGTAGCCTTCGTCGTTTTGTATAGTTTGGTAGATGCGCTCGGCCAGATCCTCCAGCTCGGGTTCGCGAAACTCGATGGTGGCCGAGGTGTTGTGGGTGGTGTAGTGCTTCTGCACCTGCATATAGAAGTCAAACTGGGCCGCCGCCGAGAATTTCTCAATGGCAATTTCGTCGGCCCCCGGCAGGTTCGCCCAGGGCACCTCGACCGGAATTTCCACCAGCCACTCGGTGCAGCGGGGATCAAAGGGGTCGTTGAGCAAACCCCCGTTTTCATCCTTATCAGACTGCGACGGCACGATGGAGTAGCCGTAGTCGATGCAGGCCATCGCCACGGGATCGTTTTTGCGGAAGGTGATGCGGCGTATAAAGCGCTGGGCTTTGGGCGGGTGCCAGCCGGGGCTAGCGCCCGTGAGCAGCGACTTGGTGCCGGCGGGCTGTACGGTGGTGCAGCGGTTGGGGCGCACCAGTCCGTGGGCGTCGCAGTATTCCCCCACTACCCGATGCACGGTATTTTTCCAGCGGGTCAGGTACTCTTGCTCTTTGGCCTTGAAATCGAGCCCTTGCATGGTGTTGGGGCGACCCGCCTCCCACCAGCGCAGCCACTCGACCCCAAAGGCGATCACGAAGAAGTCAAATAGACCGGTGAAGGAGACACCAACGATCGGGTCTTCTAAGCGCGACTTTTGGTAGCGGGGTTCCTGGAACTGGTGATTCAGCAGCACTGCGACGGATAGGGCGGCGGCGGTAAAAGCGTCTTCCTGATCCTTCAAATTCTTGGGGTCGAGCTGGTTGAGGTGTACCTCCGCCAGGTTGCAGTGGAAGTTGGAACCCAAAATTTCGCCGCAGGGGTTGAGACCGTAGCGATCGTCGGCCCCGGCCCGCCGCTTGGCCTCCCCCGCCCACTGGATTGCGCCTTCGCCAGAGTAAAACTGCTTACGCACCGAGTCGATGCAGTCTTGCAGGCTGGGCTTTTCGTGAAACACGCGGGTGTGGTTGGCCATGCGCAGCACGTCGCGCTCGGGGTCAATGCGCCAGTTACCCTCGGCGTCCTGCTGCCAGAGGTTGTCTTTGGCGCTGGCGGCCAGCTCGTCGTTGCTGTCAAACTGCCGCATGCCCGCGCTGCGGCGAATGTTACCGGCCACCACGCAGGCGGCGGCTTCGTCGATTAGCAGGCAGCACTCGACTGAGTTGAGCTGGCGACCCAGGGCTTTGTTGAGAATGGCAGCGCAGCGATCGTAGAGCAGCGACAGGCGCACAGGGTTGGCGACACCGCCAAAGCCCTTGAGTTTTTCACCCGCCGGGCGCACGTCGCGCAGGTCGATGGTGACGTTGACTTCGCCAGTGAAGCGATCGTCCGTAGACAGCTCCAGCAGGGTTTCGTAGGATTTGACCCAGCCCTGGCGGCTGTCGCCGACGCGAATGGTGACCTGGTTGCCCTTGGTGGTTACCTGAGTGGCCTCTTGCCGCTCAGCGATCGGGGTTGCGCCAATGTCGCCTGCCATGGTGACGATCAGCCGGTTGCGAATGGTCGGAATTTGGCTGATGTACTTGGGTTCAAGAATCGCCCCGGTGCCGCAGCCCATCATGGCCAGATCCATCATCAGGCCGAAGGCGCGCCAGTCAACCACATTGGTGCTGGTGCAGTTGTAGGCCCCAGAAAAGTTTTCGGGCTGCTTGCTCCAGGCGGTACCGCCCACCCACAGCCAGCGGCCCGAGGGCAGGGCTTTGACCTGGCGCTGCATACGGTTGAGTAGTGCTGTCTCTTCGGCGGTGAGGTTGCCGAGTTCGACTAGGCCGGCCAGGGTGCGATCGCACACCTGATCCCAGGTTTCGCGCTGCCCCTCTACCACCTCGCCCCGGCGGCTGTAGGTGCGATAAAACACAGGAAACGCCGCTGGAGCTGCCTCAGGGAATGGCCCCTGCTGCCGGGTACGGGGAAGTTCTTGAACCATTGGATCAGCCTTTTCTTAGGAATAGAATGTGCAGCCTGGCGCTGGCTCAACCTGAGGTATAGCAACCAGCCTGAATCGACCAGTTTGAGGCCAGGGTCGAGAGATTGCCTTAATGGTGACACATCATAGCCGATCCTCTTAGATATAGCGCTAAAAAACTAACTTTCCCCAGGTCGAGCGCTACATCTGGCCACCTGATGCCGATAGCCTAGACAGACAGGCTCCTCTCAGCTTTCTCAGTCAGCCCTTAATACCTCCTCAGGCGACCGTCAGGATGTGCTTAGGAAGACGACAGAAGATAGCCACAGGCATCAATCAATTGATACCTGCGTACATTGTTTGAGGAGACCTCACTATGCGCCTCTCTTTCCTGGGCCAGTCCTACGCCACATCACCGCCTGCCGTTGAGGCTATTCCCAGCCTCGATACGCTTGTCTTTTTGGGGGTGTCTTACCCCGGCAGGCAGTTGAGTACGGCAACTCAGCCGCGATCGCCTGAAGCATTCACCTACCGGGGGCATCGCTATACTCGGTAATATCCCGCAGCAAAACCGGGCTTTTGAGCAGAAGTCAGCTCAAAAGCCCGGTTTTCTGCAACACGTTCTCAATAGTCCCGTTCTCTCCCCTGTTTAGCACTCAGGAGATTGCCCATGGAACGCGTGTGTTGGAAAGACTTTAAACACAAGTATGGATCTCACAATCAGCTCAAGGCCTGGGCTGAGTATCAGCGGGCCTACCAGCAATGGCGGCAGGCCCGCTGACCACGACTCAGCTAGAGCCGCCCTAGGCCGCTGGCACAGCCACAGACTCCGCGATCGCCGCTGCCGTATCGGTTTGCCGCTTTGCTTCCAGGTAGGCGGCCAGCTGCTCCTCGATGTTTTGCCGCACGATCTGGCGGAAGTCGAGGAAGTGCTCGGCCTGGGCGCATACCGAAATATAGTTGGCCGCTACCGCCGGGTAGCGCCACAGCATAATTGCCAGGTTTAGCCAAAACCGCAGGCGAGTCTTGCGCAAAACGCCCTGCCGCCACACCACGATTAGAAAGGCGCGAATAGTGACCCAGTTGATATCGGGGGCACCCGCCGAAGTGGTGCGGTTTTGGTAGTTGCGCTTCTGGGCCTCGCCCAGCATGAGAAAGTGGCGAAAGGTGCGGTTGAGCACCGTCAGCGGGTCATAGAGATCCCAGAACACTTGAATGTACTCTTCCGTGATTTCCTCAATGGGCCGGGTGGGCACAAAATTCATCAGGGTGGTCTGGTTGATGTCGGCGCTCTTGCCCAGCAGGCGACCTTCTTTTTCGAGACGGTGCCAGAGGGCGGTATCGGGCAGGGCCTGCAGCATACTCACCAGCGCGGTGGGGATGGCGGTCTGCTCAACAAATTCGTAAATGCGCCGACCGGCCCCCGACTTTTCACCGTCGAAGCCGACGATCAGCCCCGCCATCACCCTGAGCCCCGCTTGGGCGATGGAGATCACCGACTCCGAGAGGGGGTCGCGCATGTTTTGAAACTTTTTAGTCATATTCAGGCTGTCGTCGTCAGGGGTTTCGATGCCCAAAAAGACGGTGCCGAAGTTGCAGTCAACCATCATCTGCATCAGCTCTGGATCCTGAGCCAGGTCTACCGAGGCCTCGGTGGCAAAGGAAAAGGGATAGCCGTGCTCCTCCATCCAGGGCTTCATCGCTTTGAGCAGCAGTTTGACGTTGCGCTTGTTGCCGATAAAGTTGTCGTCGACCATAAAGATGCTGCGCCGCCAGCCCAGGTCGTAGAGGCACTGCAGCTCGGCCAGCAGCTGCTCGGGTGCTTTGGTGCGGGGCTTGCGGCCGTAGAGCACGATAATGTCGCAAAACTCGCACTGGAAGGGGCAGCCGCGAGAAAACTGTACCGACATCTCGGCGTAGGCATCCATCTCTAGCAGGTCGTAGCGAGGGACGGGGGTGCTGGTGACGTCGGGCTTTTCGCCGCCAGAGCGGAAGGTGCCGCACTGGTCGCCCCGTTCCACCGCCTCCACAAACATGGGCAGGGTAATTTCCCCTTCGTCCAAAATCAAAAAGTCGGCCCCAGCGGCCTCAGACTCTTGAGGAATGGCGGTGGGATAGGGGCCGCCCACGGCCACCAGCTTGCCGTAGCGTTTGGCGGTCTGCACGGCGTCTAAAAAGTCTACGCGGTGGACGATCATTGCCGAGATGACGACAATATCGGCCCAGCGCCATTCGTCGTCGCGAACCTCGCGCACGTTGCGATCGACCAGCTTGTAGTTCCAGGTTTGGGGTAATATCGCCGCTACGGTCACTAGCCCTAGGGGGGGCAGCTGTGCCTTCAGCCCAACTAGCTCCAGAGTTTTATCAAAAGACCAAAAGCTTTTCGGAAAACGTGGATAAACCAGAAGAATGTTCATAGAGACCGTATGGGTACCCTCGCCATGCTACGGGAGATATTTGAAATAATCAAACACAAAACGTTAGAATCTGCCCCTTCGGCAGTAGAAATCCATCAAAAAAACCGCTAGTTCAACCTTTGAAACATCACCTTTGCTGATTTGGGTCAGCGGACAAATATAGCTTTGGTGCCCAGGGATGAAGAACTTTTGCGGCCCTGGCGATTAGACGAAGGATGGCAGTAATTGTTCAATTGTCTACGGCGCGCTCACGCAGTGTCTCAAAATGAGAACTGCCCTCCGTAGCCACTCTAGCCCCTAGCGATCGCGCCTAGCGCAGTTGTCGCAGTGCCCGCAGGTGCCCATGCGCTGCGCCTCGGTGCGAAAGCCAAACGCGATCAGTAGCCCCTGCCAGCGGCACTGGCGACTATGCAGAAACTGGTGCATCTGTTGACTGGCTGACCCCTGCAAGGTCGAGGGCTGCTGAGCTGTTTTGGTGAGCTGATAGTGAAATGGGCTCACCCACTCTAGCTGCCCCACGCTGTGCAGCCAAGATAGGGAAATGGCCCCGTGCTCAAACTGCTGACCAATGTCGCGCACATCGCCGCTGGGCGGAATTTGGCTCACCAATCGCTGGGCCTTTTGCTGTAGCGTTTGGGCCTGAGCCTCAAAGAACATGGCCCGCTGGCGATCGCCCGGCTCTAGCCAGCCCGTCGGCTCGCTCACCAGGGTCAGCGCCTCGGCGGCCTTGCCGTCGCGCCCGGCTCGGCCCACCTCCTGCACGTACTCGGTGATGGTGCAGGGAGCCTGGTAGTGCACCACCCAACGGGTATTGGACTTCGAAATTCCCATGCCAAAAGCGCTGGTCGCCACGACAAACTGAAGCTTGTCGGCCATCCAGTCGGCCTCGATCTGGCGGCGATCGCGGCTGCTCAACCCGGCATGGTATGGCGCTACTCGGTAGCGATCGCCCAACCGTTCAGCCAAAGCTTCGCTGTCTTTGCGGGTGCGAACATACACCAACCCGGCCTGATCACGATGCTGATCGAGGTAGCGCTGCAATATGCCCTTGCGCTGCCCCTCGCTGACCACGGCTTTAACCCGCAGATTTAGATTGGGGCGATGGGGGTTGAGCCGCACCACCTGCGGCGACTGGAGCTGTAAGACATCCTTCAGCGTTTGTTGGGCCGTGGGGTCGGCGGTGGCGGTAAAGGCTGCGATCGGCAGAGTGCTGCCGGGTGGGCGGCAGTCGAGCAGCGCTTTTCGCACCGCGCCCAAACGGCGATAGGCGGGGCGAAAAGTCTCTCCCCACTGAACTAAGCAGTGGGCTTCATCCAAAATCAGGCCGTTGAGGCACAGGTTGGGCTGACACAGCCGCTCCCACACGGGCGGGCTGAGCAGGGTTTCTGGTGACACGTAGAGCAACCGGAGGGCCTGTCGCTCGAGCGCCTGAAGGGTTTTGCGGCGCTGGGGCGGCGGCAGCTGACTGTGGAGGGTGGCGGCGGGCAGGGCTTTGTCGTGCAGGTCTTGCACCTGGTTCTCCATCAGCGCCACCAGGGGCGACACCACCAGGGTCAGGCCCGACTGCAGCAGCGCCGGCAGCTGAAAGCAGATGGATTTGCCCCCGCCTGTCGGCAGCACCACCAAAACATCGCGATGCTCAAGTAATGCTTTAACGATCGCATCTTGAGGCGGACGAAAATCGCTATACCCCCATATACGCTGAAACGCCTGAAGCACTTCGCTCCAGGCCACCGACGTTTCTGCCATGACCACACCCTTAAGCTGTGCTTTCAGAGTGCCCAAGCATAAAACAGGGGATCGCTGTCGACAGCAATCCCCTGTTTTTAAAGGGCTTAGCCCTACTCTAGTCAGGCCTCACCGGGCCAGCATTTGGTTCAGGCTTAGTCAAAGAAGAAGGGGAAGTTGTAGCCTACGCCGAGGGAAATGCCCAGGGCAAATCCATCGGTCACCCGGAAATTAGCCACCCCGTTGAGGGTGAAGTTTCTGGAGATAGGCACATCAGCGCCAGCATTGAGCAACAGCCCAAGATTGCCGCTGGTCGGAATTTCAACCCCAGCCCCAACATAGGGCTGAGCGAGAAAACCGCCATAGGAGACAGTGTTGAAGTTATAGGTGAGCGGAATGGTGAAGCCCGAGCGATCGTTGGTGATTGTAGCCCCAGGCCGCAGAGAGAAGCGAGGCCCCAGAGAGATCTTGCTAATGACGTTGAAACCAAAGCTAGACAGAGCACTTTCGCCGCGATTGCCAATACCGATGTTGCCGCCCACGCCCAGATAATTGGGGGAGACAGAGACAGTCGCCGGAGTGGTTTGGGCCAGATCAATCGAGTCAGTAGCTTCGGGGGCTGCTTCAACGGTGGCAGCCAGCAGAGCAGACTCAATGTCGCCAGCGGTGAACAGGTCGTTGCTGGCCAGGGGAGCTTCCTCAGACGAAACTAGCAAACTGGCTTCGCTCGAAGAAATTTCAACGGCTTCGAGCTGTGCCACTTCAGCCGCGTCTACTGTTTCCGCCGCGTCTACGGGTTCAACGGCGTCTACTATAGGCTCAGCTACTGCTGCGGGAGCGACGTCTACTTCAGCCAAAACGTTGTCGGTCAGTTCTAGATCGCTCAGCTGGGTTTGGGCCAGGGCAGGGGCTGCTACACCAGCCACAGCGGCTAGGCTCAGCGCCAGAGAAACTCGCTTGAGATACGCCATGATTCTGTTCACTCCTCAGATGTTTGACAATCAGGTCTCATTGGCCTAGGGGCAACAATGATTACGCTCGAAACAATCAAGCTCGAAATCGTGCTGCCGTAGCTAGAGCTGGAAAAACGAACCTGAACGTTTCCCCGCTACGGGCCTACACACCACATTTACCTTCGAAATTGGCTGAATTGTACCATCTTCAACCCAGGGGGAAGGCTATGTTGACAACATTTTGCACCTACCTAAGATAGATGCGACTCTACTAAAAGACAGATCAGGTCGGGGATCAATTCGCCTCTCAGAATTAGGCCAGAGGCCCAGTGCTGGCAATGGCCTGGGTGATCAGGTCAGCTAGCCGGGGCAGAATGTCACGGTTCTTGCTGTGCTCGCGGCCTTCGATAAACGCGACTAGCAGACCGGGAATGCCACTCGGCAACTCAAAGTAAGCGGCATCGTGACGGACCTGGCTGGTATAACCCGCCTTAGAGTACAGAGTAGTGCCGGGGGGCAAACCGGCCCCTAAAAAGCCTGTCACCTGGTCTTCTTCGCCGGGCTCTGGCGGGCCAGAGGGCATCAGCCGCTGCATCAGGTTGAGCATGGTCTGCGATCGCGCCGCTGAAACCGCTACCCCTCCAGCAATGCTGTGGATCAGTCGGGCCACCGCGTTGGTGGTGAGCCGGTTGCGATTCTCGTAGTGCTCGCCCACAAAGGCTCGTTCTCGACCGTAGGGACCGTCGCCCCAGGGTTTTTGGTTGAGGTTGACCCCCGTCAGCTCCGGCCACTGGAGCGACTGAAAAAAACGGTTGATGATATTCCGCTGGTGACACCAGGTTTCAAAGGGGCCGGGGGGCAGCTCTGGGCCGCTGGTGGTGCCGCTGAGCATATCAACCACCAGTGACGTGGCGTCGTTGCTAGAGTCTACGATCATGTCCTGGAGGGCCCGATCGAGCTCAGCCGAAGGGGGGATCATGCCCTGCTCTAGCCACTCGTGGGCGGCCACCAGGTAAAACAGTTTGACCACGCTGGCCGGATAAATTAGCTCGACCCCCCGGTAGCTGGCTCCGCGCGGCTGGCGCTGCCAAAAATCGGTGGCGCTGAGGGCTCCGCCCGTATTGGTAATGTAGGGCGGGTCATACACCACCCAGGTAACGGCCATTTGCGTGGGGGTGAGGGCAAACTCGGCCCGCATCTGATCGAGCACCCGATCGAGGGCCGTTTGCAGGGCGGCATCGGAGGTAAAGAATAGTGTCATGGTCGGCGCTGGTGTCTTAGGTAACCGCTCGTTGATCCCATCATCCTTCACTATCGGTACGACATCGCTGGGGAGGTTGGGGGAGAGGTGTCAGGCGCAAGGTGTTAGGGATAAGGTTTACGGCAAACGGCAGGCCCCAAACCCTGAACCGTGAACCCTAAACCTGATGCCCATTCCCCCTCACATTCCTTTGGCGAATCCTGGAGGTCAACCTGTGCAAATTCAGCGCCATGATGTGGGTCTTACCGTAGACGACAGCCTGATGCGCCTCTACGTGGCTGAACCGGCTGCGGCTGGCCAGTACCCCGGCATTTTGTTCTATTCCGACATCTACCAGCTGGGAGGGCCGATATTGCGCCTGGCCGATCGCCTGGCGGGTTATGGCTACGTAGTGGCCGCCCCCGAAATTTTCCACCGGCTAGAACCCATCGGCACGGTAATTGAGCCCAACGATGTTGGCCGTCTGCGGGGTAACGATGCGGCCCGTCGTACCGCGATCGCCCACTACGACGCCGATGCCACAGCCGGCCTCGACTGGCTGCAAACCTATGCTGCCGTCGCCCCTGAGCAGATTGGCACCCTGGGCTTTTGCATCGGGGGGCACCTGGCCTGCCGCGCCGCCCTAAATTCCAAAGTAAGCGCTGCTGTGTGCTGCTACCCGACCGGCATTCACAGCGGCAAGTTAGGACGAGACAGAGCCGACACCCTGGAGCGTTTGGGCGATATTTCGGCCCGACTGCTGCTCATTTTTGGCGATCAAGACCCCCACGTACCTGCCGAGGGGCGCGACACGATTCTTAAGACCTTGTCAACCGCAGGACTTGAGCCCAAAACTTTGGTTTACTCGGCCAACCACACCTTCATGCGCGACGACGGCTACCGCTACGACCCTGCCGCTACCGATGCCGCCTGGGCTGAAATAGTCGCGTTTTTGCAGTCTAGTTTTGACCCCGCCGTAGCGCGGCGGCCCCATTCCTAAAGGTAGGTGGGTATGCTAGGTCATGGCCTGGAGCAGGGCATTCTGTTCAAATTGCGACGTTGCTGCCCTAACTTGGGGTATACGGTTAGAGTGATAGGTGTTTAGCAGATTTGCTATTGCCTGAATTGACCTGCTGGGTGCAGGAGGACTAGCTCATTTACCGCTCTGTGGGCCAGTGCGTTTGGCCCGCCGCACCTAGGCCAATGTCTACACGTTTTATCAACTACCCGGGCGGTTGACTGTGCCCACTGCTTTTGTTCCCATCTGCCACGCTTGAGTAGGGTTCCTATGGCAACTCAGATCGATGGCCCCTCGGGGTCGGTCTTTGAACATCGCAGCCTGATCACCACGCTGTCTCTGGCTAACCAGCACAGCTCTCTGACCCACCGGGTACGCGACCTCCCAACGCCGCAGTTTATTAATCTGCTCGACCAAATTACGGCGGAGTTTGAGCATTTTTTGCGCGCCATCGACATGATCAACAACGAGTCGTTGGAGATCATGCTGGAGCAGATTTTAGAAGCCTTCACCCTCAAGATTGGCCAAATTTTGCAGGCCGAGCGCACCACTATCTTTATGGTGGACCACGAGAAGCAGGAGCTGTGGTCGAAAATTGCCCAGGGGGATGGAGAGCGATCGCTCGAAATTCGCGTCCCCATGGGCAAGGGCATCTCAGGCTACGTTGCCACCAACGTGACGCCGCTCAATATTCCCGACGCCTACGCCGACGATCGCTTTGACAGCACCTACGATCAAAAGCACGGCTACCGCACCCGCAGCATTCTCTGCATGCCGGTGCTAAGCAAAAAAAGCGACAGCATTGTGGCGGTGGTGCAGCTGCTCAACAAGCTCAATAACGCCCCCTTTGACGAGCAAGACGAGCGCCACTTCAAAGAATTTGCTGAATCGCTGGGGGTGATTTTAGAAAGCTGCAACTCGTTCTACATTGCCGCCCGCAACCAGAAGGGCGTCGCCGCCCTGCTGAAGGCGATCTCGTCGCTAGAGCAGAGCTTAGACCTGGAGAAAACCCTGCAATCGGTAATGGAGGAGGCCCGCCAGCTGATGCAGGCCGATCGCAGCACCCTGTGGCTCATCGACGAAGAGAGCGGCGATCTGTGGTCGAAGGTCAAGTCGGGCGACGGCAAGTCGCTGGTTGAGCTGCGCAGCTCCATTAGCAGCGGCATTGTGGGCCATGTAGCGACCACAGGCGACGTGTTGAACATTCCCGACGCCTACCAAGATCCCCGCTTTAACCCTGACGCCGACAAGCGCACCGGCTACACCACGCGCACCATTCTCTGCATGCCCGTGTTTGACTCCGGCGGCAAGCTGATCGCCGTCACGCAGCTGATCAACAAGGCCCACGGCACGTTTACCACCTCCGACGAGGCCTTTATGCGGGCCTTCAACATTCAGGCTGGGGTAGCGCTAGAAAATGCCAAGCTGTTTGAGAGCGTGCTGGTCGAAAAGCAGTACCAAAAAGACATTTTGCAAAGCCTTTCCGATGCCGTTATCTCTACCGATATGGAGGGCCGCATTGTCACCATCAACGACGCCGCCCTCGATCTGATTGGCTGCCCCGAAGATACCGACCACAGCCGCACCATCCGCGATCGCTGGCAGGCGGCCCTGCTGCACCGCCCCGTGTGGGATGCACTCCCCATCGAGAGCCTGCGCTTTCGCCTCGAAGACAGCCTCAAGCACGGGGCACGCCACTACGTCCCCGAGCAGAGTCTGCGGGTGGCTGTCGCTCCCGGTCCCGGCACCGGGCTAGACCCCGTCTCTGAGCTGGCGCTGCCCGATCCTAACCACCCCGAGATCTATCGGGCCTGGGGCAATCTGGCCGCGCCCCCCGTGCCAGCCGACCTCGTGCAGCGCATCGAGCGCAGCATTAACCTGACCGTCAACCCCCTCAACAACCCCGAGGGCGGCGTGCTGGGCGGTCTGCTGGTGCTCGAAGACATCAGCCAGGAAAAGCGGATGAAGAGTACCCTCTACCGCTACATGACCCCCGGCGTGGCCGAGCGGGTCATGGCCCTGGGCGACGATTTGCTGATGAAGGGCGAGCGCAAAGACGTCACTGTGCTCTTCTCTGACATTCGCGGCTACACCACTCTCACCGAAGACCTGGAAGCTGACAAAGTCGTTGAAATGCTCAACGCCTATTTTGAAACCATGGTGGAGTCGGTATTTCATTTCGAGGGCACCCTCGACAAATTTATTGGCGACGCGCTGATGGCCGTGTTTGGTGCGCCCCTGCCCCTCAGCAACCACGCCTGGGCAGCGGTGCAGAGCGCCCTCGACATGCGGCGGCGACTGGCTCAGTTCAACGCCGAGCGGGGTGCCCTGGGCCAGCCTGAGATCCGCATTGGCATTGGCATTAGCTCGGGTGAGGTGGTGTCGGGCAACATTGGCTCCCAGCGCAAAATGGAGTACACCGTGATTGGTGACGGGGTCAACCTCAGCTCTCGCCTGGAGGGCGTTACCAAAGAGTACGGCTGCGACATTGTGATCAGCGAGTACACCTACGCCCTTTGCGCCGACAAAATTTGGGTCCGCGAGCTCGATCGCACCCAGGTCAAGGGCAAGCAGCAGGCCGTCGGTCTCTACGAGCTAATCGACAAACGCGATGTCCCCCTTCCCCCCGGCACCGAATCCTTTTTAGACCTCTATGCCCAGGCTCGCAGTGCCTACACTGCTATGCGCTTTGATGAGGCCCTCACCCTGTTTGAGCAGGCCCATCAGCTGCGCCCCGACGATAAAGCCGTGGCCGTCCATCTCAGTCGAGCCCGCCAGTATCGGCTGCAGCCGCCGCCCGAGGATTGGGATGGGGTGTACATCATGACCACTAAGTGATGCTGCCGCCGGGTTGGGGTGCGGCATTTGCCCCGACTCGGCCCATCTATCGCAGAGGTCGTAAACCCGCTAGGATGAGAGTTGTGTTCATTTTGGACACTTTAACTAATTAGATAGATTGTTCTGTCGCTGTTGAGCTAACGCACGCGCATGTCACTGTTTGACTGGTTTGCCAATCGCCGTAAGTCAGGCCCCATTAGCGAAGACCGCCAGGAGCGAGAAATTGCCGATGGCCTGTGGACTAAGTGTGAGCACTGCGACGTTCTCACCTATACCAAAGACCTGCGCACCAACCAGTGGGTCTGTGGCGAGTGTGGGCACCACCACCGCATCTTCAGCGATGAGCGCATTCGTCAGCTGATCGACGCCAACACCTGGCAGGCGCTCGACACCCACATGCAGCCCCAGGATCCGCTCAAGTTTAAAGATCGCAAGGGCTACGGCGATCGCCTGCGCGACACCCAGTCCAAAACCAAACTGAGTGATGCCGTGCAGACCGGCTTAGGCGACCTCGACGGTCTGCCCGTAGCCCTGGGCGTGATGGACTTTCGCTTCATGGGCGGCAGTATGGGATCGGTGGTGGGCGAAAAGCTCACCCGCATGATTGAGCGCGGCACCGCGACAGGCCGCCCGGTGATCATCGTCTGCGCTTCGGGAGGGGCCCGCATGCAAGAGGGCATGCTCAGCCTGATGCAGATGGCCAAAATTTCTGGAGCGCTACAGCAGCACCAGGCCGCTAAGCTGCTCTATCTGCCGGTGCTGACTCACCCCACCACGGGCGGCGTTACCGCCAGCTTTGCCATGCTGGGCGACATTATTTTGGCCGAGCCCAAAGCCACCATTGGCTTTGCCGGTCGCCGCGTCGTTGAGCAAACCCTGCGCGAAAAGCTGCCCGACGACTTTCAAACCGCTGAGTACCTGCGTGACCACGGCTTTGTCGATTTAATTGTGCCGCGCACCCAGCTCAAACAGACCCTAGCCCAGCTCATTCGGCTGCACCAGCCCGTTGCCGTTTCCGCCGCCTCCGATGGCCACGCCTCCTGGAGCAACGGCTTAGAAACCGTCGCCCCAACCCACATCGGAGCCGATTTATAGCGGTAAAACATTGGGAATGGCCCCCTTCGGTGGCATGATAGACATTACAAGAATGATTTGATGGGGAAAGCTCCATTGAGTTGAATCTAATTCAAGGCCAAACGGGGAGGTTTGCCCGAGGCGAAACTCCATATCCCGAACTTGACTTGATATAGCTGTGTTGATTTCATACCCAAGCCCTATACATTCGAGGAGAACCATGTTGAAGAGATGCATTTGGCTAGTTGCGGTCGCACTCTTCTTTGTCAGCCACCTGGTCATGGGAGACGCTGTCGCGGCTGAGCTAGATGAGGCCACCCGTACGGTGCCGCTCAATGCCGAAGGCGATACCTATGTGCTGTCGCTGGAGCAGATCACCCGTGGTCGTCGCCAGTTTAACTACGCCTGTGGCACCTGCCACGTGGGGGGAATCACCAAAACCAACCCCACCGTTGGCCTTGATCCAGATTCTCTGGCTGGTGCTCTGCCCCCCCGCGACAACATTGAAGCCCTGGTGGCCTACCTGAAAGAGCCGATGACCTACGATGGTCTGAGCGATATTTCTCAGGTGCACCCCAGTAAGAAGAGCGCCGACATTTATCCCAAAATGCGTAGTTTGACCGAGGAAGATTTGGTGGCAATCTCGGGTCACATCTTGCTTCAGCCCAAGGTTATTGGCGACATGTGGGGAGCTGGTAAAACCCGCTTCTCTGCTCCTCAGGTTTAGGGAGAGTTGGGTAACTTGAGGGCTGATCTAGCGTTTGATGAATTGCTGCTGGGACAGCTGTAGGTCTACTGACAGGGCTTTACAGACCGCCACGGCGGCAATTACCCCAGGGCTAAAGCCCCAAGTTACCGCGCAAAGCAGGTAATATGCCATAGGAAGTCTGTTTAACAGCTCCCTGATTGATTGAACTGGAGATACGAGCTTTAGAGGTAGTTATGCAACGTGTATTTCGCGCCGCCCAGCGTCTGGGCCTAGTTATTCTGTCTGCTCTGCTGGTGGTGGGTACGCTCACCCTGGCTTCTGCACCCGCTGCAGCCACCAATTACGATGTCAAAATGGGTTCTGATGCGGGTCTGCTCGTGTTTGAACCCAGCACCATCACCGTTCATGCTGGCGACACTGTGACCTGGGTGAACAACAAAATGGCCCCCCACAACGTCGTGTTTGATGCCGCTAATGTGCCTGGCGACAAGGCCCTGGCCGACAGCATCTCCCACACCCAGCTGACCTTTGCCCCCGGCGAAAACTACTCCACCACCTTCACCAGCGACATGCCTGCTGGTACCTATACCTACTACTGCGCTCCCCACCGTGGGGCCGGTATGGTAGCTAAGGTCATTTTGGAGAAGTAGACTCTGGGCTCACGTAGCCGAGTGCTGCTTGACTAACTTGGTTTGCCAAAAGGAGCGTCTTTCGAGGCGCTCCTTTTGATTTGGGTCCGATTGCTCCGGCAGCACTGGGGAACTGGGTGCCGCGCTATGTTGGGTCAACGATTATATCTTGGGGGCGATCGCCTAAAGTTGCTGTAGCGTGTAGTGGGCTGCAATCACCATGAGGCAGGTTCAGGTTCACCCTCCTAACTCTCGATGGAGCGAAGACTTTACCGCTGAGGCCGCACGGATCGCTTTGGCCTTGGGCGATAACGTGGTGCAGGTTCACCACATTGGCAGTACCGCCATTCCCAATATCTATGCCAAACCTGTGATTGACCTGCTGGTGGAGGTCAACGACATTAACCAGGTCGATGGCTGCAACGTCGCCATGATTTCCCTGGGCTACGAGGTGATGGGCGAGTTTGGCCTACCGGGACGGCGCTACTTTCGTAAAGATAATGCTGAGGGCGATCGCACTCACCATGCCCACACTTTCCAGACGGGTTCCTTTGAAATTGTGCGACATCTGGCCTTTCGCGACTTTATGATTGCCCACCCCGACTGTGCCCAGCAGTACAGCGACCTCAAACGCGCCCTGGCGGCAGAGTATGCTGAAGACATCGACGGCTACATGGACGGCAAAGATAGCTTTGTCAAAGCGATGGAGCAACGGGCGCTACAGTGGCGAGGAAGAGCATGAGTCAATCTAAACAGCACCTCTACCGACTAGAGGTGCACTGGACCGGCAATAACGGCCAGGGCACCGAGAGCTATCGCGCCTACGATCGCGCCCACAGCATCAGCGCTGAGGGTAAGCCCCCGATTGAGGCCTCGGCTGACTCGGCCTTTCGTGGCGATAGAACCAAGTACAACCCAGAAGAACTTTTGGTTGCGTCGCTATCGAGCTGCCACATGCTCTGGTATCTGCACCTGTGCGCCGAGGCTAAGGTTGTGGTGACTAATTACGTTGACTATCCCATCGGGACGATGCTTGAAACCGAGGACGGCAGCGGCCGGTTTTCTAAGGTTTTGCTGCGCCCGGTTGTTACCCTTGCTCCTCAAAGCAATGCCGAGTTGGCTACTCAGCTTCACGAGCAGGCCCATCAAAAGTGCTTTGTCGCTAATTCGGTCAATTTTCCGGTGCAGTGTGAGACAACCATTCAGCTCGAACCCTAATCTCAAATCCTGTCGGTATACCCCCAATTTGTAGGGGCATTGCAGTGCAATGCTCCCTACCGGGGATCGGTCTTGAATGGGATCACTGGCTTAACAAGTCTGCGATCGCCCCTCGAATAAAGGCCTCATCCTCAGGGTTTTGGTAGGGGTTGCCCGCTCGGTGCCCCCAGATGGATGGAATGGGCCGATACTGGGCATTGGGGATCAGCGCCGCTTCGGCCTGGCAGTCTTCGGGGGTGAAGTAGAGGTCGGTGGTGGCAGGCATGATCAGGGTTTTGGCGGTGATTGATGCCATTGCTTTAGCGTAATCGCCCTGGTAAACGGGATTATCGCCCACGTCGCAGCGCAGCCAGGTGTCGATCATGGCTAGCAGGTTGTGGGGATCGCGCTGGCGGTAGCCCGCCTCCCAGCCCCGCAAAATGTAGTCTTCGAGCGAGTCGTAGCCCCAGGCCAGGTAGGGTTTGGCCCGGTAGTAGGCCTGCGATGCCGCCCAGCTGGCGTAGATCTGGGCAAAGGTGTGAAAGCCGCGATCGGGTGTGCCCTCAAAGCGATCGCCGGTCCAGGCCGGGTCGCTGGTGAGGGCGGCCCGCAGGCTGTAGAGAAAAATTTTGTTGTGGTCGGTGGTTTTGGCGGTGCCGCAGAGGGCGGCCAGACGCTGCACGCGATCGCGGTACAGCGCCGCCCAGTGGTAGCCCTGCTGCGCCCCCATCGACCAGCCGTAGATCAGGGCGAGCTGATCGATCCCCAGGGCATCAACTAGCGCTACTTGAGCCCGCACGTTGTCGTAGTGGGTAAAGTAGACGCCGGGGCGGGCGGCGGCGGAGTCGTTGCTGGGTGAGGTTGAAAGCCCGTTGCCAAACATATTCACCATTACCATGCACCAGCGGCTGGGGTCGAGAATGCCGTCGGGGCGCACCAGCCAGTCAACATCGGTGTGCTGCGCTCCGTAGGAAGTGGGGTAGAGAACGGCGTTGGTGCGCTCACCGTTTAGCTCGCCATAGACCTGGTACACCACCCTGGCTTCGGGGATCACCACCCCGCACTGCAGCGGAAAATCCTTCAGCACAAACTGTTCTGGTGTTGCCATCGCCGCCCTTAGCTAACTTTGGCCACAATACTGCGATTTACCTGCACATAGCCCGCATCGACATGCTCAAAGTAGGGCTTGAGTTGTGCATGGGCCGCTGGCAGCGCCTGAAACGGGATTGACGGATACAGGTGGTGCTCGGCGTGGTAAGGCATGTTCCACATTAGCCAGCGCAGGGGCCAGAGGGTGAGTGTGGTCCGTGTGTTGACTAGCGGGTTTTCGTCGTTGGGGCAGCCGGTGTGCTCGGCCAGCAACACAAACCGCAGCAGGGGCTGACCGACCGCCAGCGGCAGCACCCAGTAGGTGAACAAAAACCACGGATGGCCTAGCAGGGTAGAGACTGCGATCGCCCCTGCGTAGGTGACGAGTTGCCAGCGCACCGATCGCACCACCTCGCCATGAGCACTTTCGGGCAGGTAATACATGCCGTCTAGCTGCACCAGCGCCACCTTGCTGTGGCAGCGCAGCTTGCCAATCCACCAGGGAATGCCGCTGAGCTGCCAGAAATAATTGCCTAGGCTGTGGGGCTTGGGGTCATCCAGTTCGGGGTCTTTACCCGGAATTTGAGTGTAGCGGTGGTGCCACTTGTGGTAGCGCCGATAAAACGTGCTGTTGTAAAACGACAGCAGCCCCGCCAGCCAGGCCGCACCGTCATTGAGGCGAGGGTTGGCAAAGGCTGTGCGGTGGCAGCACTCGTGCATGGGGCAAAACATCAGCGCCAGGCTGGCCCCATAGATAACTAGGGCGGGCAGCGCGACCACCAGCGGTGCGATCGCCCACAGGTAGCCACTAATCGCCATCACCCCCAGATGGCCCAAAAGCTGAGCTGCCCCGGCCCGGTTCGATCGCTGGTTGAGAGTGGCCAACGCGTCAGCGGACAAGACCTGGCGCGGTCGAACCGGCAGCGGACTGAGTTTGGCAGCAGGTGTAGTATTCGTAAGCATGGTTAAGGTTCTAGTAAGAAATGCCTTGGCAACATCAGATAATGAGAACGAAAGGTAGCCTGCCTGGTAATCTTCCCAGCGCTTGGTTCACCTTTTCCACAACGACCTGCTGACTACAGCGGTCAGCACAACGCCCCTCTTGCCGTGGGGCGCAATCAACTTGTTATAACAAGTGAGCTTAGCACATTATTTTGGGTGGTCAAGCTGCCTTTGAGTATGCCCACCGCCCGTTGATGGTTCTCTGACTATGTCTCCTCCCCTTCACATCAGCATTTCGGAAAAGCTGCGCCACCAAATTGAGGCGGGAGTCTATGCTGCGGGCGATCGCCTGCCCAGCGAGCACCAGCTGATGGAAACCTTTAGCGTCAGCCGCATTACCGCTCGACAGGCGGTGGCCAATCTAGTCAGCCAGGGATTGGCGATCGCCTACCGGGGCAAAGGTGTCTTTGTCACGCCCCAAAAGAAAGTCACCTACTCGCTCTCCAGCCCGCTGGTCTTTTTAGAGCAGGATATGGCCCGCCAGGGCATTGCCTTTTCCTTTGAAAATCTAGAGTTTGAGGCGGTCGCTGCCCCCAGAGATGCAGCGGCGGCCCTGGAGATTGCTAAAGCGTCGCCGGTTTACCTGCAAAAGAAGCTCTTTCGCATGGATGGAGCCGCTGGGGCTGTGGATGTGTCCTACCTGATCGCCGATTTGGGCGATCGTTTTGCGCCGCTGCTAGAACGGCAAATGACCTTTCCCATCCTGGCCCAGCACGGCATTCCCATCGATCATCTCGACGCCGTCATTGAGTGCACCCACGCTGACTATGACCTCAGCGGCTACCTAGAAGTACCGCTGGGCCACGCCCTGATGGTCTATCGCTACACGGCCTACAGCAGCAATCAGCAGCCTGTGCTGCACGGATCTACAATTTCGCGGGCCGATCGCTTCTGCTACTCCCTCAGCACCCGCGCCGGGTCTCAAGCTTGACATCGTTATACTGACGACAGGCGGGCTGCAACCTTTGGCAACAGCAGCTCGTCAGGAGATTAGTCGGTAGGAGATCGCTATGCAGCGACGAATTGTTACAGCCATTGCCCTGGCCAGTCTGGGGCTCGGTACCCTGATTGCCAGCCCAGGTTTCGCCGCCGAACGGGTGCGGCTCAACTACCGGGGGTTTAGCCGCACCGTACCCATCGCGCTGCTCGAATTGCTGGCCAACACGGGCGAAGCGACCGGCGTACTGGGCGGGTTACTTGGCCAGGCGGGGCAAAATCCGGGCGAACTGCGATCGCTGCTCACGCGTCCCCTGGCCGCCGACTCTGTCATTCTCGATCGCTCTCTCAACAGCCGCCCCGGTGAATGGGTGCTCGACTACCTGGGCCAGTCGATTCACACGGGTACGGGTGAGGCCGATCGTCAAGCCCTGCGATCGGCCCTGGTGCTATCGGCTAGCGACGACCAGCAGATCACCCTGCTGGAGCTACTGCAAAACTATCCCACCGAAGAAGTCGTGCTAGAGGGCGACAATATTCAGTCTGCCTACAACCGCCTGGCCAGCTTTCTGCGTCCCCTGTCAATCTTTCTCTAAAGCGATGTGTGGTGGGCGCTGGCTTTGTCAGAATGCTTGCGCACCTGGCACCGTGCCAGGCTGAGCTTTTGAGCGATTAGCTAACGTGAAGTCCCTAGCTACTAGGCCGTTCCACTGACCGCATTAGCGATTGAGCAGAGAGAACGCTATCATGCCCACGATAATAGCCACCACCACCAGCGTTAGCGGCTCGAACTTAAAGCTCGCATCTTTATCTTTACTCGGAGGGCTGGTCGCGTAAAAAAGCGCGGCCAGCACCAGCACTATCACAACCAGATCGAGGCCAGTAAACACAGCGCTTTCTCCCGTGGCCAACTGGAACCGTAGGTGCAATTAAGCCACTGCCGTAACTACAATCGCCCACTGGCTGTAGGTATAGCGACAGACGTCTTATGCCATCAACTATCTAAAATCGAGTATACCAACCAGCTTGGGATCTAGCGTTATCCTATCGGCAAAACTCTACGTCTGGGCTCGGTTTAGTTCATGCAGTCGGGAACTGAACAAAACCTCAACTCTGAAATAAAAGCGTAGATCCCGCCCCCGTCCCATTGTTTACCCATAGCATTTCTCAGTGGGGAGCGACGAAGATTTTCAGGGCCAGACATGACTAACTCAGAAGTCATCCAACGGCTCGTTTTGAAGAGATGGTGAGGCTGTGCCAAGCGCAGTCTATTCCACAGCAAACTTTACCCATAAGGATATCTAACCATGACAACTCTAAAGGTTGGTATTAACGGCTTTGGCCGCATTGGTCGCCTGGTACTGCGCGGCGGCATCAAAAACCACAATATTGAGTTTGTCGGCATCAACGACCTGGTGCCACCGGCAAACCTCGCCTACCTGCTCAAGTACGACTCTACCCACGGCCGCTTTGACGGCACTGTCGAAGCGGCTGAAGACGGCATTATTGTCAACGGCAAAAAAATTCCCTGTACGGCCAAGCGCAACCCCGCCGAACTGCCCTGGGGCGATCTCGGGGCTGACTACGTGGTTGAATCCACGGGTCTCTTCACCACTTTCGATGGTGCTCACCAGCACATTGCCGCCGGGGCCAAGCGAGTGATTCTTTCGGCCCCCACTAAAGACCCCGACCAGGTGCGCACGTTTGTGATTGGCGTTAACCACGAAAGCTTCAACCCCGCTAGCGACGTCATTGTGTCGAATGCCAGCTGCACCACCAACTGCCTCGCCCCCGTCGCTAAGGTGATTAACGAATCCTTTGGGCTCGCTGATGGGTTAATGACAACGGTACACTCGGCCACTGCCAGCCAACCCACCGTCGATGGCCCCTCCCACAAAGACTTTCGCGGCGGGCGCGGCGCGAGTCAAAACATCATCCCCGCCTCGACTGGGGCGGCCAAGGCCGTTACCCTGGTGCTGCCCGAGCTAAAAGGCAAACTCACGGGCATGGCCTTTCGCGTACCGACCCCCAACGTGTCGGTGGTCGATCTTACCTTTAGAACCGAGCAGGCCACCAGCTACGCGGCCATCTGCGAGGCTGTCAAAGCCGCTGCCAATGGACCGATGAAAGGTGTACTGGCCTACACCGAAGACGATGTAGTTTCCAGCGACTTTATCACTGACCCCCACTCCAGCACCTTCGATGCCGGGGCGGGCATCGGCCTCAACGAGAATTTCTTTAAGGTCGTCGCCTGGTACGACAACGAGTGGGGCTACTCGATGCGCGTGGTCGATCTCATGCTCTATATGGCCCAAAAAGAAGGCATTCTCTCCGGCGTGAGGATTCCTGCCACGGTGTAGGGAGTTTGTTTGCTCTAGAACCCCAGTTTTTTGGAAAAATTGGGGTTCTTTTGCTGCGATCGCCTTTGCTGGTTGGAATAGCGATATTGCAGAACCAGGCGCTGCGATCGCACAGCATCATTATTTAAGTGAAGACATCGCCGGACGCATCATCACCCCTCAGTGATGCCATCAACTCGGGCAGTGGCAAACAGGTTACGATCAGGATTGCATATAGAAAAGACCCCTTCGACAAAAAGCACTGTTTTCTGCAGCTCTATGGCCATCAATGCGCTGGTTCCGGTGATTCAGCAGCTGTCGCACACTGACAAGCTACTCTTGCTGCAAGTGCTTGTGCAAGAGTAGCTCAAGACCGAAAGCGTTTCCGAGGGCATAGCCCAAGGCTCAGCCAGCAGCCCCCCAAAGAAATATCCTGTGTCGCCAGATACCGCGCCCCTAACGCTGGCTGAACGGTAAGCATTTTTACAACGGCCTGTCGCTGAACGTCAGCGAGTTTTGGCCGAGCAGGCAACAGCAATGCAAAACTACTACGAGCAAACCACTGACTGGCAGGATCTAATGGCAGGGGACAGCGTTGAGGACTAGCGTTGAGGTTCCTAGGCGAGGCGAGGCGAGGTGTGGCTGGTTAACGTTGACCCCACCCTCGGCGCAGAGATTAAAAAGGTACGTCCGGCTATCGTGATCAGCTCGGATGCCGTAGGGAAATTGCCGATCAAGCTGATTGCCCCTGTAATTGATTGGAAGCCTTACTTTGCTAACAATCTTTGGCACGTGCGCATTCTGCCTAACGCTGACAATGGGCTAAGCAAGTCCTCTGCTATTGATGCGCTTCAGCTTAGAGGGGTTGATTTACGGCGATTTATTCGCAGACTATTGCTCTGTCAAGACTGAAATTTAGGGTAAGGCTATGCTTGAAATGGCCCTCCTCACGGTGCATTGCTGCGCGAATGCACCCTGCAAGATTCCTTAGAAGAGTGGATCATCCTTGGATTACGGCTAGGGCATAGGTTGCCCGTAGCATAAGTTAATTGGTGCATTGCTTCGCGAATGCACCCTACGATAATCTGCGAGAGTTTAAAAGACCTGTGCTTGTCTTTAACTAGGCTCCCCTAGTACGCGGCGCGGGTGGCCATGTCGCGGGGGCGTTTTTTAATCAGCGTGGGGTCGAGGTAGGTAATGGCTTCGGCGCACGATCGCACCCGTTCGATCGGCTCAAACACATTCACCTGGTAGACGATCTGGTTATCCCAGTCGAGGGCGGTAAGCCAGCCGCTGCGGGGATGATAGACGCCGGTATCGATATCGACCCAGCCGCGCCCCGCAACAATTTGGCCGGGGTCTACGCCGGGAAATGTGAAAGTGATAGTGTGGCCTGTGATGATCAGCTTGTCGGAGAAGAAGGGCGTCAGGCTGCTGTGGAAGGTTTCGCGAATCCAGCACATTTCGTAGCTGCTCTGCTCGGCGATGGGCAGCATGGGGTTGACCCCAGCATGGACCAGCCACAGATCGCCTAAGTCAATATAGAGGGGCAGCTGACGCAGCCATTCGAGGTGGTCTTCGAGGGTGGCGGCAGAGCCGTGATAGCTGGTAAGGGTGGCCTGACCGCCGCTGAAGATCCAGCCCTGGAGGGTGGGTGGGTTAATTTTGCCGTCGACAAAAGTATCGAGAATGAGCTGCTCGTGGTTGCCCCGTACGCAGTTGGTGGCGTGGCGACGAATGAAGTCGACCACATCGGCGCTCTTGGGGCCGCGATCGATTAAGTCGCCAACGCAGTAAATTTCATCATCAGCCTCGGGGGCGATCGCATCCCACAGCCGCTGCAGGCCGTCGAAGTGACCGTGAATATCGCCAATAAAAATTCTTCGGGGCATGAGGCAGGGACTCCGTTAGTTTTATTATGCCTTAACCCCAAACTCGACTATCAATTTTCCGTAATGCTCATATGGATGAAGGCTGGCTGAAGATATACCCTAGGGGCGATCGCAAGCGATATCCTCCTTTAAAGGAAAACGCCTACATTAAGCACTCGATCGGGTTTATTCTCATTGTTCTCAGGCATAATAAAGGCCAGCTAGAGCACCTACCCTATGAGTCGTTCGCCTTCTCGCCGCCCGCTGCCAACGTCTTCTTCCAAGCGCATACCAGTTCGGCGGCAGCGACGGGCTGACCCTCTGCGGCGGCTAGCTCGTCACACCGTTGCTTTAGAGCTGAGTGCGCGGCTGGGGGTCAATGTATTGGTGCTTTCGGTGGCAGCCGTATCGCTGGGGCGGCTGGTACCTTACCTGCAAACCCAGGTGCAGCAGCTTGAGATTGCCCGCACTGAACTAGCGGAGGCAGAAGCTGCCAATACCCGTCTACGGGCTGATTTTGACCGCTACTTTGATCCGGCCCAGGCAGGGCGGGTGATTCAAGAACAAACGGGCTACCGCAGCCGTTCAGAACGCCAGGTTGTTTGGACAGACTGAGGAGAATGGGCGAGTAGGTGAGTGAGCGGGTGGATGAGGGGGTTGGACCTGACTGCCGGTACGGTTTCTCGGCGCTGATGACTTGAATCTGCAGATTTATCTAGCGTCGTCCACAGACCTACCCGCCTACCCGCCTACCCACCTACAGATTCGCTACGGATAGAAGGTCGTCGTAGGCAATCCCAGCCCTTCCTCCAGCCCCATCATCAGGTTGAAGCACTGCACCGCCTGAGAGGCCTGGCCTTTCATTAAGTTGTCGATCGCAGACATAACAATTACCCGCCCGGTGCGGGGGTCGGTTTCGAGGCCGATGTAGCAGCGGTTGGTGCCCCAGGCCCATTTGGTTTGGGGGTAAGTGCCGTTGGGCAGTACCGTCACCCAGGGGGAGGCGCGGTAGAAGGCACTGTAGATAGTGAGCAGATCGTCGCGCACCAGGCCTGGGTCGCGCAGGGTGGCGTAGATGGTAGCCAAAATACCTCGCACCATGGGGATCAGGTGGGGCGTAAACTGCACCGTGACTTCGTGTCGGGCCAGGTGAGTGCAAATTTGCTCGATCTCAGGGGTGTGGCGGTGGCGAGCAACGCCGTAGGCTCCTAAGGAGTTGCTGGCTTCCGCTAAGAGCATATTGGTTTTGGCCACCCGCCCGCCGCCAGAGGTGCCCGATTTAGCATCGATGATCAGGCTCTCGGGCTGGGCCAGCCCCTGCTTGAGCAGGGGAGCGATGCCGAGCAGGCTGGCGGTGGGGTAGCAGCCGGGGCAGCCCACTAGCCGGGCATCCCGAATGCGATCGCGGAACAGCTCGGGCAGCCCATAGACCGCTTCGGCGGCGGTGACCTGATCGCTGCGCTCGCCGCCATACCAGGCCTGGTAGGTATTCAAATTCTCAAAGCGGTAGTCGGCAGATAGATCGAGCACCTTGCAGCCCCGCTCCAGCAGGGTGGGGGTCATGGTGTGGGCCAACCCGTTAGGCAGCGAGAGAAATACGGCCTGACAGCGCTGGGCGATCGCGCTCAAGTCCACAGCTTCTACCGTCAAATTGACTGAGTCGGCCAGGTGAGGATAAATATCGGTGTAGGGCTGCCCGGCGCTGCTGTCGCCGCCCAAATACACCAGCTCTACCTTAGGGTGCTGGGTCAGCAGTCGTACCAGCTGTACCCCTCCGTAACCCGATGCCCCGACAATGCCGACTGTAATTTTTTCTGTCTGTGACTCGCTCATGGTTCTAGGGTTGGCTAGTGGCCGGGTAGGAAGAGGTGGGGCAGTGGCTAACGGTGTCAGCATCGCCCCTTTAAATAAGCACTGTAATAGTAAACCAGTAATCTCAGATCAACATGGTGGCTTGAGATGCTGTGGACAGCATTGTTCAATTGCCCCAAGAATTGCTCTGTTCTAGCCTTGGGTGCGATCGCCTGCCAGTGAAGCGTAAGCGGTAAAGCTAGAATTTTAAGAGTGAACGTACTTTATTAAAGGCTAGCCCCACCGTGCTTGACTCAACCTCGGAGATGCCCGAAGCCGTAAGCCAGCCCACCCCCGAATTTCAGTTTGACTCGATTGAGTCGGCCCTCCACGATTTGGCCGCCGGGAAGTCGATTGTCGTGGTTGACGATGAGAACCGCGAAAACGAAGGCGATGTGATCTGCGCGGCTCAGTTTGCCACCCCCGACATCATCAACTTTATGGCGGTGGAAGCGCGGGGTCTAATTTGCCTGGCCATGACCGGAGAACGGCTCGATCAGCTCGATCTGCCGCTGATGGTCAGCCCCAGCGCCTTTGAGGACGAAAACGAGCAGACCGCCTTCACCGTCAGCATCGACGCCGCTCTGAGCTGGGGTGTCACCACCGGCATCTCCGCCGACGATCGCGCTCGCACCATTCAGGTCGCCATCAACCCCAACGCTCGTCCCACCGATCTGCGCCGACCGGGGCACATTTTTCCGCTGCGGGCCAAGGACGGCGGCGTGCTGAAGCGAGCGGGCCACACCGAAGCCGGAGTTGACCTGGCCCGATTAGCTGGCCTGTACCCCGCTGGCGTGATCTGCGAAATTCAAAACCCCGACGGCTCAATGGCGCGGCTGCCCGAACTGGTCGACTACGCCAAAACCTTTGGCCTCAAGCTAATCAGCATTGCTGACTTGATCAGCTACCGGCTGCAGCACGAGCGCTTTGTGCAGCGCGAGGCTGTCGCCACCATGCCCACTCAGTTTGGCGACTTCGCCATCTACGCCTACCGCAACCTGCTCGATGGCTCTGAGCATGTGGCCATGGTCAAGGGCGACCCCGCCACCTTTGCCGACCAGCCGGTGATGGTGCGCGTCCACTCCGAATGCTTGACTGGCGACGCTTTTGGCTCGCTGCGCTGCGACTGCCGTATGCAGCTCCAGGCGGCCCTCAAAATGATTGACGCTGCCGGGCGCGGCGTCGTAGTCTACCTGCGCCAGGAGGGTCGCGGCATTGGCCTGGTCAACAAGCTCAAAGCCTACTCGCTGCAAGACATGGGCCTCGACACGGTAGAAGCCAACGAAAAGCTGGGCCTGCCGGTCGACCAGCGCAACTACGGTGTAGGGGCACAAATTCTCAACGACATTGGCGTTAAGCAGTTTTGCCTGATTACCAACAACCCGCGCAAAATCGCGGGCATCAAGGGCTACGGTCTGGAGATGGTGAATCGGGTGCCGCTAATCATCGAAGCAACCCCCTACAACTCGGGCTACCTGGCCACCAAGGCCCAAAAGCTGGGCCACCTGCTGATGCACACCTACCTGGTCACGGTGGCGATTCACTGGCGCAGCGGCAATCTGACCGTGCAGGACCGCTACCAAAAGCTAGAACAACTGCGCGGTCTGGCCCAGTCGCTGGGGCTGATGCTGCAAGAAGAAGCTCGCCCGGTAGCAGCGGCCCTGTTTAGCCAGCCCGATGTGATCGTGAATTTGGGCCTGGAAGGGGTAACAGAAGCGGGGGCCGATACCTGGTATCACGATTGCAATGAGCCGAAAATGAAAGCGATCGCCACCCTGCTCGACAAACTCGCCGCATGGCCCGACATTGACCAGCTAGCGTTCCTGATCTCCGGCGGCAGCGACCCCTTCAGCGGCTTACAGGTCAAACTCGATCGCCAGGTGTTCCAGCGCGATGGATTATCCACTGTCGAAACCGTTAAACCCTCCGACCTCTGCGGCAGCCTAGAGAGCCAGCGCATTTATGTCTTCTCTAGCCACATTCCTACAGATTGATAACGCACCAGTGTTAGGGCATCTATGAGATATCGTAACCAGCTAATGAGTTAGTTTATGCAAGGAATTATTGCTCTGCTTATTGGCGGATCTGGGGGACTACTCATCTGGGCACTAGTAGCGCAGAGAAAGGTAGTTGAGCTCCGGAAAGAGTTTGGCATTGTAGTCGACGCTCAGCAAAAAGCAGAAAGCATTCGTCAAGCTTCTAAGAAGCTTGAGAATGAAAGCAAGAAGACCGCTAACGCAATCATTGCTGGTGCCCAGAAGGAAGCCGAAAAAATTCGCCAATCTGCAAAGAAGTTTGAAGATTTAAGCAAGAACAATGCCCGCACAATCATAGGTGAGGCCAAGCAAAAGTCAGAAAAAATCAATCAAGCTTCTAGGAAACTTGAGAACGAAAGCAAGAAGACTGCCAATGCAATCATCTCAAGGGGAAAATTAGAAGTCAAAGAACTCGAAATAAGAGCAAATAAAGTCAAGCAGCACATAAATTCTTTGGAGAGCAAGAAAAAAGAGACTCAACATGAACTAGATGCTATAAATGAGGCGATTGCTCTCAAGAAGGACGATGTATATCTTTTAGAAGTTGGTTATTTTGAATCCAGACATGAATTTGAAGATATTCCATCATATGAGGCGGCCCTTCGGGACATAAAGGAAGAGCAAAAATTGCAATTACGTGTTGATGGAAGTACAGGTGATAGAGACGCAGCGGCTTTTTGCACCGAGTTGATAAGTTTCAATAATTCCACGGTTCAAGGCCGTGCAATGATTAAGAAAATTCTTAAGCTTATGCTCAGAGCATTTAATGGTGAGTGCGACTCTTTTATTGCGCGTGTAACCTATAAAAATATCCTAACAATGGAGAGGCGTATTGAAGGTAGTTTTAATCAAATAAATAAACTAGGGGGATCTTGGTATTGCCACCTCAGTAGAAGGTATCTAGAAAATCGAGTTAAGGAACTCCAGCTTACCTTCTCATATGAGGAAGCTAAGCAAAAGGAAAGAGAGGAGCAAGCACAGATTCGTGAACAGATGAGGGAAGAGCAACGTGCTCTCCGCGAAATTGAAAGGGCTCGCGAACAAGCTGAGAAAGATGAATCTAAGTACTCTGATATGCTCCAGAAAGCAAGACAGGAGGTGGAACAAGCATCAGAGAAAGACAAGATCAAAATGGCAGAGAAAATTGCCAAACTAGAGGCACTACTAGCAGACGCCGAGGCAAATCGTCAGCGTGCCATAAGTCAGGCACAGATGACCAGATCAGGGTATGTCTATGTCATCAGTAACATTGGAAGCTTTGGTGATAATGTTTACAAGATTGGTATGACTCGTCGATTAGAACCTATGGAACGTGTACGTGAACTTGGTGATGCTTCCGTTCCTTTCCCTTTTGACGTGCATGCATTGATTTTTACTGATGATGCACCATCGTTGGAAAGTGAACTACATCGACGATTCAGTAACCGACGTCTAAATTTGGAAAATCTGAGGAAAGAGTTCTTTCGAGTTTCCATCGAGGAGATTCGTGATGAACTACTTCGTATTCATCACGAAAAGGGACTAGCTACTGCCCTCCACATCACGCTCGCAGCAGAAGCAAAACAATATTATCTTAGTGAAACGAAGCGCAAAGATTTGGAAAGAATA
The DNA here is from genome assembly GCF_050565655.1 of Nodosilinea sp. AN01ver1. Lineage (NCBI taxonomy): Bacteria > Bacillati > Cyanobacteriota > Cyanophyceae > Nodosilineales > Nodosilineaceae > Nodosilinea > Nodosilinea sp. AN01ver1. Next base: position 68,865 of record NZ_JBNXVS010000006.1, on the reverse strand, counting down.
TATTCAGGCGAAGAAGCTTCGGGAGAGTCCTTCTTTTAGATTGTCTATTAGGATAACGAAAATAACTAACAGCATTGCCCTCGCTATTGCGGAGAGAAAAAATCAGAAGATGCGAAAGATGGAAATTCAGCCAAGAGGTTTTTATGAGTATCAATCTTACCTCTGACCAAGAGCGGCTTGTCGAAACCAAGCTTCAGTTTGGCGAATATCGCTCTACCGAAGAAGTTTTAGAAATTGCTTCGCAATTATTAGACGAGGACGACCGCTTAGAAGCCGAGTGGGTCGAAGACGTACGGGCAAAAATTGACGCAGCAATTGAAGCCTCTACCCACACACCCTCAGTTAATGGCGAAACGTTTGTAAACGGCATTTTAGAGCGCTTTCGACAGGCGAATTAACCATACATTGAAAGTTTCGTAAACTGTTCAAGGATAGAGAGGGGCAAAAGGTGATGTCTAATTTGGAGCAAATTGAAGCGGCTATCCTTTCGTTGCCATCAAGCGAGTTTGAAAGGCTAAAACTTTGGCTTCTCGATCTAGATTATGACCGCTGGGATGAGCAGCTAGAGCAGGACGTTGCAGATGGCAAATTAGAGGCGCTAGCTCAGGAGGCGATCGCTGAATTTGAATCAGGGCATGGCCGAGAAATCTAATGCACTATGCAACTCGGCGATTTTGGCAATGCTATGATGCTTTACCCGAAAACGTGAAGAGAACAGCTGACGAGTGTTACGAGTTACTTAAAACCGATTCATCTCATCCATCTTTACACTTCAAGAGGTTAGGCAAAAAGTATTGGTCAGTTCGAGCAGGGTTGAACTATCGAGCTTTAGGAGTAGAAGTAGAAAATGGCATTTCCTGGTTTTGGATTGGGACACATGCAGAATATGACAAGTTGATCGGTCGCTTGTAATTTTGCCCAGCAGCTTATTAATTTTTCTGCAATAGTGATTGGGAATCTCGTCAAGTCACCAAGCAGTTGGCTGAAAAGTGTCGTCGTTGGCGATCAAAACCATATCGCCAGTTTGCTTAATTGCAAATAGACCTCGTTGATAGGCATAGCGATCTACCCCTTCATTGACCTCAATGCTTGCCACCGCCCCATAAATTTGATAGTCGCCATAGTGGGGAAACGCCTGCCTAAAGCGATCTAGGCGAGCCAAAAAATCGTCCACATCCTGTCGAGAAAGTCGCGACTTGACTTCGATCGCAACCGCTACATCTCCATCAACCGCAAAAATGTCGATCTCCATCTCTGCGCCAGGGCGCTGCGATCGCATACGACGGGCTGTTTCCTGCACTTGAATGCCCCGCTCCTGAAACAGACGCACCACCGCAGGCTCCACCAGATTTTCGACAAACTGCCCCCAGCGGGTCGTGAGCCCGGCCACCTCTCGACTGGTGTTGGCGGCGATACGACTAGTATTCGCAGAGATTTGCTTCAGCTCCTCCATCTGGCGCTCAGATTCAGCAAAACGACGATCGGCCTCTGCCTGAGAGGCTTGAAATAAAGCATAAATGTCGTCAGTGGTGACGGGTTTAGTCACAGCCTGACTCCTGCTCTAATGCGCTCTTTCCCATTATGCGTTACGGCCTGAAATGCCTAATGCAGCCCTTGCTCAAATGAGAGAAGGACTGCATTGACGTTACTTTCCCAGCTATGCAGGGCGACCGGGATCAAGGTGATCTAACGCCTTCAGCACGGCTCCCACATCCATCGACAGGTATTCGCCGAGGCGGAGGATGTCGTTGACCTGGGCGCGGTTGTCGGGGCCGAGGGCCGTTTTGGAGACAGCGGCCTGCTTGAGCAGGGCGAAGATTTGGCGGTTGAGGTGCTGGTAGTACAGTTCCTGGGGGCGCTCTAGCGAGAGACCCAGGGAGAGCTGCTGGCCCAGGTTGACCAGTCGCCCAAGCCAATCCACATCGGCGGCGAGGGATTCGGTCGGTGCCTGGTTGAGAAGTTGCCACACCGATCGCCCGATCAGACGCTCCAGCATGGGTTTGGCCGCTGCTAGCGACAGCGAGGCGTTGCAGGTGCTGGCTTCGGTGGCGATCGCCTCCAGTTCATTCAAATAATCTTCGCCCTGCCGCAGGGGGCTAATGGTGGGGTCACTGGTTTCGCGTTCCAAAGATTGCAGCACCTCCATCGCCCGGTGGCTGAGGGCAATATCAGCCGCCACTTGCAGCTCTTTGGGCACGGGCAGGCCGTCGCGGTGAAAGGCGCGCAGCACGCCGTAGTTGTCGCGGTAGACCTGGGCGTAGAGCTGGTCAAGGCGCAGCAGGGTGTCTTGGGAGAGCAGGCCCATCATGCGGTGGCGTTCTTCGGCAAACAGGTCTTGTAAACCATAGGTGTGGGGGCCAAAGGCGCTGTTGATGGCGAGAATCACCTGGGCGGCGCTGGCCTGGCTCAGGCTGTCAAAGACGGCGGCTTTGGCGCGGGTATAGGCGAGGCGCGATCGCATCGTCGTAATCCCGCAGTGGAAGTCCCAGCCGCCCAGGTGTACCACGGCAAAGGCCAGACTCAGGCTCTCGCGGGTGATGGTGGAGGTGATTTCGACCTGGCCCACGGCCAGCGACATGGGACCCATGCGCTGGCGGCGGTAGTCGTGCTGCTTGACGGTGTAGCAGTAAACCGTCTGCTCGCGGTGGTAGTCGGTGAAGAGCGACCCCATGGCATAGTGGGCCACCACCTGCTCCAGCGAAATGCGGGAGGGTTTGACCAGCGCTTCGTAGACCCCGGCCCCGGTGGCAAAGTCTTCGATGTTGCTGGGCGCGTGGAGCAGCCGCTTGACAAACTCTGGCTCCAGGGCGATCCCCGCTACTTCTCCAGCTAGCTCGATGGCGCGGGCGGCATAGCGCAGGATCTGGGTGCCCTCGGGGCGCGAGAGTTCTTCAAAGAACCAGCCGCAGCTGGTGTACATGAACAGGGCGTGGCGCTGCATTTCGAGCAGCTGCAGGGCGGAGACCCGCTCTACGGCAGAGAGCTTGTGGGTTTGGTGGGTTTTCAAGAAGGCGTTGAGGCTCTCAGAACTGCGATCGCCCATTACCCCCACGTAGGCATCGCGCGCCGCCCAGGGATCGCGCAGCAGGGCGGCTCCGTGCTCTTCGTATACGGCTGCTAGCTGGTCGCGCAGCCAGTTGAGGCTGTCGCGCAGGGGCCGCCGCCACTGCTGGTTCCAGACGCCACCACCGCCGCAGCCGCAGTCCTCCTGCCAGCGATCGACCCCGTGGGAGCAGCTCCAGGCGGTGACGGGTTTTAGTTCGGCTTCCCAGGTGGGCGGGTGGGTGGCCAGGTAGTGGGCGTAGTTAGTCACCGTCCAGCCCTGGCGGGGAAATTCGTCGGTGACGGCGTAGGCCAGCGCTTTTTCGGCTCCGCTGCGGTGGTGGCCAAAGGTTTCGCCATCGGTGGCTACCGAAATCAGCTGAAAAGGCCGGTGGTCGCCGTGAATGGCCTGGCCGATGCGGCCAACAAAGTGCTGCGACGAACTCAGCACGTCGTTAAAGCCCATATCGCGCGAGATCGGGCCGTCGTAGAAGAAAATATCGATGTGGCGGCTGGGATCGGGAGTCCCATCAGCGTGCTTGAGAAAGCAGCGGTAGGGGCGGCTGGGATCGATCTGGCCGCCGCCCACTTCCTGCCAGGTGTCGCGCTCGCCGTTGTAGCTGACCAGCGGGCGGCAGCGCTGCACCTGCGACGGGGCCAAAATCGTGAACTTGATCCCCTCGGCGTGAAGCACGTCTAGGGTGGGGTAGTCGATCGCGGTTTCGGCCAGCCAAATGCCCTCGGGCTGGCGACCAAAGCGGCGGCGAAAATCTTCAATGCCCCAGCGCACCTGGGTCACTTTGTCGCGCTGGTTGGCCAGGGGCAGAATGATGTGGTTGTAGACCTGGGCGATCGCGTTGCCGTGGCCGCTGAGCCGCTCACAGCTGTTGCGATCGGCATCGAGAATGCGCTGGTAGGTCTCCAGGTCGTAGCGCTCCATCCAGCTCAGCAGGGTGGGGCCGATGTTGAAGCTGATGTACTCAAAGGTGTTGACGATGCGCACCACTTCGCCGCGATCGTTGAGAATGCGGGCAAAGGCGTTGGGCCGATAGCACTCGTAGTGAATGCGCTCGTTCCAGTTGTGGTACGGCGCGGCGCTGGGCTGCTTCTCGATCGCATCCAGGTACGGGTTTTCGCGCGGCGGCTGGTAGAAGTGGCCGTGAACGCAGACAAACACCCCCGTACTGACGGCGGGGATCAGCCCATCGTGGGGGCCGTCATAGGAAGCCTGGGCCGCAGAACCAGCCTGCAACGCCGAATGCTGGAGTGAATCAGCCATAGGAAAGTGAAGGTGAGTGAGGAATTGAACATTGAACCAGGCAGCCAGCTTTAACTCAGCTGTGCCGCCACCAGGAATCAGGTTTTAGAAAAACTTAGGGCCGGGGATCAAAGCCCTGAGGGCGACTCGGCAGATTGGTTAGGTTCAAAAGAGACAGCGAACCTGCTTCGGGGATCACCTGAAAATGGGAAGTACAGCTGGGGCAGCACGGAGAAGTAGGGGGCTATTTCGCAACGGAGACTCGTTCTGAGTGGGTTACAAACCCTTTGCGAGTCACGGCGATCAGCGTAGCTTCCACCAGGTGTAAACATCTCTGCTGATTTTAACTCTCTTTTGCGAAACAAGCAGGAGCCTGTAACCTCCGTTGATGTTTCGCAACAGCCCCCACCCTTCGACTCCGCTCAGGGACCGTCACCCATCCACCCACCTACCCATCCCCCCATCCCCCCATCCACTCACTCACCCCCCCAAGGCAACACCACCGTCACCGTAGTGCCCTCGCCCCGCTGGCTCTCCAAATGAATGTGGCCCCGGTGGGTTTCGACAATCACCCTGGCGATCGCCAGCCCCAGCCCGGTCCCCTGCTCGCCGCTGCGCAGCCGCGACGGATCGGCCCGGTAGAAGCGATCGAAGGCGTGGGCCACAGCCTCCTCATCCATCCCGATGCCCGTGTCGGTGACGGTGACCTGCACCCCCGGCTGTCCCTGGTGCTTGGCGGGCTTGACCTGCACCGTCACGGTGCCGCCCTCGGGGGTATACTGCACCGCATTGCTGATCAGGTTGGTAAACAGCCGGGTCAGCTGGCTGGGATCGCCCAAAATCGTGGAGCTGGCAGTAGGAGCCGCTAACAGGCGTGGGGCACCCAGGCGTTGTTTCCCTGCGCCCTCTGGCGACACCTCAATTCGCAGGGCTATCTGCCGCTCGGTCGCCATTACCTGTTGCTCCTCCACCACATCTTCCAGCAGCCCCTCCAGGCTGAGCGAAGCCGGGGTGAGGGCAATCAGGCCGCTCTCCTGGCGGGCCAAAAACAGCAGATCGTCTACCAGTCGCCCCAGCCGCCGGGTCAGCCGCTCAATCACCTGAAACTGCTGCTGCTGAATTTCGACATCGGGGTCAGGATCTGACAGCGCTACCTGGGCGTTGGTTTGAATGACGGCGATCGGGTTGCGCAGCTCGTGGGAGGCATCGGCAGTAAACTGCTTCAGCTGCTGGTAGGAGTCGCGCACGGGGGCGATCGCGATCCCCGACAGCAGCCAGCCAATCGCCGCCACCGCCCCCACCATCAGGCTGGTGCCCAGGGCCAAGTCCACGATCAAGCGGCGACTGGGCTTAGTCACCTCAAACCAGGGGTGGCTGACCCGCAGGTAGCCCAGCACCTGGCCATTGGCCTGCACCCGCTCGGTAATCTGGCGAAAGAAGGTATCCAGCCCCACCTGCACCGTTTCCCCAGCGGGGTTTACGTGCAGGGGCACGGGCTGGAGGTCGGTAAAGGTAGACCACAGCAGTTGCCCATCGGGGCCAAACCACTCCAGGTCTATGTGGTCGTCTTCGACGGCGCGGGCGTTGTCGCGAAAGCTGGCCTCGACGTTGACTCGCAGGGGTGAACGACTGGCCTTGACGGTGGCGAATAGGTGATCCCCGGCGGTATCGGGTTCGATCACCAGCGATCGCTCCACAATTTCCACGACGTGGTCGAGGGTGTCATCCACCCGCTCGACTAGGGTAGTGCGTACGTAGAGGTAAAAGCCGCTGGCAAACAGCAGCAGCAGCACCGCCGTCACCGCCGTATACCAGAGCGCAAGCCGCCGCCGAGTCGCCTGAAACATAGATCTCTAAGGCAATTTTTGGGTGACGAAATTCAAAATTGATTCGGCCATTTCTATAGCCTGTTGGGCATCTTCTTCAGGTTCGAGGGTGTCCGAGGGATATCGAAATTCTGTGGCGTATGATCAGCCATTTCTCGACCTCCGCTTGCTTAGCATCAGCCATACAGAACTTTTCCCCGTCGAAGAGCCTGACAAACCAAAGAACTAACTACAGTCTTTTGGCGCTCAACCTCTTCACGAGTCATCACCAAAATATCTTTAGGAATCCCTAGCCCTCGCAGCGTTTTGTAGGCAACTCGTGCCCGTCGATAGCGCGGTTCATCTGACTGCGAGACGATGACCAGCAGGTCGATGTCACTATCCTCATTGGGTTCGCCATAGGCGTAGGAGCCAAACAAAATGATTTGCTCTGGCTCGAGGGCAGATACCAGACGCTGAGTCATTTGTTTGAGTAGATCAGCCGTTAACTGCTGCATGTAATTCACCCATGTATCTAAGAGAGCCGCAGGTTTTTCAGCCTGTCAGCGATCGCCTCTGCTGCAATGTTTCAATCCTAAACCAAGCGCAGGTTGAATCTCCCATACAACCGCTCAAAGCGGCTACCCTGGCAATGGCCCCCATGCGATCGTGCTGTGGTAGACATTCCCAAATCTCAGGCGAAGGCGACTCGAGTCCGGCGGCGCGGCAAAGGCAAAGAGGACGCGGCAGACCAAGCGCCTCCTCTCACGCGCAAAGAAGAGCGGGCCCAGAAGCGCCAGGCCCAAAAGGCGCGTAAGGCCTTAATTCAGTACCTGTCGGCCACCTTGTTTGCCGCTGGGCTGATCGGAGTGCTACTGGCGCTGCTGGGGGAACCGAAGCTGGGGCTGGCGGCGGTGGTGGCGATCGCCTGTCTGGCTCTCTCCTTCAAGTATCCGCGCCAGGCCATCTACGGGCTGATTATCTACGTGCCCTTTGGCGGTACCGTGGTCTATGCCCTGGGGGGCAGCGGCATCTTGCAGTTGGCTAAAGATGCGATCTACATTCCGGCGCTGATTGGGGTGATTCAGTTTTGCCGCCGTACCCGGCAGCCGCTGATTATTCCTCAACTGATCAAAATGCCGCTGCTGGCCCTGCTGGCGCTGAGCGGGCTGACCCTGCTGGTGGTGAACGGCGGGCAGCAGCTCGATGCGGCGGGGGGCGAGGTGCCCATTTTGATCGGCGTGCTGGGGCTAAAGGTGCTGATCGGCTACGTGCTGATTATTCCTTGTATTTACTATCTGCTGCGCGATCGCGAAGACGTGTACTTTTTGCTGCGCCTGCAGGTGGTGCTGATTTTGGTCTGCTGCGGCCTCGGGTTTATGCAGTTTCTCATGCTCAAAACGGGCATATGCCCCGGCACTGTCGGCGAGGGCGAAGACCTGTTTAAGGCCTCGCTGCAGGCTCGCTGCTTTGTTGGTGGGTCGCTGCTGTATGCGCCCTCTCAGGGGCAAATTCGGCTGCCGGGCACGTTTAATGCGCCCTGGCAGTGGGGCTGGTTTTTGATCTCCAGCGGCTTCTTTGCCTTTGGCACGGCGTTTAGCGATCGCAGCCCAATCTGGCGCATCGTCGGCCTGGCCTCGCTGGCGGCGGTGGGGGTCATGGCGGTGGTGTCGGGGCAGCGCATTGCCCTCGCCCTGGTGCCAGTCACAATTGTAGGGCTGCTAATTCTCACCGGGCAGGTGGTTAACCTGAAGCGATTTCTGCCGGTGGGTATCGGGCTCGCCCTGGTGCTGACGGTGTTTATGGCTCAAAACCCAGTGGTGGTAAGCGAGCGACTGGCCAGCTTTCAAAGCCGCTGGGCTGCCTCGCCGCCCCACGAATTTGTGGTGCAGCAGTTTGCCTGGGCGCAAAAGCAGCAGCAGGGCATTTTGGGCCGGGGAGTGGGTCGCGCTACCAACGCTGCCCGTATTTTTGGCAAAACCGAGCTGGTCGAAACCTATCATCCCAAACTGCTCTACGAAATTGGCCCCCTGGGGCTGCTGGCCACCCTGGCGGTGTACCTGACGCTGACGGTAGCCACCTTCAAAGCCTACCGCTCGATTAAGGATCCAAATCTGCGCGGCTATGGGGCCTCAATGTGGGTGTTTGTGCTGTTTATCAGCGTCTTTCCCTACTACTATCCGCTGGATGTGGATCCGGTGAATGTGTATTACTGGCTGGCGGCGGGCATTGTGCTGAAGCTGCCGGAGATTGACCAGCGCGAGCGCCTGCAGCAGCGCCTAGACGAAGCCAGCCGCCGTCGCAAGCTCACCCCCCGCGAGAAAAAGCAGCTGCAAAAGCAGGAAACGGTCGTCTTTGAGTAGCCGTTGAGACTGGAGAATGGCCGGATATTGGGCCAGATAGTCTGACTTGTGGTGGGCTAAACGGGGCGATCGAACTTTATTTCTCCAGGTTTCATCCTGAATACTCGGTGTTCCGAGAAAATGAATTGGCGCTTCGAGAAAAACACTTGGTGCTTCGAGAAAATGACTCGGGACCCCACGAAAATTACTCGGGATTCCGAGAAAAAAGCTTGATGCTTCGAGAAAATTACTTGGGACTGCGAGAAAATTACTCGCAAGTTGGCGTAAACGACTCGGCCATTGGATCAAATTGCTGGGCACCCGCCCCGGTGAGCATAGCGATCGCCAATATCAGCACAATTGCCGCGCTGAGCTACGGCGCTGTCTTGAGGAAAAACTCGGCGATAGTACGCTTGAACTTTGTGCGCTATACTGCCTTCGTTGAAGGTTGTTTGGGAGACAGGGCAATGGCTCAGGAAAAGAATGGGGCAACGGCAGTGGCCGAAGCGGACGAGGTGACAGGGTCGGATGCAGTCGTGTCAGAGGATATCGAATCTGTCGATGCAGACCAGATTGACGATCTGTTCAAAGACCTCAAGACCCTGCTCAGCACGGTCGAAAAGCTGCAAAAGGCCCGCCAGGATGTGGGCGACATCAAACCCCTGATTCTGCGCCTGCTCGACGGCGAACTGCTCTCCGGTGACGAACTGGAAGAACTGCGCGGCGGCATCGGTGGCCTATCCAAAATTCTCAAGCTCTACAACGATTACCAATCGGCCCTGGAGCGCGCCCAGCCCGCCCGCACCATCCTCGATCAGCTTCTAAAAGCGTAATTACCCCGTAGGGTGCCATTAGGCGGCCAATAGCCCATGCTATTTACAGCTCAGCCCTGGCTCCGCCGTAATGCACCGCTCACGGTAGGGAGAAGCTTTCTGTTTGAGGTGCCCTAGTGGTGCATCGCTGCGCGGATGCACCCTACAACCGTGAAGATGCAGGACTTTTGCTACCGACTGTTCCAGGCCGCAGCCGCATCGCTAACGGCCTCATCAACGGTTTTCTGACCCAGCATCGATGCCTGAAGGTTGTCGTAAATGATCGCCTGAAGTTCCTTGATGCCGTCCATGGCTGGAATCAGCACCTCGGCCTGGTTCATCTGCTCGGCACTGATCGATCGCGCCTTTTCTACACCCTTAGTGCCCTCGGCGGCAAAGTAGCCATCCTCCAGCGCCCCCGTCGTCGAGGGCAGCACGTTGGCCGCTTTAGCAAAGGCCAGCTGGTTGGCATCGTTGGTGACGTACAGGGCAAAATCGATCGCCGCATCGGGCACGTCGGTACTGGCCGGTATCACTACATTCATCACCGCGACGTTGGTTTTGCCGGTGTCGCCCGTAATTTGGGGGCCGCTGCCGGTGACGGCGGCAATATCCGGCGCGTTGGCCTCAATGGTGGGGAAGAATTCGGCCCCGGTCGAGAGCAGCGCCACTTCGCCCGCCTGGTAGAGGTCGATCGCCCGACGATGTCCCTGGGTCAGTACCTCCTGAGGCAGCAGTTCTTGCTGGTAGAGGTCGGTCCAGTACTGAAAGACGGCGCGCCCTTCGGGAGTATCAAAGGCGGCCTGACCCTGGTCATCCACCAGCTCGACCCCCATCTGCACGAAAGATTGCAGCACGTCGGCAGAGTCTTCAGGAACGAAGGTGGTGAAGTAGGCGTACTTGCCGGTTTTGTCTTTGACCTGGCGGGCCACCTCGGCCAGTTCGGCGTAGGTGGTGGGCGGCTCAACCCCAGCGGCGGCGAGCAGCTCCTGGTTGTGCAGGGTGACGTTGGTGGTCAGGTACCAGGGAATGCCAAAGCTCTGGCCGTTGAGGGTGTTGGCCTCCCAGATGTTGGGCAGGTAGACCTGCTTGGCCTCGGCGGGCACTTTGTCATCCAGGGGCATCCAGGCGTTGCGACTGGCGAGCTGGGCGGCAAAGTCGGGGTTGAGGTTGACCACATCGGGGGCGGTACCAGCGGTGACGGCGGTGAGAATTTTGCTCTGCATGTCGGCCCAGGGCACATCGACCCAGCGCACGGTGATGCCGGGGTTTTGGGCTTCGTAGTCGGCAATTAGCCCGTTGAAATAGTCGGTAAAGTCAGGCTGGAGCTGCATCGTCCAGAACTCGACCTCCTGAGCGCCACCCTCGGCGGGGGCGGTAGCCGTGGGCTGTCCGCTGCCGCAGGCGACCAACCAGCTCATCATCAACCCCAGCAGGGCAAACAGACCAAAGCGGGCAGAAGGACGTAGTCTCATGAAATTTCCAGGGATAGGGCTACCGCAGTACAGTCAACCTCGCTCAACCACGCGCTTAGGGCGCTGACGAGCTAATTTGCTGCAAACGTCTATTCGGTTAGGGCAGGTTCAACGCAGGGGCATTGCACTGCAATGCCCCTACAGAGATTTCGCCAGTCAAAGGGGCCTAACTCAATCGACGGCTGCCATACGGTTGTTTATTTTCCCTTAAACTGGGCGGCATTGGTGGATCTACATGACCAATTCAGCAACTAATTTGTTCGTCTAGAGGATGACCTGTACGGCGCTGGCGCTGGCGATCGCCCGCTCTTTAGCTTCCTCCACCGTATCCCCCAGGGCCAGCGCTACCCCCATGCGGCGGTTGGGGTGGGCGACGGGTTTGCCAAACAGCCGCACCTTGCTGGTGGGTACCTGAAGGGCTTGGTCCAGGCCGGAGTACTGGGGATGGTCGCTGTGGCCAGCCGCCAAAATTACCGCCGAGGCCCCCGGCTGCACCAGGGTAATCTCGCCGATGGGCAGGCCCGCGATCGCCCGTACGTGCAGCTCAAACTCCGACTGGTGCTGGCTCACCATTGTCACCATGCCGGTGTCGTGGGGGCGGGGGCTGACCTCGCTAAAGTAGACGGTCTGGGCCTGATCGGGTGCGCCTGCAATAAACAGTTCCACCCCAAACAGGCCCCAACCGCCGAGGGCATCGGTGACCGCTTTGGCCATCGCCTGGCAGGCGGCTAAGGTGTCGGGGTGCAGGGCGCAGGGCTGCCACGACTCGCGGTAGTCGCCCGCCTCCTGGCGGTGGCCGATGGGGGGGCAAAAGTGGGTGCCGTCGCTCGCTCGCACGGTCAGCAGGGTGATCTCGGTATCGAAGGGCACAAAGCCCTCGACAATGACGCGATCGCCCTTGCCCCGGCCCGCCTCCCCGGCATACTTCCAGGCGGGCAGCACCTCAGATTCTTGGCGCACAGTGCTCTGGCCCTTGCCCGATGAGCTCATAATCGGCTTCACCACGCAGGGCAGGCCGATCGCCGCGATCGCCTCCAGATACTCCGCCTCCGTGCCAGCAAAGCGAAAGGGCGAGGTCTTGAGGCCCAATTCTGCCGCCGCCAGCTTCCGTATGCCCTCGCGGTTCATGGTCAGCTGGGTGGCCCGCGCGGTGGGGATGACCCGCCAGCCCTCGGCTTCTAGCGCGATCAGGGTATCGGTGGCGATCGCCTCCACCTCCGGCACAATCAGCCCCGGCTGCTCCTGCTCCACCACCTGCCGCAGGGCCGCGCCATCCAGCATGTCAATCACGTGGCGGCGGTGGGCCACCGCCATCGCGGGGGCGTGGTCGTAGCGATCGACGGCAATTACTTCTAAACCCAGCCGCACGGCCTCCAGCGCTACCTCGCGGCCCAGTTCACCCGACCCCAGCAGCAGCAGCCGTTGGGCGTTTTTAGTGAGCGGCGTGCCCAGGGGCAGTAGGGGGGCGGTCATGGTCGGTAACTCCAGAGATAGAGAAAGGTGGTACGAAGCAATATTTTCTCAATATTAAGTGCTCACTTTTCAGAATTGTGTGTAACATCGCTGGTGATACCAGCTATCGGTTTGCTCGGTATTCCCTCAGGAGCAGTGGTTGAACCATCGGGTGCGAGTTCAGGAAAACGGTGCTTGTCTGTCTTCTAGGCAAGGCTGTCTTTCAAACAGGAAAATCAGCGCGTAGAAAAGAAAAGTGGAAAAACTGAATTAAATTGTGTACCATTCGTTAGCACTTTTCCCCTGGGGGACGATTGCTGGGCCGTTCAACCCTCTCAAAAGGCCTGTAGCAGGTTTTTGATGGGGGTATAAATGGGCTTGTTTGGGTCTGCTTGGTTGTCGTTAAACCGGGCAGGTTTTCCGGTTACCAACCTGTTTTTCGGATACTGCCGTGGATAGTCTCAAAGCCATTTTTAGTCGTAAGCCTCGCGGGGTTGGTATTGAGCTTACCCCTGAGAAAGTTAATTTGGCCCGGCTGAAAAAGCAGGGAACCGCTCTTAAATTAGAAACCCTGGCTTCGGTAGAGCTGGCCGAGGGCATCTACGAAGAAGGGCAAATTTTAGATACCGCCGCTATGGCCGACGCCATTCAGCTGGTGCTGGCGGAAAGCAAGCTCAAGGTCAAGCAGGCCACGACCGCCATTCCGGGGCGAGCCATTACCCGCGTCATTCCGGTGCCCGCCGAGCTTGATGACGAAGAGCTGCGAGAAATGGTGCTCAACCAGGAGGCCAGTCTTTACCTGCCCTTCCCCCGCGAAGAGGCCGACGTCGACTACCAAAAACTAGGCTACTTCGTTGACGAAGACGGCATTGAGAAGGTGCAGGTGCTGCTGGTGGCGGTGCGCAAAGACCTGACCGACCCCTATATAGAGGTGTTTCAGCAGGCGGGGCTGATGCTTAACGTGCTCGAAACCTCCAGCTTCGCGCTGATTCGCACCATTCGTGAGCAGCTGCGGCAGTTTACGCCTCAGGAGGCCGCTGCCGTGGTCGATATTGAGTTTGAAAATACCGAAATCTCGATCGTGGTCGACGGGGTGCCGCACTTTTCGCGCACCGTCCCCATCGGCACGTTTCAAATTCAAAGTGCTCTCAGTCGCGCCATGAACCTGCCCCCCTCGCGCAACACCGAGCTGCTTCAGGGCATGACGGTGCCGATTCAAACGATGGATACGGTGGGTGCGCCCCAGATGGGCAATACCAACCCCGGCACGACCGCCATGCTGCGAGTGCTGGGCGAGTTGTCTGACGAACTGCGCCGCTCCATCGACTTCTACCTCAACCAGGGCGAAGACATGGAGGTGGCGCAGCTGCTGCTGGCGGGGCCAGGGGCATCGATTGGCCAGCTTGACGAGTTTTTGGCCCAGCGATTGAGCTTGCCCGCCAGTCAAATCGATCCGATTTCGGCCCTGTCTTTAGATGTTGCTGAAGACATTCCTGAAAGTCAGCGGGCTGGGTTGGCGACGGTGATTGGCCTTGGTCTGCGGGAGGTATAGGTATGTACGGTCTGGATATTAACTTTCTGAAAGACCGCGAAGTTCGGGTCTTTGACGCCAAGCCCCGATCGCGGGGTGGCGGAGCAACGGTAGTCGGCGATCGCAGGCCCCTATATATAGGCCTGGCAGCGGCGTTAATTCCTCTGGCGCTGGTAGGCGGCTACTGGGCTGTCACCCGAGGCCAGGTCAATCAGCTCCAGGTGCGCAGTGCCGAACTCGATGCCGAAACAGCCGCGCTGCAAAGCCAGCTTCAGGAGATCAGCGGCATTCAACAGCAGATAGACCTGGTGCGAGCCGAAAACAACGCCTTTGTGACGGTATTTAACGACATCATTCCCTGGTCGGCCCTGCTGCAAGACATTCGCACCCGCACCCCGGCCCGCGTGCAGATTGTCAGCCTGAACCAGACCGAGGGTGCCCCGCTAGAGGTTGACCCCGCTGACCCCAACGTGGCGGCTTCACCACCGGCTGGGGGCATTTCGATTGAGGGGGTGTCTTGTTCCTACGATGCCATCAATGACTTTGCGCTGGTCTTGCAGCGATCGCCGCTGCTGCAGTCGCAGACCGTGGCCATTACCCAGGCCCAGCAGCAGCCCAGCCTGCTCGACCCCCAAACCCAGGGCCGCTGCCCGGGTGCTGCGGTAGATGATCCCGACTTTTTAATCGACTACGGCATTGGTGCCAACATCACCGACACCCCGGCCTCGCAGCTCATTGATGAGCTAGAGCGCCAGGGCACCGTTGGTTTAGTAACCCGTCTTCGGGCCCTGAGAGAAAGAGGAGTGATCGAATGACCGCCACAGGAGATTTTCTTCCCGGTGAAGATAACCAGGGCCTAGAGCAGGTAGGCCCATCCTACCCAACGGCCTTTGGGGTTGAGCTAACGCCAAAAGTGCAGGCCATTGGCCTGGCCGTGCTGGGTTTGCTGGGGGCCTTTGCCCTTTGGAACTTTGTTGTCAAGCCTGTTCGCGAGCAAAAAGTGGCCCTTGAGGCCGAAGTGGCGCAAAAGCAGGCCCAGGTAGATCAGCAGCGGGCCAGTCTGCAAGACCGCGCCGCGCTACAGGCTCAGCTCAATACGGCCCTGGAGCAGCGAGTTGGTATTTACAGCCTCCTGGGCGACCAGCAAACCGTCGATACGCTGCTGCTCGATATCAACCAGCAAATTCAAAACAGCAACGCCGCGATCGCCGACGTGCTGCGGGCCGACCCGGCTCGTCTCGACAACGCCCAGCTGGCTGCCCTGGGGCTCAATCGCGAGCAAATTCAGCGAGTTAGAACTACCTTCCCCGGCGATACTCAGCTGCAAAGACAGCTCTACACCTCCGAACTGCTGCGGTTTAACCCCAGCCCTCCGGTAATTTTGGCTGACGGTCCGGCTGAGCTCAACGGCAAACTCGAACGCTATACCGTAGATGTCTCGATGCAGGCGCTGTTTCCCCAGACCCTGAGCATCATGCGCAACATTGAGCGCCTAGAGCCACTGATTGTGATTCGAGATTTGCAGCAGAGCATTGCGCCGCCGCCCGAGGGAGCCACTGAAGAGCAGCTCCTGGGCATTAGCCGACTGCTGCTGACCGACTTCACCCTAGAGGTTCTGGTGCCCGTTGGTGATCCTACTGTGCCGCCAACGCCGCCCCCCCCAGAAGTTCCCGCTGAAGGTGAAGCGGCCCCTGTCGAAGGCGCAGCCCCTCCTCCGGAAGGGGGTTAACTCAACCTTTTGGAGCCCAGTTTCTGTCGCCACTACCGTGGCCCCAATCTACCCGCCTAGTTATAACCCCGCGCGGCCCTGCCGCATCTGTGATGGAGGAGTGAACCGTGAACCGCCTGATGAACCTACACCCGATTTTGCTGGGCAGCGCCCTGGTTGCCCTGGCTGCCCAGCCTGGCCTGGCTTCAGTGACCAGCATTACCAATGTCCGCCTCAACCCTACCGCCACCGGCCTCGATCTGGTGTTTGAAACCGAAGGCGGCGATAACAGCAATGTCTTTACGGTTAACCAGGGCAATAGCCTGGTTGCCGACATTACCCGAGCCCAGCTCAACCTGCCCGATGGCGGCAGCTTTACCCAGGCCAACCCCGCCCCCGGCATTACTCAGGTCTCGGTAGTGCCCCTCGATGCCAACAGCGTGCGAATCACCATCGATGGCGATGGCCAGACCCCTGTGGGTGAAGTAGACTCTAGCGGCGATCGCGTCGTACTCTCCGTTCGCAGCGATGGTCAGGCTGCCCAGGCTCCAACTCCGGTACCCACCGAACTCGAAACCATACCAGCCACCACCACCACCCCTGAGGTCGCCCAGGCCGCTCCGGTTCCAGAGCCAGCCCCAGACGTAGCTCCTGTGGTTCCGGCTCCCGCTAACCCAGATGTGCTGGTCCCCAACCCCGAAGTCACGATTGACGGCAATCCAGTGCCTCGTCCCCAGGTGCAGCAGGCTCCCCCCTTCCTGCCTCGGGCTGTTGCGCCTCCCATTGGTGATATTTCTGTTGCTGAAGGGGCACCCACCTTCAACAACATCAACTTGGGCAGCAACGAGCGCATCCCCAAGCTGCTGCTGCGCGATGCTCCCGCCCGTGAGGTCTTATCGCTCCTAGCGCGGGCCGCGGGCCTCAACCTAGTCTTTACCCCCGCTGGTGGAACCGAGGGAGGCCAGGAGGGTGGAGCTAGCGCTGACGGTCCGCCGATTAGTCTAGATATTGAAAACGAGTCGGTGCAGGATGTGTTTAACCACGTGCTGCGGGTAACAGGGCTGCAAGCCAATCGAGTGGGCCGCAGTATCTATGTGGGCCCTACCCTGCCGGTTTCAGCCCAAAATGTTTTGGCTAGAACACTGCGCCTGAACCAGGTTGACGCTACCGTTGCCACCAACTTTTTAGTCGCCCTCGGGGCAGAAAGCGCCGTCAGCCGCGAGCGCTTGGTCACCAATGTTAATGCTGTTGAGGTGGCCGAAGGTGCTCCTGCCCTGACCGAAACCCAGACTGCAACCGTAGAGCAAATCGAGGTTAACCGGGTCGACTACGAAGATAGCCAGGGCATTCTGCGCGGCTTGCAGGTCGTGGCTGACGAGCGCACCAACTCGGTCACCCTGGTAGGCCGAGCCGATCTAATTGCTATTGCCACCGAGCAGCTT
Source organism: Nodosilinea sp. AN01ver1 (assembly GCF_050565655.1). Taxonomy (NCBI): domain Bacteria; kingdom Bacillati; phylum Cyanobacteriota; class Cyanophyceae; order Nodosilineales; family Nodosilineaceae; genus Nodosilinea; species Nodosilinea sp. AN01ver1. The sequence continues at coordinate 51,998 of NZ_JBNXVS010000006.1, read as the reverse complement.
ACCCGTATCGACCTGCGCCGACGGCAGGTGGCGGTCAATGTCAGGGTTATTGATATTGACCTCAACGCCATCGATGCTTTTGGTACCAGCTTCTCATTCCAATCCGGTGTCTTTGGGGTGCTTAGCTCTGGTGGACTCGGCATTCTCAACCTTGGCGATGGCGTACCAGGTACTCCTTTTCCCTCGACTGTACCTAGCGGTACGCCGATTGGTCCTCGCCCCCTCAATGGCCCTAGCCCCAACAACACCTCTGGCAATTTCCTGGCTCAGCTGCTGGGAACGGTGCAGAATGGCAGTGGTAAAATTATTACTGACCCAACTTTGATCGTTCAGGAAGGGCAGACGGCAACTGTTCAACTTACTCAAGATGTAGTAACTGAAATAGAACAAACTATTGAAACAACCGAAACTGGTAACCTCATCACTGAGGAGATTACGACTGAACCGGCTGGCCTAATTTTGCAGATCGATGTCGATCGCATTGACGACAACGGCTTTGTTTCGCTATCTGTGGCACCCAGCATCTCAGCACCTACAGACACCTTCACTGCCTCAGCAGGGACGTTCTTCTTGCTATCAGAACGCCAAATTAGCTCGGGTCAAGTGCGAGTTCGTGATGGTCAAACTCTGTTGCTTTCTGGCATTATTCAAGAGTCTGAGCGCAATAGCGTTACCAAGATTCCCATCCTGGGCGATATTCCCATTTTGGGTGCGCTGTTCCGCAGCACCAGAACCGATAACCAACGCCGTGAGCTAATTGTGCTGCTGACTCCCCAAATTCTAGATGATTCTGATAATTCAACCTTTGGCTACCAGTACACCCCCAGTGAACAGGTTCAGGAAATTCTAGAGAATCGCGGCCGCCAGCCGGAAGAGTAGAGTCTTGGCATTAGCAGTTGCTCTCAGCAGCAGGCTGCAAACCTCAAGCTCCTGCTTGAAAAAATAGCTGAATCAAAAGGGTAGGTTTCCGTTCTGGTGCCTGCCCTTTTGATTTGCGGTTCAGTTTATTCAGCTACGTAAGAGCCATACATGATGTATTCGTCGCTTTTTAGCTGGGTTTCGCCGGGGTAAAACGCTATTTCTATGGAGGTTGCAGCGCCACTGGTGTCAGCCTTAGGAATGAGCTTGATGTACTGGTTTTGGGTGTCGTAAAAGCTGGGGCTAGACTCAAGCCTGAGCAGGTAGCCCCCCTCGGTGCCAACCAGCGTATAGGGGCTGCTCTGGCCGCTACTCCATTGCACCTGGTCGGGGGTGACGGTCATGGTGCCAAAGGCCAGCAGTACATTGCTGAGGGGCTGCCACTCATGAATAAGCGTATCCGGCAGGGCCGCTGCGGCAGTTGAGGGGGTTGTATCTGGAGCGGCAGGGGTGGCGGCGGGGGGGTGAGTGGCGGCAGGCTTGGGGGCTGGCTCGGCAGGGGCTGCTGGGGCGGCTGGGGTTGGCTCAACGGCGGTAGGCGGGGGTGAAGGATTGGGGCGGCATCCGGCGATCGCAGCTCCTACCACTACCGCCAGCACCCATCCCGCTAGAGTATGGCGGCGCTGACGCCGTGGATGGGCTAGTATTGCGACCGTATCTACCATTGCTATGCTCCAAGGCAGGACCTGGTGCCATAGTAGCGTTTTGCAGACTTGCCGATGTTTTGGCTAGGCTGCAAAAAAATGGGTTTCAGGAGCACGGCAAGAGCCAGAGCCGCAGCTTTTTTGGTGCAGGATGTATCGGCGATCGCTGGTGTGGGTAAAGTATAGGCAGTGCCGCCCTGGATAGAGGTTTAGCCGAGTCAGATGTTGTAAAGACAGCGACTTGTATATCCCAGGTGCGATCGCTAAAGTTGGAGTGCACCCAGGGAGATAGGGTATGGCTCAAACGGTTCAGTCTGCGGCAACGACGGCAATTAAAGAGGCTCAGCCAGATGTAGAGCTACGTCAGGTATTCAAGACCTTCGGAGCCGATCTGGCGGTACGCCAGCTCGATCTGGCGGTGCAGCCGGGCGAGTTTTTTAGCATCTTAGGTCCCTCGGGCTGCGGCAAAACCACCACTCTGCGACTAATTGCGGGGTTTGAAACCCCCACCGCTGGAGAGGTGCTGATCCAGGGCACCAGCGTGAGTACGGTGCCCGCCCACCGCCGCCCCGTCAACACCGTGTTTCAGAGCTATGCCCTGTTCGACCACATGACCGTCAAAGACAACATTGCCTTTGGCCTCAAAATTCGGCGGTTGGGAACGCCTCAGGTGCGCGATCGCGTAGCCGAGGCCCTGCGACTGGTCCGCATGGAAACGATGGCCAACCGCTACCCGGCCCAGCTCTCCGGTGGGCAGCAGCAGCGTGTGGCGCTGGCTCGCGCCTTGGTCAACCGTCCTGCCGTCATGCTGCTTGACGAACCGCTCGGTGCCCTCGACCAAAAACTGCGCAAGCAGATGCAGGTCGAGCTGGCCAACCTGCACCGCCAGCTGGGCATTACGTTTATTATGGTCACCCACGACCAGGAAGAGGCCCTATCGCTGTCGAACCGCATCGCCGTGATGAACAACGGCCAGATTGAGCAAATTGGCACACCTAGCGATATTTACGATCGCCCCCGCACGCCTTTTGTCGCTGACTTTATTGGGGATACTAACCTGCTGCCCGGACGCGTAGACCAGACCTACCCCGCCCAGGTGCAAGTCACCACCGCGAGCGGGCTACGGGTGCTGGCTCAATCTGCTCAGGCTTCCCGCCCTACCGTTCAAGATGTCGTCGTGAGCGTGCGGCCTGAGAAAATCAACCTCAGTTTGAGTGCTCCCGGCAGCGGTGGCAACTGCTACCAGGGTCAGGTCAGCCACCTGATGTATTTAGGCACTCACCTGCACTGTGTGGTACGCCTTAGCTCCGGCGAAGCCCTAACGGTGCGGCAGCCCAATCGCGCTGAGTCTATTACTGTGGATACCCCTGTCTACGTCCACTGGGCCGTCGATGACTGCCTGGTGCTAAACGCCGCCTAGTAGAAGGTCTACATCTCTGCACTGCGGCTACAAAACCAGGGCCAACAGTAGACCTAGCGCCACAGCTCGGCTAGTCGATCCCCCTTTAGGCTCGCCTGTCCTCCTCCTAAATACAGACTCCTGGGGCACATCCTCATATACTGAATAACTAAATATTGGCATTGCCCGCCATCTCCCTACAGCCGTTGCCTGTCTGATTCGCCCCCTAACCACCTTGGAGAAAACCGTGTCTGCAAAGCGACTCCTGACCTCCCCCTACTCACGTCGGCTAGCCCTGAGTCGGCGGCGATTTTTGCAGGGGTCGGCGGCAGTCTTAACTGGCCTTGCCGCCGCTAACTGTCGTCAGAATCTGGCTGGTCCGCCAGCAGGCGGTAGCGGTGGCGATGGCGCTCTGCATATCTACACCTGGGCCAACTATACCGATGACAGTTTGGCGACCGCCTTTACTGAACTCACCGGCATTCCGGTGGTGGTCGATATCTTCGACTCCAATGAGGTCATGCTGACCCGTCTGCAGGCAGGCGGTGGTGATGCCTATAGCCTGATCTACCCCTCCGACTACATGGTGTCAGAGATGATCGACCTGGGCCTGCTGACGGAGCTAGACCAGAGCCGCATCACGGGTCTAGACAACCTCAAGGCCCAGTGGCAAAACCCCGCCTACGACCCCAACAATGCTCACAGCGTGCCCTTCTGCTGGGGCACTACCGGCTTGCTCTTCAATCGCGAGGCTACCCCTGGCGTACCCGCCGACTGGGATTTTTTGTGGGAAAACCAGGACGCCCTTTCTCGCCGGATTACTATGCTCGACGATATGCGTGAGACCCTGGGTGCCACCCTCAAATCCTTAGGCTACTCGTACAATTCCAGCGATCCCGAAGCAATCCAGGCTGCCTACAACCGTCTGCTTGAACTCAGACCTCACATTGCTGCCTTTAAGACTACTGGCTTTGAAAACGAACTGCTAAGCGGCGATTTGAGCGTGTCGATGGCCTACTCTAGCGATGCGATCGCCCTCACCCTTGAGGACGACCGCATGGAGTACATCATTCCCGCCAGCGGTGCATCGCTGTGGACCGATACCCTGGCCATTCCCGCCACCGCTCCCAACGTTGACGCCGCCTACCAGTGGATCAATTTCATGCTGGACCCCGAAGTGGCCAGTGCTGCTGTAGAACGCCTATTTTTTGCCACCGCCAATCAGGCCGCTTTTAACCAACTGCCCGCCGAAATTCAAAATAATGAAGACCTCTACCCCCCCGAAGCGGTACTGGCTAAAAGCGAAGGTATTGTCGCTGTAGATACAGCCAGCACCGATCTGTTTGACCAGCTGTGGACCGAAGTGACCAGCGCTTAGAGAGTTCAAAGTTCAAAATTCTGAATTTTGAACTTTGAACTTTGCATTTCTAAAGGCTCCTCTCCTATGACCCCTGTCCCCTCCCCACCGCGCCCCTGGGCCGCTCGCTTCGCTCCCCGACGCTGGCTGGGGCCAGTTGTGCTGCTGGGGCCAGCTGGGGTATGGCTGCTGCTGCTGCTGGTGTTGCCTACGCTGCTGATTTTTGAGATCAGTTTGGTGCCGGGGCTGCGCCTGGGGCAGCCCAGCGACGGTTACGGGCTGGGCAACTATCTGCAAATTTTGCAGCCGGTGTACCTGCGGGTGATCGGGCGATCGCTAGCCTTTGCGGTAGGTTCAACAGTGCTCTGCCTGCTGCTGGGGTTCCCGGTGGCCTACTGGCTGGCGCTGATGTCGCCTCGGCGCTGGCGCAACCTGCTGCTGGTGGGGTTCATTTTGCCGCTGTGGACCTCGTCGCTGCTGCGGGCCTATGCCTGGGCGGCCATTCTGCGCCCTAGCGGCGTGCTAAATACCATCCTCACTGGCCTTGGGCTACCAGCTCAAAACTGGCTGAATACGCCTACAGCGGTGTTTATTGGCCTCACCTACAGCTTTTTGCCCTACATGGTGCTCATTCTCTATGCCTCGCTCGAAAAACTCGACACCCGCCTGCTAGAGGCCGCTGCCGACCTGGGGGCAACGCCTTCTCAGGGCTTTTGGAAGATTACCGTGCCCCAAATTCTGCCCGGCATTGCCGCCGGTTGCCTGCTGGTGTTTATCAGCACGCTGGGCGACTTTGTGGTGCCCACCCTGCTAGGTGGAGCTTCGTCAATGAATATTTCGCGGCTGATCTACAACCAGTTTCTCGGCCCTACCCGCGCCTGGGGCTTTGGCTCAGCGCTGAGCATGGTGCTGATTTTGGCCGTCAGTTTCGCGATCGCCCTGCTCCTGCGCTACGGCGACAAACGCTCCGTATCCGAAACCTGATCTAGCTCGGTCTAGATGGTGCATCCGTGCAGCGATGCACCATCTAGACCTACGTGACCCCTCATTCTCCCCATCTCCCCTATCCCCCCATCTATCCATCCCCCCACCTACCCAACCACCCACCTACCCATCCACCCGTCTACCAACCTACCACCCATGCCCGCCTCGCGCTCCATCACCTGGCCCAGCCTCTTCACCGCCCTGATGTATGCCTTCATGTACTTCCCCATCATTGTGCTGGGGGTGTACAGCTTCAACGACTCGCGCTATAGCGCCAGTTGGGAAGGGTTTAGCCTGCGCTGGTATCGGGCGTTGTTTAGCGATCGCCGTCTGTTGTCAGCCCTGCAGGATAGTCTGACCATTGCGATCGTGGCGGTAGCGATTTCGGCTGTGCTGGGCACCCTGATGGCCATTGGTCTGGCTCGCCATCGGTTTCGGGGCAAGGGGCTGTACCGGGGGGTGTCATACCTGCCGCTGATTGTGCCCGACATCGCGATCGCGGTAGCTACTCTGGTGTTTTTAGCGTCGATGGCGATACCGCTGAGCCTGGGCACCATCATTGCGGCCCATATGGTGTTTTGTCTGGCCTACATTGCGGTGGTGGTCGCCAGCCGTCTCCAGCGCCTCGACCCCAACCTTGAAGAAGCCGCCCTCGACCTGGGGGCTACCCCCACCCAGGCGCTCGTCAAGGTGCTGATTCCGCAGCTGGCACCGGGTATTCTGGCCGGTTGTCTGCTGGCCTTTGTGCTCAGCATGGATGATCTGCTAATCTCCAGTTTTACCGCTGGCGGAGGAGCCAACCCACTGCCCATCGAGATTTTTAGCCGAGTACGCACCGGGGTCAAGCCCGACATCAACGCTCTCAGCGTGGTGCTCATTCTAGGCTCGGCCCTACTAGCGGGCCTGGCTGAGTACGTGCGCTATTGGGGCGATCGCCAGCGACAGACGCCGTAGTCTCCCCGTCCGTCTGCCTTCCCTCCGGCCTACAGTGGTGCTGGAACAAAACGTTGAAACCCAGCATCTATGGTTCAGTCCAGCTTAGAACAGAGATTCTCTACCAGCAAAACTCCGCTTCTGCATCTGCACCAGGTTTAATTCAAAGTGCCGCTGTAGCCTCGGCAAAATCGATAGCTAGTCCAGTGCCTATTTCAGCCAGACGCTATTGGTGAATGAGTGATTTAAACCACACAGCGATTTGCTGTCAATCACGCGTAGGCAGGGTTAGAATCACGCCCAGCCAGAGGTTGTATCACCCTAAAGCTTGAAGTATCGGGCGATATTGAGAATAGCCTCAAATCGTTCAGGTTTTCGTCATGTCTCAAGTCACTAGCCAGTCGCTCAAAGCTATTGTTGATCAAATTTTTGCTGAACGCCGCATTAGCCGACAGGTGCAGCGAGAGCTAATGGACGTGCTGCTCAGCCAGCCTACGCTCAGCAATCAAGACCATGCTACGGCGCAGCGTGTGTTTGACGCTATCCGTCAGGGGCGGCTACGGATAATCGATTAGTTGCCAGTTTTCAAATTGGTCATATCTGACCTAAGAGATAGTTTGCTAGATGGAAAGCATTTTGGCCTGTTTATGCTACAGGTAAACGAGTTTTTAGCACTCTAGCAACGTCTATGGCTTTATTAGCCCGGTCTGTTATAGATAATAGGCCGGGTTCAATTTTTTAAACTACTCAAAATATGGCGACAAGGGAATAAAGTCTTGTGTTTTGGTACCTGGCTAGACCAACTTGTCTAGGCACGCAGCAAGCGTCGGCTCCAATTAAACATCTAGGGTGCCAGACAACGCTTCATACATGGGCTTTTGTACCCTCGACCTCGGTCATAGTCTACAGGGTCAAGGCAATATTGAATGAGTTTCCGGCGTTTCACCTATTCTCTGGTGAGAGAAACAAAAGAGGGTTGACCGTGGTTTCGATTAATTCTTGACGATCTTGAATTATGAAATCTCATTCTTTTGCTGAACTGAATTATGCCTGCTGATGGATAAGCCTGCACAAAGGGCTTGTTATGGTATCTCTGTTGATGCCCATAGTAGAGGTATTTTGATGACTAATTTTCATGATCAAAACGAGAGCATTTCTAATAATCCTGAACAGGCCAATCAAAGTGCTTCGCCTCAAGACGTAAACGTTGCTGAGCGGGCTAATCACGACTCTGACCAGGCCGCCACCGAAGCTTCGGGTCTTGTTTCTGACCAGTTTGCTAACCGGGCTGAAGATTTCTCTGACCAGGCTTCTGACCAGGTCCAAAACGCCAAGTCTGCGGTTACTCAACCGCTGCCAAAACCCCCCGGTATGTCTAGCACTCAAGCTACTGCCGATGAACTGTTAAAGCGGTTGAACTGGGGTGAACCTGCCCTAACTATTATTGATGCTCGCAGCCGCCAATCCTTTAATGCGGAGCGCATTACTGGTGCTATGTCTAGAGATCAAATCGCTGAGGCAACTCAATCTCTGGAACACCAGCGAGATATTTATGTCTACGGTGACGGTGGCGACCAGGCTACAGAAGTTGTCAATCAGCTGCGCCAGGCAGGCTATCAGAAAGTAGCTCTTTTGCAGGGCGGACTGTCGGCCTGGAAGGCTATTGGTGGGCCTACCGAGGGTGTAGAAGCCTTTTCTTCGCCCGCTGGCGCTAAGGTCTAGGCCGAAGCAGGTCGCGTAGATTCTGCTGCTTTGATGCGGTCAACAGCGTCTTGCGATTAAGGTGCCCGCTCAAGGGAGCCAAGTACGACATCTGACTTGGAAAAACTCCTATCTAGAACCAGTAATTTGCGGGAGGATTGCAGCGCAATCCTCCCGCAAATTAGTTTAAATAAAGAGAATTTGACGTAACACAAAACCTAAACCGCACTTCCCCGATTTCATAAATTCATAGAAGCCAAACGGTAGAGGCGTAGGCGTAGTTGAACCAAAATCTTTGTGGCACGTTGCGCTGTCCCAGTTTCTAACTATGATCAGGGTTGATGTCCTAAGCGCAAAGGCCATTACTATCGCTATAGATCAAAAGCCCCCCTGACAAACGCTATGTCCAGAGGGGGCTTATTTAGTGTTTTTAGATGGTGTGTCCTAGAACGCACTAGCTTAACTTGGTTAGTATTAGTGGCGTTCTGCACTTGTCTGAGTCTATCCGGCAGCGCTATGGGGCACTATATTTAGGCGCGATCGCGCCGTCGCCAGAATCCAGAGAATTTCTAGCCCTCTTTGCCCTCTTCTGGCTTCACGGTCGGTAGGAAGTCGGGCTTTTCTTTGTCTTCCCAGCCTGCGGGGCGCTTGGAGTTGTACCAGGCCACAGAACCCAGGGTCACTGCGGCTATAAAGCCCACCACATAGACCAGCACAAGGGATGAAGAGGTTGCCGCTTCACCTGATACCGCAAAATAAAGTGCCATAGCTATATAAATCTCCAAAATTGGTTGTCTTTTATCCTACGACGATCGGTCGGTCAGGGGATCACCCCCAGGTCTGACCCTGTTGTCACAGCAGCTCTCAACTCACCGGCAATCTATGCCCTTCGGACTATTCCCCACCGGCAGCAGGGGGTGGCGCTTCTAAGGGTGGTGGTGGTGCCACGATAGGCGGCGGCGCGGGAGCTGGGGCTACCGGAGCCGGGGCCGGAGCTACCGGAGCCGAATTCACCGGGCGCGGCGCGGGAGCTGGGGGTGCAGGGGCAGGTGGGTCATTGGTAACGACTGGAGCAGGCGCTGCGGCTGGCTCCGGGGCAGGGGCACTAGTATCTCTAGGCCTGCCGCTGCCGTTGTCGTCGTCATTATTGCTGACGGTCGCAGGTTCCTCATTGCTGCTCGACGAAGACGGCTCACTCTCCGAGCGGCTAGCGGTCTGGCGACCGCCGCCGCCAGACCCAGAGGCTGACTCCGACGGTTGAGACGGTCCGTTTTCGGCCACCACTCGACCGGGCTTGACCGGACTGAGGGTGATGGTGCCCTCGCGTCCGCCCAGGCGAGGCAGGCTCGGAAAATCTTCAGAGGGAATATCGTCGGTCAGCTTGGCCATAAAGTCGCGCCATACAGCAGCGGCCATGCTGCTGGCTCCGCGAGTGGGCGTGTTGTCGTCGTTGCCCATCCACACCCCAGCCGCCAGCTGGGGAATGTAGCCCACAAACCAGAGGTCGCGATATTCCTCAGAGGTGCCCGTTTTACCGGCTACCGGGCGGCCCAGGTAAGCGTTGCTGCCTGTGCCGCCCTCTACAACCCCGCGCAGCATCCAGGTCATGATCGCGGCCGAATCGGCGTCAATGGCCTGCACCGACTCGTTGGGCCGTTCGTAAATGACTTCGCCATTGCTGTTAAGCACCCGTCGAATGCCGTGGGCTGGGCGATGTATGCCCTTATTCGCCAGGGTGCCGTAGGCGCTAGTCAGCTCTAGTAAGTTGACTTCTGATGTACCCAGGGCTAGCGAGTAGGCAGGCAGCAGCGGCGATTTGATCCCCATCTTCCCTGCCAGGTCAACTACCGGGTCAAAGCCCACATCGACCAGCAGCTTCACCGCCACGATGTTGACCGAGTTGCGCAAGGCCTTCAGCAAATCCATGCTGCCGCTGTAGTTTTCGCCGTAGTTCTTGGGTTCGTAGCCATCGACTACGTAGCGGGCGTCGACGTAATTTTTGTACGGCGATATGCCTCCGGCGATCGCCGCCGCATAGACAAACGTTTTGAAGGTTGACCCCGGCTGTCGCTGCGCCTGGGTAACGCGGTTGAACTGGTTTTCGCTGGTAAAGTCGGTGCCGCCGACCATGGCCTTAATTTCGCCATTGCGGGGGTCAACGGCCACCAGAGCTACCTGCCCTACTCGCTGCCAGTTGCTGTAGCGTTCAACGGCCTCTTCAACGGTTTCTTCAGCACGGCGCTGCCAGACCACGTTGAGGGTGGTTTCAACCGTCAGGCCGCCAGCTTCAAGCTGGTCGGGGGGCAGCAGCGCTTCCAGCTGCTTCTGAATATAAATTGTGAAGTAGGGAAACTCGCTGTAGAGAAACTTGGGCTGGTTGGGGGTGACTTCTACGCTGGCGGTGATGGCCTCTTCGGCTTCTGCTCCGGTGATAGCCTTGGTGGCCAACATGCCGCGAATCACGCGGTTGCGCTGGCTGCGGGCGGCCTCGACATCGACGGCTGGTGAATAGAGACTGGGGGCTGGGGCCATACCGGCAATCATGGCCGACTCCGCCACGGTGAGCTGGTCGATAGTTTTACCGAAATAAATCCAGGCGGCGTCGGCGACGCCGTAGGCCCCAGAACCCAGATACACCAAGTTGAGGTAGCGCTCAATAATTTGCTCTTTGGTCAAGCTTTTTTCGAGCTTGACGGCCATTAGGGCCTCTTTGAGCTTGCGCTGGTAGCTGCGTTCTTGATCGAGAAAGACAATGCGCGCCAGCTGTTGGGTAATGGTGCTGGCCCCTTCAACGGTTTCGCGCTGCTGTAGATTTGTCAAAACGGCGCGGGCAATGCCCCGGTAATCGACGCCGTTGTGCTCGTAAAAGCGGCGGTCTTCGGAGGCGATAAATGCGTTTACCAGGTGCTTAGGAATGTCGTCGTAGGTGATGGTTTCTCGACTGGCGGGGCCAAGCTTTTGCAGAATGACTCCATCGGCTGACACCATCGTGACGGTGCCGTCGCGCTGGTAGGTCAACGCCACATCAGGATCGGGCAGCGTAGCGTTGGTGTGCTCGAACACGCGGTAGGCACGTGTTCCTCCCCCGGCAATGCCAGCCCCGGCCAGCAGCACCACCCAAAACAAGGGCCGCAGGAACAGCGGGCGGTAGCTGCGCGGCGGTGTCCCCTGCTCGCGGGAGGGCGCAGTCTGATCTTCAAGCGATCGCGGTGAAGCGGTCGTTTTAGCAAAATTGGTCGAGCTGACCCTAGCGCTCTTGCGCTCCGAGGCCTTGCGTCTGCCAGAACGCGATGACTTCCCTGTAGGAAACGACAGCCAGGTTAACCAAGATCGAGCCATAGCACCGTTGCCCTTCACGTCCTCTGAGAACTGTATGGGGTTTCGACCATTTGTTCAAGGGTATAACAAGTCCAACCCTGGAGCTGAAGTTTTACCAACGGCAAAACTCCACTTCTGGACCTGAACTCGGTTTGTTGCCCTTTGATTTGATGGATCCCCTAAAGCGCCGCGTGCCCCAGAGCCAGCCCCGTCACCAGCATACCCAATACCAAAAAAGGCTGAGCGCTGGCCTGATACTTGACGTCGTTGCCCAGGGGGTCGCGCAAAAAGTACATATCCTGAAAGGTGATCTGAGGAATGATCAGCAGGATCAGCAGCACCGCGTAGAGGTTTTGGTGAATGGCCATCAGGTAGGCCGCTACGCCCCCCTGAAAAATGTCGATCGCCAGTACGCAAATCCAGGCGGCGGTGGTAACGCCAAACATTACCGGCAGCGACTTCAGCCCCATCTGGCGATCGCCCTCTACGCTCTTGAAATCATTCACCACGGCAATGCCCAAGCCCGCCAGGCTGTAGAACAGGGTGAGCACCACAATCTGCCAGGTCAGGGTGCCAAACAGGGCGTGGCCTGCCCACCAGGGCAGCGCAATATAGCTGGCCCCCAGAGCGTAGTTGCCCAGCCAGCCGTTTTGCTTGAGCTTGAGGGGCGGCGCTGAGTAAATGTACGACACCAGCGAACCGCCAATAGCGAGCGCCGTAATGGTTGGAAAGCTGTGCCCGGCCCAGCGATCGAGGGCAAAGGCCACCGCCACCCCACCCACCAGCAGCACCAAAATTTGGGCCACCACCTGACCGATGGAGATCGCCCCCGAGGGGATGGGGCGGTAGGGCTCGTTGATGGCGTCGATGTCGCGATCGTAGAAGTCGTTAAGGGTTTGGGTATAGCCGGTCAGCAGCGGCCCTGAAAGCAGCATACAGGCCGCCGCAATCAGCACGTACTCTAGGTTCCAGTGGTAGTTGCCCGAGGAGGCGGCTCCGCACACCACCCCCCAAATCAGCGGAATCCAGGTAATGGGCTTCATCAGCTGCAGTCGAATCTTCCAGATCGAGGTTTCGCCTGCCTTAGCACCCTTCATGCCGAGGAGCTGACGAGCCGCATTGCCCTGGGCCTTGGGTGCGACTTCGGAGGCCACGGATTCAGCTTCGAGGGTACTCTCAGCCGCCAAAGTCGAGTCTGGAGCGCCGTTGACTGGAATGGAGGACGGTTGTTCAGCCATGATTTGTGAAATTGCTAAGAGTCGGTGAAACGTTAGGTCAGCGCGATACTTAACCCACGGTGCCACATTTTTTAGTTCAGAATCAAACCCTCGCCCTAGCAAGGACAGTTTTACCGCGAACCGATGACATATCGCTGGGTCAGCTGACTCAGTGTCCGTCAGAACGATCTCGATGCCTTCTCAGCCGACTGACCACTGCCCCTAGGGGAACACCCGCAGCAATGCCAATCGCGGTGCCAAGCGCTATGTTGTCCATGCCAACGCCAAGGGCAACGCCAATACCGATGCCAATCGCTATGCCTATACCCACTCGACAACTGCGCTCTCTAAACGGCTGATCTCTGCGGTCAGCATCGCCAGATCCTGTTATCGGCTCCTGCCACCAGGGCGGTGAAGGGGGTGACCAGACGACCGCCCTCTAGAAATTAGTCCTTAGCTAAAGGAAATAACCAGGTGCTGATCTTGGAACTTAGCCCCGGCTACCGCCTTACCCTGCAGCGCCGTCGGCAGCAGCAGGTTGCGCCGCTGGTCACCCGCCTCAATGGTAACCTCGGGGCCGTACTGGGTGAGCTTGACCTGGGTTTTGTCGAAGCTGGGCAAGAACAGCCGCACGGTTTTAGCGGCTACATCCACGCTGACCGGGCGCGGGGCTGCTGCTGCCCACTGGGCCGGGTCGGGTAGCGATTCCACCGCCGCTTCCCACCCCTGGTCAACGACTGAAGGAATTGGCACCTGCGGCAGGGGCGCAAAGGCGTTGATCTGCTCATTATCGAGGACGCCGTGGTTGACTAAAACACCGCCTACGGTGAGGCCAATCTGCTGGGCGCTGCCCCACAGGTAGCGGGCGGTAGCGACGGCACCAGCGGTGGGGGTTGTCACCAAAAAGGCCGCCACGCGGCTGGGGTTGGTGACCGCCTGGCGACCCTCTTCAAGCTGCGATCGCACCTGCCCGGTGGGCTGATCGAGCACATCGCCTGACCAGTCGACCGCCAGCACCGCCGAAGCCATCGGCTGCAAAAAAGGCGACAGCACCTTGCCCACATCCGACTGCTGAAACACGCCGCGAAACCGTCGCAGATACCAGTCGAGAATTTCGGGCATGCCCAACATGCGCAGGGTGGCCATAGGATCGGTGCTGTCGTAGACGATCACGTCATAGCGATCGCTAGCGTCGTACTGTCGCAGGGCATTGAGGGCCAGAGCGCTGTCCATCCCCGGCATCACCCCCAGTTCCTGGCCGTAAACCGCCTTTAGAAACGGCGTGCGCAGGTATTGGGCTTCCAGGGTCTTAACTTCGTCCCAGCTTTTCTCTAGCTGTGTCGCGGCCTGAAACTGCATCGCCCACAGGTTGGGCTCCAGCTCTGCAGGCTCTGGCCCCAGGGGTTGGCCCAGCAGCAACGCCGGGGCCGGGGTCGCGTCTTGAATGACCAGCAGCACCCGCTGCCCAGCTCGCGATCGCTGCTTAGCCGCAGCAATCGCAACCGTCGTGCAACCGCTGCCGCCCTTGCCTAAATAGGTAAGAATTAATGCCATAAAAACTGGGCCTACATGTTTTGCGAGGTCATCCTTGCCTTAGATCCTGGCTGCAGATTATTTTCCCATTCGCGCCATAGCAGCTCGGCTACATTCCCCCCATCTAAAGGGGGAAAGAGAGAATCATCCGCAGGAAACTTATTTACAGTAGGACTCACCACTCAACGTCGCCCACTACTGAATGGCAGATAGTTCGTCCTCGAAGAACCATGTGGTGTAGCGGTCTTCAAACTCCACCACTACGCCCACACCGCTGCCGTCTACCATTTTGAAGCGACTTACGACACCCTGCTTGCCGAGGTAAGTCGCCGTTTCTTTGGAAACCCGATCGCGTAGACGGGATACCTTCACCTTCTGGCCAATCTCTAAACCCATGTTTACTGAGGGCTCCAACTGCATATCCAACAAGAAAACCAAAACACAGTGTATCAGCGTCTTGGCCCCTGTTGATCGTCAAACTGTGATCCTCAAAATCCACTATTGTGAAACCTGGGAAAGGGTTAATCTACGGCGGCGGGAAATTGGGTGGATGGGTAGGGGATGAGTGGGTGAGTGGGTGGGTGTACCTGTTTGGAGCGGGGAGAAACTGAGCTTTGGGTGTGTGACCGGAGGAAACCGGGAGTGGAGCGGGGTTAGTTAGCGTTGGTAGCGTAATTTTAAGGAGTAAGGGGAATGCTGGCGAAACGGATTGTGCCCTGTTTGGATGTGAAAGCCGGGCGGGTGGTCAAAGGGGTCAACTTTGTCGATCTCCGCGATGCTGGCGATCCGGTGGAGCTGGCTCAGGCCTATAACCAGGCGGGGGCCGATGAGCTGGTGTTTCTCGATATCACGGCTACCCATGAAGACCGCGACATTATTTATGACGTGGTGTACCGCACTGCTGAGCAGGTGTTCATTCCCCTGACCGTGGGCGGCGGTGTGCAATCCTTAGAGACTATTAAGAAATTGTTACGAGCCGGAGCCGATAAGGTCAGCATCAACTCGGCGGCGGTGAAGCGACCTGAACTGGTTCGGGAGGCCAGCGATCGCTTTGGGGCGCAGTGTATTGTGGTAGCCATTGATGCTCGTCGCCGCGAAGACCCCAGCAACCCTGGCTGGGACGTCTACGTGCGCGGCGGTCGCGAGAATACAGGACTCGATGCCCTGAACTGGGCTGAAACCGTTGTGGCTCAAGGGGCGGGCGAACTGTTGGTGACCAGCATGGATGCTGACGGTACCCAGGCGGGCTATGACCTGATGCTAACCCGTGCGATCGCCGACAGGGTGCCGGTGCCGGTGATTGCCTCGGGTGGAGCGGGCAACTGCGACCACATTCACCAGGCCCTAACCGACGGCAAGGCAGAAGCGGCATTGCTGGCCTCGCTGCTGCACTACGGTCAGCTGACGGTGCAGCAGGTTAAAGAGCACTTGCGCGATCGCCAGGTGCCGGTCCGTTTGACCTAGCTGGCAAACGCCATTCTGGCAAAAGCGAAAACATTCTGTGGAACTATGCCGGTTTTATGAATGCCTGTTACGATGTGTAACATATAGGTGAGAAGCTTTACGTTTCGAACTTTACATTTTTGCCGTCAAGTCTTTCATCGTAGACCTCTTTCATGCTGCTGCTCATCCTGACTATCGTTATTGCCTTAGTGGCCTGGGCACTCCGCCTGATGGAGCAGGCTGTCAAAGGTCAGGAGTTTTCCCTGATGCTGGCTGGCTTCCTGGTAGCTTCCTCTGCCGCTGCCCTGATGGGAGTCTATTTTTTAATGGGCAACTACGTGGTTTACATGAATAGTGCTGCTGCCCAGCAGATGTCTGCCCTAGACCCGCTCGATATGCCCTACTCGATTTATGCCAGCGCCACCGTGCCCGACTCCTCTAACCCGGGGGTTGACTACTGGTTGACTCAAGCTGATTAGAGTCCTGTCGAGCTAGGCGGCATCCGCCATTTCGTTACAAAAAAGTTTGCTACAGCAAAGCTGTCGGGATACATGTCTCGGCGGCTTTGCTGTAGCAAACTGATTCCGCGCGGGTCCGGGAGAAGTAGGTCAGCAGCGCCATCCCTAATTCAGTGCTCGCCAGGTGGCGGGGCCAACGATGCCGTCTACGGTAAGGTTATTCGCCGCCTGGGCTTGTCGCACAGAGGCCTCGGTTTGACTGCCAAAGATGCCGTCGATCGCGCCGTTATAGAACCCTTTGGCCCGCAGCCGCTGCTGCAGCTGGCGCACGACATCACCTTCCATGCCGGGGCGCAGCACAGGGAAGGCTGTGGCGTTGCCGCTGTTGCTGGCGGGGGGTGTATTGGCGGCTGGCGTGTTTGTCGCTGGCGTATTCGCGGCTGGGGTACTAGCTACCGGGGTAGCACTGGTGGAGGTTGTAGCCGCAGGCGGGTTGGCTTCGCTCGGCGGGGTGGGAAACAGACGGCTCCAGGTGGCAGGGCCGACAATGCCATCGGCGGTGATACCCGCAGCCGTTTGAAAACGGCGCGTGGCGGTGGCGGTGTCTTCTTGGTACAGGCCAGTCACCTGACCAGGGTAGTATCCCAACAAAATGAGCATGGACTGCAGCTCGCGCACTGACTCGCCCTGACTGCCAAGTTGGAGGGTAGGCCGCACAATACGCCCGCCGCTGACAGTTGGAACGGCGGGTTGGATAGCCGGGGTGGCCTCCTCTGCTGGGGCCTGAGTCTGGGCAAAACTGGCGGAGCTGCTGAGCAGGGCGATTGCCGTGGTCATTCCCCAAAGACTAGGGCTGACCCAACCTTGGGTAACCCGTTTAGTAAAAGGGGAGGCGCAGAACATAAACTTGGCTCCAGACGGGGGTGACAGTAAGCGGCAGGCGCTTGACAGCAAGCATTATAGGATTGCTATCCAGAAATAGGATACTGCACCCCCTTAAAATTCACGGTTGACGACTAAATTCGTCTTTTACTTCTAACGTTGGTTTCAACTAATGTTGGTCTCAACGATTCACCCAGCGCCAGGATGCACCGGCATGAATGCACCCCAAGCCACGGCACAGCGAGAAATATCGCCGAGATTAACGCCAGGCTCTCTGCCGGATCGGCTGGGGGCAGCGCTGGAGGCCATCGTCATTGGCGATCGCTGGCTGGCCGACCAGCGGCGTGGGGTCGATGCTGCCGCCGGGGGGTGGCAGGGGGGGCTGTTGCGGGTTGCCCGTGCCTGCGCTCAAGGCGATTTGCTTTTGCCGCAGCGGTGGCAACCCCATTTTCAAATGCTGCCCGATACCGCAGCGCTGCTGCTCAATGCCTTGCCCTATCTATGGCTGCAGGCCGACGCCCACAGCCATCATCGGACGACAGTGGCTAACTGGGCTGCCGACCTGGAGCGCTGGCGCAGCCTCCCCAGCGGAGAATCGCCCCAGGTGGTGGCCTGTGAAGGTTTGTTTGACCTTGTCTGCCAGGCGATGGCGGCTGAAACCGAGCTGAACTGGAGCGATTTCTCCACTCTAGTTCTGGCTCCTACTCTAGAAGGTGAAGATAATCCCCTGGAGCCAGCCCTGCGGCTTGTGACCCAGAGCCAGGGCGAGTTTGCGGTGGTGTTGGGCGCGGCCTATCAGCGGGGCTGGGCGGCTACGGAGATAGCTCTGGCCGGGATGCTGGTGGGCCTGGCGGGCGGGCGAGCCGGGCTGGGGGCGAACCTGCGGCAGCGCTGGCTGTTGGCGTACCCTGAGGCGAGGCAGGACGGCTGGCAAACTCTAAAAGCCGACGACCTGGAGGCGATCGCGCTAGCCCTGCACTACCGCTGGGCAGGGCGGCCAGAGCCACGGGTGGGGGGAGAGGCTCGCGATCGCCTAGAACAGCCTCCTTTCCCCCTCGGGATCAGAGTTTAGGGCCAGGGGTACAGGCGTTGACCAAACCCGCCGCCTATAATAGCGTTTGAGAGGCTCCGGTTGGGCTGGCGGCTCGAGCGCACAGCGGGGAGAGGAGCGTCTCAAACGCTCGCTGCTGACGATTCATTTGGCTGGCCCCGTAGTCTAGGGTCTTTCGGCCTCTGCCCACCCCTCTAGCTGTCTTAAATTTATGAAGGCAATTCAGGAATTTGTGGCTGTGGTTGAGCGCTGGTGGGCTGTAGAGCAGCGGACCATAAAGCTGATCAGCCCTCGTTCTAAGCTGGTACCCCGGTCGCCGTCTCTAGAGACTATACAGGCCAACGATAGGCCGATCGTATCTGGCTCTGTCCAGCCCGTGGAGTTGCGCAAAGACCGACCGCAGCCCTGCCGCCCCCTGCGGCGACGCAAAAATATTCGCCATCCCCAGCTGGCCTTTGTGCTGACCACTCTGAGCCTAACAGCCGTTTTGGGGCAGCGCTTTTACAATCAGCCGGGCTTGCAGGTTGGCAGCGTGGCTCCTAACACGATTTTTGCCCCCGCCGATGCTCGGGTAGAAGACAAAGAAACCACTGAAGAACGTCGTCGGGATGCCCGCAACGGGGCTCTACGGGTCCTGCGAATAGAGCCTGCCACAGACGAGGCGGTGCTGCGATCGCTGAGTAGCCTGGTGGCGGAGGTGGGCGATGTGCGCCGCCAGGCCGGAACGGTGCCCTTTGTCGCTACTAGCGTTTTGTCAACCCAGGTGCAGAGTTACCTGCGGCGCTCCGACGATGCCACCTGGCTAAAGCTGCGGAGTCTGATCGACCCCTTGGCCAACGAAAGCGCCCGCGATGAGCGGGTAACGCTTGATACCCTGCTGCGCAACCAGACCATCACCCCCGATCAGCAGACTGCTCTGGGCGAACTTTGGGCCTATGGTCAGCGATCGAGCAGCGAGGAGCTGAGCCAGCTCTTAGACTCGGTAGAGCGAGCGCGTCAGGGCTACCAGGAGGCTATGGCCAACTTCACGCTGCTGGTTTCCCAGGCCGAGGGGGTTACCGAATCTCCCCAGGTGCTTGACCTGTCTTCTCAAGAATGGGCCAGCGCTCAAGTCGAGATCCGCAAGGCAGCGGAGCGTATGCTGGCCCAGGGCATTGCCTCTGGGTTACCTCCCGACGTGCTCGATCGCGCCGTCTATCTCCAGCTCAAGGACACCCTGCCCCAATCGATCGAACCCTTTGCCCGCCAGCTGCTGCTCTCTACCCTAGAGCCCAACCTGATTGAAGACAGCGATCGCACTCGCCTGCAGGCCGATATGGCCGCCGAGGCGGTCAAACCCGTCTTTGTAGAAGTGCAGCAGGGGGAACTCATCATTGCTGCTGGTGACATTATCACTCAGAGCCAGTTTGTGCTGCTCGACAGCTTTAACCTCAGCCAGCGCCGCTTTAACTACTGGGGGCTGGCTATGTTCGGCGGGCTGGTGGCTGGCGGGGTGGGCGTGTTTTTGCTGGTTGAGCGCTGGGTGCCCCAGCGACTGCGTCAGCAAGACTACCTGCTGCTAACGGCTATGGTGGTCAGCGCTGGGATCATGAAAATGGTCGGAGTGGCGGCCTACGGGCTGCCCGCCATCGGCCTGCTGGCTGGCAGTTTTTACGGCCCTGTGCTGGGGGGAACCCTGGTTGTGCTGGTGGCCGTACTGCTGCCGGTCGGGGCCACGGTAAGCGGTATTTCGTTTATGGCTGGGGCGGCAGGAGCTTTTGTGTGCAGCCTGCTGGCGGGCCGTATGCGATCGCGCGAAGAGCTAGCCCTCCTCGGCGGTGGCGTTGGCCTGACCCAGGGGGTAGCCTACCTGCTGCTGACGCTGGTGGTCAGCCCGGTATCGCTGATCTCGGCCTGGTCGGGCATGCTGACTGGGGCCGCTCTCCAGGGCATCTACGGCGTAATTTCTAGTATTGCCGCCCTGGGCTTAAGCCCCTATCTAGAGCACCTGTTTGATCTAGTGACTCCCATTCGCCTGGCCGAGTTGTCAAACCCCAACCGCCCTATGCTCAAGCGGCTAGCGTCGGAAGCGCCCGGTACCTTTCAGCACACAGTATTTGTGTCGAGTCTGGCGGAGGCTGCCGCCCGCGCCCTGGGCTGCAACGTAGAGCTAGTACGAGCCGGTACTCTATACCACGACATCGGTAAAATGCACGACCCCCAGGGGTTTATCGAAAACCAGATGGGCGGCCCCAATAAGCACGACACCCTCAACGATCCCTGGCTAAGCGCCGAAATTATCAAAAAACACGTCACCGAGGGCATCGTGATGGCTCGCAAATATCGCCTACCCAAAGCCGTGCAGTCCTTCATTCCCGAACATCAGGGCACCATGTTGATCAGCTACTTTTACCATCAGGCCAAGGAAATGACCAAAGATGAGCCAGCCCTGATCGTCAAAGAAGATGACTTTCGCTATGATGGCCCCATTCCGCAGTCGCCCGAAACCGGTATTGTCATGCTGGCCGACTCCTGCGAAGCCGCCCTGCGATCGCTCACCGATGCCACCCCCGACGAAGCTCTGGCTATGGTCAACCGCATTCTGCGCGCCCGCTGGAAAGATAACCAGCTGGTAGAGTCAGGTCTGACTCGCGACCACATGGCGCTGATTGCCGAAATTTTTGTGCAGGTGTGGCAGCAGTACAACCACAAGCGCATCGCCTACCCAAAAGCCGCCTTAGCACCTAAGCTCAGTTAACCGCAAGCCCCAGAGAAAACAGCTCGCCCAGATCCTTAAATAGGCTTTTGAGCTGGCAACCGCCCCTTGGCCTGGGAGTCGACAATACCGTGATGCTCAACCGGGCGGCTGTTGGCCAGGGCTACATTTGGGGCTAATTAACTGGAACGGCCTATGTATACTTGGTGCAAATTAGCCGAAGAAAACGCTAAAACACTCCAAAGTCGGGCGCAGAACGGAGATAGTTAAGTAGTATTTTTACTAAATTATGAACTTATCACAAAGCCCTGACAGCGCCTCTGTGGAATGATTTCACGGTCAGAGTAGACTTGGATATAGCAACTTAAGAGTCTTAATAAATGCTCTTTAGACTGGCCTTTGTACCATCGGCTTTTGCGATAGGAAGCTAAGACGTGTACATTTTCTGCGCCATCAGCCCCAGATTTCGCCAACCGCTCGTATGCGTCCAGAGCTTTGAATAGGAGCTATATGACCTCTGTAGTTAATGTTACCGACAGTGCTTTGACTGTTGATTCTGAGAATCAATTGGAGCAGCCCGATACTTCATTTAAAGCGTTAATTCAGCAAATTCAGGAAGACTGGATTGCCCATGGTCGCGATTGGACTAAGCCTGGGCTTAGGGCTGTGGTAGTCCATCGGTTTGGCGTATGGCGCATGGGCGTCAAGTCTAAGTTTTGGCGGGCACCGCTGAGCTTGGTCTACCGCATGATGTATCACAAAGTGCGAAATACCTATGGTATTGAGCTGCCCTACTCGGTCAAGCTGGGGCGACGAGTCGTTGTAGAGCACCAGGGCAATATCGTTGTGCACGGCAACTGCGTCATTGGCGATGACACTATTATTCGGCAGGGCGTTACGCTGGGTTTGCGTCATCTCGATCGCCCCCTGGATGCTCCAATCTTGGGCAACCGGGTCAATGTGGGAGCGGGCGCTAAACTGTTTGGCAAAATCACGATTGGCGACAATGTCAACGTGGGGGCTAACGCCGTAGTTTTAATCGATGTGCCATCAAATTCTACTGTGGTAGGAATTCCGGCCAAAATTATCAAATCTAAGGCAGACAGCTTGGCTTAAGCGATTGCTGGCTTGCTCCACCCCTTGCCAGCGCCAGTTGATAGATAGACTGGAGCCCATCACGATTTTTATGCCTCAGGTGTTCTGTATCCTGGGGCATTTGTGTGTACGTCTCTGACTAGCGCGCTCAGAATATGACCAATTGGCTAACCGCTAAAACTGGGGTGGCTAGCGAACTCGCAATCGGCCCGAGAGTTGCCAACCGATAAGATGGTCGCTATGAGCGACAAAAAGTCTATGCGTGGGGAGACGACCCCGCTAGACTAGCCATAGTCTGAGGCTACTCCTACGCTATAGTTTTTCTGCCATGCTCGGCTATTTGCTCAAGCGTCTGCTGGTGGCGATTCCAACGCTGCTGGTCATTAGCGCAGTGATCTTTTTTATCCTGGCGCTGTCGCCCAGTAACCCGTTGGGCGACCTGGCGACAAACCCAGCGATTACGCCGGAGGTGCGGGAAAATATCCGGCGATCGCTGGGCCTTGATCAGCCCATTCCCATTCGCTACCTGAAGTGGACGGTGGCGCTGTTTAGCGGCAACTTGGGCTACTCGTTCGTCAGCCGTCTGCCGGTGGCGGAGTTGATCGCTCAGCGACTGCCCGTAACGCTGTGGGTGATCGGCGTAGCCTATCTGTTGAGCGTCGCTTTGGCCTTGCCGTTGGGAATCATCGCGGCCCTGCGGCAAAATACCTGGATTGACCGCACCATTACCACAGTGGCGTTTATGGGCTTCTCCACGCCGCCGTTTTTTTCGGGGCTGGTGCTGATTATTGTGCTGAGCGTGCGGCTGGGCTGGCTGCCCTTTATCTACGACAACACGCTGGTGGTAAACGATTTGGGCAGCCTGGGGCAGTGGCTGCGGCAGTCGATTATGCCGATCGCCACGCTGGTGCTGTTTCAGACGGCGGTGCTGCTGCGGTTTGTGCGGGCCGCCATGCTCGAAGAAATTCCGCAAAACTATGTGAAAACGGCGCGGGCCAAAGGACTGGGGCGCTGGCGCATTGTCACCCTGCACATGCTGCGCAACGCGCTGATTCCGGTGGTGACGCTGGTGGCGCTGGATATTCCTACCATTTTTACCGGAGCGCTGGTGACGGAGCAAGTGTTTCGGGTGCCGGGGATTGGGGCACTGCTGATTGAGTCGATCTACCGCAGCGATACGCCGGTGGTGATGGGGATTGCTTTTATCTACGCGGTGCTGGTGGTGGCCTTTAACCTGGTGGCCGATCTGCTCTACGGCGTTGTTGACCCCAGGGTGCGCTATGGCCACTAATGCCGTTGCGCCCAAGTTGACCGCCACTATGAGCGATCAGAACCGCGCCTGGCCGCGACTGTGGGGCGATCGCACTGCTCGACTGGCCCTGATTGGGCTGGGGATATTGATGCTGGCGATCGCCCTGGGGCCACTGCTTTACCCAAGCTCTCCGAGCGACATCGACTTTGGCCGTGCCCTCCAGCCCCCTAGCGTTGCCGCCCCCCTGGGCACCAACGACCTGGGCCAGGATCAGCTGGCTCGGCTACTGCTGGGAGGCCGCATTTCGCTGGCGGTGGGGCTGGCGGCTACCCTGGTGGGCATTAGCCTGGGGGTGGGCATTGGGGCGCTGGCTGGGTTTTGCGGCGGCTGGGTCGATGTCTTGCTGATGCGCGTTACCGACCTATTTTTGGCGTTGCCTCAGCTGCCCCTGGTGTTGCTGGTGGTCTACCTGCTGGGCGACCCGGTGCGGCGTGCCCTGGGGCCAGAGCAGGGCATATTCTGGCTGATTGTGCTGCTGATTGGCGGGCTGAGCTGGATGTCGGTGGCCCGTTTAGTGCGGGCTGGGTTCTTGAGCCTCAAGCAGCGCACCTTTGTAGAAGCCGCCGTTGCGCTTGGTGCCCGGCCCTGGGGCATCGTTAAGACCCACCTGCTGCCCAATATTCTCGGTCCTGTGATTGTGGCAGCTACGATTGGGGTTGGCAACGCGCTGCTGGCTGAGTCAACCCTGAGCTTTTTGGGGGTGGGCTTTCCGCCCGATGTGCCCACCTGGGGTCGTATGCTCTACGATGCCCAAAACTACATCGAGAGCGCGCCTTACCTGGTGCTGGCCCCCGGCTTGGCTATTTTCCTCACCGTTCTTTGCATTAATACGCTGGGCGATCGCCTCCGCGATAGTCTAGATCCCACCAGCCGCTAAACCGCTATGGCTCTTCCCCAGCAGCAGATCCTCACCCAGGTCGCCCGGATGTTTCCGGATGCGCTGTTTTACGCCCCTATCCAGGCGCGGCTGGTGGCCCTCACCATTGATGATGTGCCGACGCCAGGCGATCGCAAGGATGCCTCTACTCGCCTCATTCTCGCCGCCCTCGATCGCTACAATCGCACCGCCGAGCACCCGGTACAGGCTACCTTCTTTGTCATCACCGACCATCTCAATCCGGGCAGCACCATTCTGCAAGAGATTTTGGCCAGCGGTCACGAAATTGCTAACCACGGCACCACCGACACTACCCCAGCTATTTTGCAGCCAGCCCAGTTTGCCCGCCATTTTCAAGAGGCCCACGATCGCATTACCGACCTGATTCAGCAGCCCCTGCGCTGGTACCGGCCAGGGCGTGGCCTCTACAACCGGGCTATGGTCGACCACATTCGGCTTACCCCCGGCTACGAGTCGCTGGTGGCCCTGGCCTCAATGGTGCCGTTCGACACCCTGCGTCCCCTCAGCACCCCCAACCTCAACACCTGGTACCTGGCCCGCTTTATCTTTCCGGGGGCTATTTTTGTCATGCACGGCGGGTCAATGGAGCGCTGTGTGCAGACGGCTCAGGCGCTGCCAACGCTGCTCGACCTCATAGATCGTCAGGGGTTTCGAGTGGTAACGCTCTCGCAGCTGTACGACAGCCTGAACCCAGATAGCCCAAGCCCAGATAGCCCAAGCCCAGATAGCTCGACAGCAGAAAGCCCTACAGCAGAAACTCCTGCAGCGCCACCGCCACCCCATCCGCATCCACCCCCGGAGCCACCCAGTCAGCCCCCTGCTTGACGGGTTCAGGCGCATCGCCCATTGCCACGCCAATGCCCGCGTAGCGCAGCATTTCGAGATCGTTGTAGTTGTCGCCGATGGCCATGACCTGGTCGGGTTTAAGGCCCAACAGGTCTTCGGTCAAAAACCGCACGGCTTCGCCCTTGTGGGCTAAGGGGTGGGTGGCCTCAACGAAGTATTCGACCGATCGCGTCAGATACAGGTCTTCGGTGGGGTAGCGCTGGCCCAAATGGCTCAAAATATCGCTGAGCAGGTCGATATTGTTGCTCAAGGTCAGCAGCTTGGTGGTTTCGATCGCCACGTTGTTGTTCAGCAGCATGGCCAGGTCGCCAGCGGCAATGGGGCGTATGCCCGATCGCTGGGCGTAGGCCTCGGTGTCGTCGATAATCGTCCGCACGTGGAGCTGGTCGTCGATATACAGGTGAATCGACAGGTCGTTATTGGCCTCCATGGGGGCCAGGTAGGTCAAAATTTCCAGCGCCAGCTGCCGGGGCAGGGGCGTGTGGCGGTGCAGCTTTTGGGTTTTGGGGTCTTTGATGAAGGCCCCCTGGTAGGCCATCAGCGGCAGGGCTGAGCCCACCAGCTGGTGAAACCGCAGCGCCGATTGGTACATGCGCCCGGTGGCGATCGCAACCGCAATCCCCCGCTGCTGCACCTGGCTAATGGCATCCAGCACAGGGGCATTGATCTGGTTAGACTCTCCGGCCAGGGTACCGTCGATATCGAGCACGAGTAGACGAATGTCGGCAGTCATGGGGTGAGCCTGTGAACGTTTCCGCGTTTATTATCTCTGGCGCAGGGGCTGATTGTTAACGCAGGCTAGGGACAGCCAGATTGCAGGGGCATCGTCAGAGCCAATACCAACTCTCAAATGAATACTCTCAATTTGCGGGGGTGTAGCATGTCACGTCCTGATAGGGGCAATGGGTGTGAATCGGGGTTCATTAAACTGAATTTTGTCTAAGTCTCAGGTGACAGTGCACTGTATAGGCGCACAGTCCAATATATTGAGGCATAGAAAAATGTCATCATCCTGCTGAGTTGAAGCCCGATTTTTTCGCCTTTGCCGCTGTTGTAAACCTGTTGCTCAGCCCTACGACAAAACCGCGAGTAGACCAGCCGTGCATAACTGAAAATTCAATATTTCTTTACAAAAAACCTCACAAATTATGGTTTGGATTTAGCATGAAGGTAGGTCGTAGACAGAGATTTTCGCTGGTAAGGTAAGGGGTTGAGCTTAACTGTTCTCTCCTGCCAGTGAACATCTATCGATGACCGATACTCAGCCCTAACACCGACTTTGTCTTCATAGAAAAATGGAGGAAAAGTTATGCCTATCATGCGTTACGATCCCCTGGGTGACATCGCTCGTTGGGAGCCATTTCGAGGTATTGAGCGCTTGCACCGAGAAATGAATCACCTGTTCGATCGCTTTCTGGCTGAGGGTGATGGCGACGGCGACAGAGATCTAAAATCGCTAACCTTCATGCCTTCGGCAGAAATGGAAGAAACTGATGATGCCATTCATCTCAAACTTGAGATTCCAGGGATGGAAGCTAAAGATTTAGATCTTCAGGTCACCGAATCATCGGTTTTAGTCAGAGGCGATCGCAAGTCAGAGTCTAAGCACGAAGAAAAGGGCTTAGTTCGCTCAGAATTTCACTACGGCCAGTTTGAGCGCATGATCCCGCTGCCCGTGCGCATTCAAACTGACCACGTGCAGGCTGACTACAAAAACGGCATGGTGCATCTGACTCTGCCCAAATTGGAATCAGAGCAGCAAAAAGTTGTGAAAGTCGATATTCACTAAGCCGTTCTGAAGGGGGGCTGCGATCGCGATCGAAGTCTCCCTTCCTTCCCCCGCCGCCCGTTCCCAGGAGGTAGACCATGCTCGATGCTGTTGCCCACGACATGCGGTTTAAAGACCGTGCCGACGCCGGGCGACAACTCGCCGAGCGGCTACAGCGCTATGCCCACCGTGCCGATGTGCTGGTGCTGGGGCTGCCTCGCGGCGGGGTGCCGGTGGCCTACGAAGTGGCCCAGGCGCTAAATGCGCCGCTGGATATTTGCCTGGTGCGCAAGCTGGGGGTGCCAGACCACGAAGAACTGGCCCTGGGGGCGATCGCCTCGGGCGGGGTGCGCGTGCTCAACGCCGATGTCGTCAGCGGCATGAATATATCGGCCTCAACCATTGACGCGATCGCCGCTAAAGAACTGCAGGAGCTGCAGCGCCGCGATCGCGCCTACCGGGGCGATCGGCCCCCACTGGATGTTCGCGATCGCACCGTCATTCTGGTCGACGACGGCATTGCCACCGGAGCCACCATGCGCGCCGCCGTCTCGGTGATTAAACCTCAGCAGCCCGTCCGCCTAATTGTGGCCGCCCCCGTTGTGGCCCCGCCCATCTACCAAGAGCTGAGCCTGGCGGTCGATGAGGTGGTGTCTGTCGCGATGCCCGAAGCCTTGCGCGCGATCGGGTTTTGGTACGAAGACTTTGCTCAAACCAGCGATGCAGAGGTGCACCAGCGCTTAACTGAGCAGTCCTAGGCCGTCATGAGGTACTTGCCAGGCCGCTTCAAAAAAGGCCAGTTCGCAGTCCATCGCGTAGCGGTAGGCAGCCCGGTGGCTGGGGGTATCAACCGCTTGAGCATCGATCAGCGCTTCGAGTTGGGCGGCCAGGGGCTCAAACTGGTCGCTGCTGTAGGTCTCAATCCAGGCGCTGTAGCGGTGGGGCGGCGGCTTAAGCTGCGCCAGGGACTGCCCCAAAAATGCGTAGAGCCGCATGCAGGGGGCCATGGCGATCGCCGTCGCCTCAGACGACTGCCCCCAGGCGGTGCTGAGCAAAAAATCGGTATAGCGACGGGTCGCCGCCCCAGGGGTAACAGTGGACAGGTCTACGCCCCACTCTTGAGCGTAGCCGCCGTGCAGATTCAGCTCGCCCAGCACCCCGTCAGCCAGCTGGTGAAAAACCTGGAATGTCTCCCAGGTAGAAGCCTTAGCAGCAGCGATGCTGTAGGCCCGGGCAAAGGCTTCTAGAAAGAAAGCGTCCTGGCCGACGTAGTAGGCAAATTTCTCTACGGCCAGGGTGCCATCGCCCAGGCCCTGCACGAAGGGGTGTTGCAGGCAGGCCTGGGCCAGGTCGTCGTTAGCGTGCCACAGAGTTTGGGAAAGGGGCATGGGAACAAAAGATGTTGAGGAGATGAGGATAGACGCGGAGCGGCTTCCCGCAGGATGGGGTCGAGAAGATAAGGGGATGAGGACGATGGGACGGAGAAGGCGTTGACGTAGGGGCGCATAGCGTGCGCCCTCAGCTAGGACGGCAAGAGCGCCTGGGCCAGATCGAGCGAGAAATAGTAGGCGTTGTTGACCTCGCCCCAGAGCACCTCAAACGGGAGGCTGGGTTCGCCCAGGTGGCTGATTACCAGGCAAGCGCCGGGCATAGCGGAGCTGCGGGTGTAGTCGTTGACCGTAACCACGGTGGGCAGGCCAGCCGCGATCGCCGCGTCTACCCCCTGGCGGCTGTCTTCGATCACCAGGCAGGTGGAGGGGTTGAGATTCATAGTATCAATCACCAGGTTGTAGATATCGGGAGCGGGTTTTTTGGTTGGCACCATATCTCCGGCGGCGATCATCTCAAACCAGGTGGGCGACTCTGGCCCCAGCAGATGCTCCAGCAGCGGAATCACGCTGTCTTTGGCGCTGGTAGTGGCGATCGCCAGCCGCACTCCCTCCCGCCGGGCCGCCTCGATCAGTCGCCGCACCCCAGGCCGCAGCGGGATTACGTTGCTGGCGACCAGCGATTGAAAGTGGCGGGCCTTGGCCTGATGCAGCGCCACCACCAGCTCATCGGTATCGGTTGAAGGCTGAAACGTCGGCTGGTAGCGATCGATGTAGTGGCGAATGCGCTCTTTGCCACCGGCTACCCGCAACAGCTGACCGTAGAGGCCCACTGGCCAGTGCCAGGACA
Organism: Nodosilinea sp. AN01ver1; assembly: GCF_050565655.1. Classification (NCBI taxonomy): domain Bacteria; kingdom Bacillati; phylum Cyanobacteriota; class Cyanophyceae; order Nodosilineales; family Nodosilineaceae; genus Nodosilinea; species Nodosilinea sp. AN01ver1. Next base: position 23,368 of record NZ_JBNXVS010000006.1, on the reverse strand, counting down.
GACCACATTCTTGAAACGCCTGGTTAAACGCAACCCGGTGGCCATCCCGCTCCGTTTCGGCCAGGGTGCCGTCAACATCAAAAATGAGCGCTTCAAGGGTTTTCATGGGGGCCGGAGGGGAAACAAGGGAAGATAGAGGCTGGCTGAGGCCAAAATTGTGCTCCAAGGGCAGAGGCTGGCTACGTTTCTCCCTGTCACACTATGAAAATGCCGGGAGCTGCCTTGCTTAGCCAGTGCTGGGCCGATCGTCAGCGATCGCGAGAGGGCCAGGGAATGTTCACAAAGCGTCTCAGGTTGGGAATCGCCCCTGCTCTTCACCCTAGACTGTCGCCTCCAGACTGTCGCCTCCAGACTGTCGCCTCCCAGCAGCATCCTCAAAAGCGGCCCCAAAACTACAGAAAGCACAACGATTCTAGCCGAGAAGCCCACCGTTTCACCGTAGGATGAAGAGGCGACTTGCGCTAAAAAACTGGGTCAGCGTCGGCCCCGGCGCAGCAGGCTGTTGTCAACGGTTACGAAGCATATGGATATCAAAAACGGTTTTGTCGCCGCAGTGGGCAATACTCCCCTAATTCGCCTCCCCAGCGTTAGCGAAGCGACCGGCTGCGACATTTTGGGTAAAGCAGAGTTTCTCAACCCCGGTGGGTCGGTCAAAGATCGTGCGGCCCTCTACATCATTAAAGATGCCGAAGAAAAAGGCTTGCTCAAGCCCGGTGGCACCGTGGTCGAAGGTACCGCAGGCAATACCGGCATTGGGTTAGCCCACATTTGCAACGCCAAGGGCTACCGCTGTCTAATCGTTATTCCCGACACCCAGTCCCAGGAAAAAATTGATCTGTTGCGCACCCTGGGGGCTGAGGTTCGCACCGTGCCCGCCGTGCCCTACCGTGACCCCAACAACTACGTTAAAGTTTCGGGTCGCCTGGCCGAAGAACTCGACAACGCCATCTGGGCCAACCAGTTCGACAACTTAGCCAACCGCCTGGCTCACTACGAAACCACCGGCCCTGAGATCTGGGCGCAAACCGACGGCAGTATCGACGGCTGGGTAGCCGCGACCGGCACCGGCGGCACCTACGCAGGTGCAGCTCTATTCTTTAAAGAGAAAAATCCTCAAATTCGCTGCGTTGTAGCCGACCCCATGGGCAGCGGTCTCTACAGCTATATCAAAACCGGCGAAATCAACATCAAGGGCAACTCGATTACCGAGGGCATCGGCAACAGTCGCATTACCGCCAACATGGAAGGTGTACCGATTGACGATGCCATTCAGATCGAGGACTCTGAGGCGCTGCGGACGATCTATCAACTGCTCTATAAAGACGGGCTGTTTATGGGTGGTTCGGTGGGCATTAACGTAGCGGCGGCGGTCAAGCTGGCCCAGCAGCTCGGTCCTGGCCACAAGATTGTTACGGTGCTGTGCGACGGCGGCTCGCGCTATCAGTCGCGTATTTACAGTCGCTCCTGGCTAGAAGAAAAAGGGCTGTGGTCTGAGGATCTGGCCCCTGAAGTGCCCACTGGAATGGCTTCGCCTGTCGCCTAGATCTGCCCCGTAATCTACAGCCCAACGTGGTCGCCTGGAATCGCGATGATTACTGTCTTTGTAGGGCAGATGGTTGCAAAGCAGATCGACTACACTAGGACAGATCAAAGGAACAGACTAAAGGGGGCCGTCTGCGGTGCAAATATGCCTCAGCGCTACCCGAGTTTACCCTGCTCCATAAATTCTCGGGGACACACCTGTGACCGACCAGTCTGACAAATCTTCGCTGCCGCCCGAACCTGCCCTAGATCAAGGTCCAGGACAACGTAAGCAGGTGTCGCAGCCCAATCCCTGGATGGAAGGGCTGCAAACCATTGGGCTCAGCGTGGTGTTGGCTCTAGGAATTCGGCATTTTGTGGCAGAGGCGCGCTACATTCCCTCTGGCTCGATGGAGCCAACGCTGCAAATCAACGATCGCCTGGTGATCGAAAAAATTAGCTACCACCTCAACCCCCCTGAGCATGGGGATATTGTGGTGTTTTGGCCGCCCGAAAGCCTCACCCCTCCAGGCAAGCGGCGCGATGCCTTTATCAAACGCATTGTCGGCCTGCCGGGGGATGTGGTCGAGGTGCGCGATGGTGAGGTCATTCGCAACGGCGAGGTGCTGAGCGAGCCCTACATCAAAGCCGCCCCCGACTACCAGTGGGGGCCGGAGGAAGTGCCCGACGCGTCTTATTTGGTGCTGGGCGACAACCGCAACAGCAGCTACGACAGCCACGCCTGGGGGTTTGTGCCCGAAGAAAACATCATTGGCAAGGCGGTAGTCCGGTTTTGGCCGCCGGGTCGGGTTGGCCTGCTCGACGATTGAGATTGACCCCGCAAAAGCTGTTGCATGACAATTGTTTTACTCTGTCAGATGCTTAAATCTTCTGGGGTTTATTCAGGGAACCTTAACACAGCAGGTTAGTGTGCAAGCTGGCATCGGGTTTGTACAGGTGTCCAAGGTCAGCTTTGGGCTGGCGCTGCTATCCTGGTTATCTGTCAGGTTTTGCCCTAGAGCTTAATGCTGGTGGCCGTTGCGCCATTGATTGCCATTGTTAATTCAGCCTCTTAGCAGGCGAGTGTTCCCGTTGGTTATATGACTTTTACCCCTGCCGATAAACCGCCCTTTGCCATTACGACCCCGCTCTATTACGTCAACGGCTTACCCCACATCGGCAGCGCCTACACGACTATCGCTGCTGACGTCGTAGCCCGGTTTTACCGCCTGATGGGGCACCCGGTGCTGATGATTACCGGCACCGATGAGCACGGTCAAAAGATTCAGCGCACCGCCGAAGAACGGGGCGTTTCACCGCAGGAGCACTGCGACGAGTTTGTGGCCGGGTTTGAGCGGCTGTGGACGTTGCTCAATATTGACTGCGATCGCTTCATTCGCACCACTGCCCCTCGTCACAAGGTTATTGTCGACGAGTTCTTTCAGCGCGTGTGGGACCGGGGCGATATCTACAAGGGCCAGCAGCAGGGCTGGTACTGCGTCTCCTGCGAAGAATTTAAAGAAGAGCGCGATCTGCTGCCTAACCAGCACTGCCCCATCCACACCAATAAACCCGTTGAGTGGCGTGACGAGTCGAACTACTTTTTCAAACTGTCGAACTACCAGACTCAGCTGGAGCAGCTCTATGCCGATCGCCCCGACTTTATTCAGCCCGAGTCGCGCCGTAACGAAGTGCTGAGCTTTGTGAAGCGAGGGCTGCAGGATTTCTCCATTTCGCGCATCAATCTCGACTGGGGTTTTGCTGTACCCACCGACCCCGGCCACACGCTCTATGTCTGGTTTGACGCGCTTTTGGGCTATATCACCGCGCTGCAAGACCCTGGCGAGCCGCCCAGCCTTGAAAAGGCGATCGCCCACTGGTGGCCCATCAATACCCACCTAATTGGCAAAGATATTCTGCGCTTTCACGCGGTGTACTGGCCTGCCATGCTGATGTCGGCAGGGCTGCCGCTGCCAGAGCGGGTGTATGGACACGGCTTTTTGACCAAGGACGGCCAAAAAATGGGCAAGAGCCAGGGCAATACCCTGGACCCGGTGGAACTGGTCGAAACCTACGGCCCCGATGCCGTGCGCTACTATTTCTTGCGCGAAATCGAGTTTGGCAAAGACGGCGACTTCAACGAAACCCGCTTTATCAACGTGCTCAACGCCGACTTGGCTAACGATTTGGGCAACCTGCTGAACCGCACTCTCAAAATGGCGGCTCGCTACTGTGACGGCAAGGTGCCCGATATCAACCCTCAGGCGATCGCGGCTGACCACCCCCTGCGGGCGATCGGCTATAATCTCACCGACACGGTAGCTAAAGCCTATACTCAGCTAGCCTTTAGCCAGGCCTGCACGGCCACCCTGGCCCTGGTGCAGGCCAGCAACAAGTTCTTGGATGAGCAAGCGCCCTGGAGCCTCTATAAGCAGGGCAAACAGGCCGAGACTGAAGCCGTCTTGTACGCCGTGTTGGAGTCGGTGCGTCAGGCCGCCTACCTGCTGTCGCCGATTATCCCTGACATTAGCAACCAGATTTATACCCAGCTGGGCTTTGCCGTCGATTTTAATGACAAAGCTCTCGGTCAAGCGATCGGCTACGCTGACCACGCCGCCTGGGGCTACCTGCCCCCCGCTCAACCCCTGGGAGAAGCCGCTCCCGTCTTTCAACGACTAGAGCTGCCCGAAACGGCAGCTAGCCCCTGATAAAAAACCATCCAGCGCTGTTTACGCTCGCTTTAAATTCAACAAACTCAATTTAATAAACCCTCAAAAACCCATGTTAGATACTCATCACAGCCATTCTTTAATTAGCGACGACGCCATATTCACCCCCGAGCAGGTGCTCGATAACCGGGGGCGAGTGGCCATTTTTATCGACGGGTCCAATCTGTTTTACGCGGCCCTGCAGCTGGGCATCGAAATCGACTACACCAAGCTGCTGTGCAAACTGACGGCTGGGTCGCGGCTGTTTCGCTCATTCTTTTACACTGGGGTCGATCGCACCAATGAAAAGCAGCAGGGCTTTTTGCTGTGGATGCGGCGCAACGGCTATCGGGTGATTGCCAAAGACCTGGTGCAGCTGCCCGACGGCTCTAAGAAGGCCAATCTTGATGTCGAGATTGCCGTAGACCTGGTCGCTTTGGTCGATTACTACGACACCGCCGTACTGGTCAGCGGCGATGGCGATTTGGCCTATGCCGCCGATGCCGCCAGCTACCGGGGGGCGCGGGTTGAGGTGGTGAGCCTGCGATCGATGACCAGTGACAGCCTGATCAACGTGGCCGATCGCTACATCGACCTCGAAGGGGTCAAAGACGACATTCGAAAGCTGCCCCGCAGTGCCGCCAGCCACAACTACACCTACCGACCGCTCTCTAACCTGGCCGCTACCGAAGAGCCGCCGGAAGACGGCGTGGTGATTGGCGAATAACCTTTAGGGCAACCCATGGCAGCACAATGGCGGCGGTTAATGATTGGGGGAGCTGCGATCGCGGCTGTCACGATCGGGCTATACAGTCTGGTTGGTCCCCAGTCAGGTTCTAATCGAGGTGCCGATGACGCCACAGCCGACCCAGAACCGGGTCTCACCCTGCGCGATGTCACCCTGGAGCAGCCCGGCGACGACGGGCTGCTGCTGTGGCGGGTCAAGGGCGACGAAGTCACCTACAGTGCTGACCAACAAGTAGCCTTCATCACTCGCCCCGACGGCGATCTTTTTCAAGATGGCGAGGTGATTTACAAAGTCGTCGCCGACTCGGGCGAAGTGCGGGAAAACGGCAGCGTTATTTTGCTGCGGGGCAATATTGTCGCGACAGGCGTTCAAAATGGCTCCGTTTTGCGGGGTAATGAAATGGAGTGGCGACCCCAGGACGACGTGCTGATTGTGCGCGATCAAATTACCGGCACCCATCCCCAGCTGCGTGCTGCCGCCGACGAAGCGCGGGTGTTTAACCGCGAAAACCGCATGGAGCTAGAGGGCAATGTGGTTGCTAGCACCGTGGTGGCTGACCCCGAGACTGAGTCCTGGCTCAAGCTTCAGGCCAAAGAACTAACCTGGTTTTGGAAGGACGAGCGCATCGAGAGCGACGAGCCTTTGCGAGTCGAGCAGTTTAAGCAAAACGCCATTACCGACGTAGTGGTGGGCCAGCGCGGCTCCCTCGACCTGGCCGAGCAGCTGGTTGCTCTGCGGGGCCAGGTGGCCATGCAGATGTTAGAGCTGCCGCTCAATATGACCAGCGAAGCCCTCGACTGGCAGGTGGACGAAGAGCAGGTCGCCGTCAACCAGCCCCTGACCCTGGTTCATCCCGAAAACAAAATTAGGGTTACGGCCCGTCGGGGCCAGATGAACCTAGCTGAGCAGCAGATTGTGCTCTCTGAAGATGTGGTGGCGGTTGGTGAAACCAACCAGACCCGCCTGACCAGCGATCGCCTCAACTGGAACGTTGAAACCCAAACGGTAGTGGCCGAAGGCCAAGTCAACTACCGCCAGGCCGACCCCGCCATTAACCTCAGCGGCTCCCGTGCGGTGGGTCGCCTTGACGATGAAACCGTGGTGGTCGACGGCGGTCGCGTCGTCACTGAAATCGTGCCGAATTAGCCCGCTAGTTGACAAATTCGCTGTTTTAGGATCATGGTTTATGGGCTAAAGCGCGCAACGTTGCTGCAACCCAAACCCTACCCACTGTCGACCCCATTCGTTTGCTGTTGCCAAGCTCACTATGCCTTTAACCTGCCAAACTCTCGTCCAAACCCACCCCGCCGTCTGGGAAAAGGCCACTACCCACCCCTTTCTGAACGGCTGCCGCAGCGGCACCCTACAGCCAGCTCAGTTCAACACCTGGCTGGTGCAAGACTTTTTGTTTGTCAAAGCCTTTACCCGTATGGTGGGGCGCGTGCTGGCTGCCGCCCCCGACGACCATATCGACGTGCTGCTGGCGGGGCTGGGTGCCCTCAAAGACGAGCTGCTGTGGTTTGAGGCCAAGGCGAGCGAGCGATCGCTCAACCTCTCCACCCCCCTCCAGTCCACCTGCCAGCGCTACTGCGAGTTTATGGCCAGCCTGGCGATCGCCCCCTACCCGGTGCAGGCCACTGCCCTGTGGGCCATTGAGTATGCCTACAACCAGGGCTGGCAACGCCCCGGCCCCATGCCCGCGCCCTATAGCGAGTTTGCCGATCGCTGGGGCAACCCCGGCTTCACCGACTACGTTCGCCTGCTCGCCGCCCAGGCCGATGCCGCCCTAGCTACCGCCAGCCCCAGCGTCGACGCCGAGGCTGAGGCTGCCTTTCTGCGGGTCGCTGATCTCGAAGCGGCTTTCTGGCAAATGGCCTTTGCCTCCGGGGAGGTGAGGGGATGAGGGAATGGAGAAATGAGGGGATGGCGGGGATAGGCGAATGCAGAGTGCAAAATTTTGAATTCAAAATTTTGCACTCTGCACTTTGCGTTTTGTACTCTGAACTTTGCACTCCCCCTACCTCACCCCCTCACCTTCCCTCCTCTCCCCCCGCCCGCTGCTGTAATACCGCCTGCCGAAACCCCAGCACCACCAAAATATTCGACAGCGTTAAAAAGGCCTCGGCGCTGCCGTGGAGCCAATCAACATTCGCCAGCTCTTCGCCCAGCCCGACCTTGGCATAGATACCGGCTGGAATGGTCACGGCCACAAACACCAGCAGCGCGTAGAACCCGGTCAGCGCCAGCCGGGGGGTTTCCTGGGTACGGCCCATAAACCATAGAAACCCCAGGTAGGGGAAGAGAGACATGGCAAAGAGGGTGTTCTTGTCGAGCATTGTGGGGCGTGGGGTTGATGAACGTGGGTTGGATGATGGTATAGGAGTGAGGGGTGGATTGGCGAAGGAGTTAGTTTTGTAGGGTGCATTCGCACAGCAATGCACCGCAGACAGGCCATGCCACGATCAGTCACACCCTAAATTTAATCGTTGACAGAGCAATAGGGTTTTCACTCTGGGCTTTCTGCCGAAACTTGCCCGTGTCGCCAAATCCACCAGGCGGCGAGGCAGAGGGTACAATTGCCAACTACGGTCATGGCGGCCTGTAGCGTTACCAGCCAGGCTAGGTTGGGGGCGTTGTCAAACAGGTGCCAGGTACAGGCCGCCATCGCGCTGACCAGGGCCGGAAACATGCCGATCGCCAGCCATCGCCAGACGGGGCGCTGGGTGACCGCCGCAAACTGCCAGATAAACCACATCGCCGCCATCCACTCCAGCACGCTTGAGATATGGATCATCCAGGTGGGTAGCGAGAGGGCGTGCATGAGGTTCGGGGTGTAACAACAGCCTCTATTGTAGAGAGGTCGGGGTATGGCGTATAGCGGTTTAACGAACGGGTGACCAAGGGCGGGTGGAGAATGCGAGCGGTTTTGTGTGGCTACTACGGCATGGGCAACGGCGGCGACGAGGCGCTGCTGGCCACCCTGCTGCAAATGCTGCCTTCAACGGTGACTCCGGTAGTGCTGTCGGGCAACCCAGCTGAAACCGCTCAGCGCTACGGCGTTGAGGCAGTGCCGCGCAAAGCTCTGGGGCCAGTCCTGCGGGCTTTGCGCGGGGCCGATGTGTTTATTTGGGGGGGCGGTAGCCTGCTGCAGGATGCCACCAGCCTGCAAAACCCAATTTACTACGGTGGCCTGATGGCCCTAGCCCAGTGGCTGGGGCTAAAAACCATTGCCTGGGGCCAGGGCATTGGCCCGCTGACTCATCCTCTGAGCCAGGGACTGGGGCGCTATGCATTGGGTCGCTGCGACGCCGTCAGCGTGCGCGACAACGGTTCGGCGGCCTGGCTGGCGCGGTGGCAAGTGCCGGGTATGCAGGCCCCTGACCCAGTGTGGGCACTGGCGGCAGCGCCGGTAGAAGGGCTGTGGGAGCTGCCTGCCCCCCGCGTAGCCGTGGCGCTGCGTCCTCACCCCTGGCTGAGCGAACGTCATCTCGATCAATTTACCCAGGCGCTAGCCTCATTTCAGTCGGCTACCCAGACCTGCCTGCTGCTGGTGCCGTTTCAGCCGGTCAAAGACTTGCCCATTGCCGAGTATATTCAGCCTCGGCTGTCTGGCCCCAGCCGCGTTTACACCCTCGACGATCCGCACCAGCTCAAGGGGCTGTTTCGCGGCGTAGAGATGACGATTGGCATGCGGCTGCACGCGCTAATTATGGCGGCGGCTGAGGGCTGCCGCTGTTTTGGGCTAAGCTATGACCCTAAGGTTAGCCAGCTGATGGCCGACCTGGACCTGCCTGGTTTTGACCTTAACCCCCAGGCGGGGGTGCACCGCTGGCCAGAAACCCCAGAGCAGATCACCAAAACCTGGCTGGAGGTCTATGCTAACGGTGACCCGCTGACGCCAGAGCAGATTAAATCGCGGGTCGATCGCGCCCTCATGCACCGAGATTTGCTGCACGATGTGCTGACGACCCTGGCCCGTTAGCCGAGGGCTTTCTCAATGGCCGCCTTGAGATCGGCGTCGTCGGGCGGGGTTTTGGGGTCAAAGCGGGCGACGACATTGCCGTCGCGCCCGACTAAAAACTTGCCAAAGTTCCAGCTAATGTCGGGGCCTTCGCCGACCAAAAATTGGTAGAGCGGGCTGCGGTTGGGGCCGTTGACATCCTGCTTTTCGAGCAGAGTGAAGTCAACGTCGTATTTGCTCTTGGTAAAGTCTTTGATTTCTTCAGGGCTGCCGGGTTCTTGCTGGCCAAACTGATTGCAGGGCACGCCCACAATCATCAGGCCGCGATCGCCGTAGGCTTTATCCAGCTCTACCAGGCCGTTGTACTGGGGGGTGAGGCCACACTTGCTGGCCACATTCACAAAGAGAACAACTTTGTTAGCCAGTGACTCGGAGGCCAGAGGCGCACCGTCTAGGGTGGCTAGATTTGTAGGAAGAGGCATAGGGCTGAACGGTCTGTACAACGTTGTTATTATCGACCATGCTACGGCGATCGCTGTGTATTGCCCAGGTGATTTTGCGGCAGCGGGCGATTCAGTGGGACGATTGGCGGGTACTGGCTACTCACCGCCCTGCTCGGCCTGCCAAACAGCCTCCAGGGTGAAGGGTAGAGCGGCGGCTTCGACCGAAATGGAGCCAATGCCCCAGGCGACTAAATCGGCAATTAGCTCGGGATGGCGCACCGGAGCCTGGCCGCAGATAGAGCACATCAGGCCGCAGCGGTGGGCTTCCTGCACCAGGTGGGCCATCGCCAGCCGCACAACGGCGTGGCGCTCGTCGTAGGCCGAGGCCATGATGGGCTGGTCGCGATCGACGGCCAGCAGCAGCTGGGTCAGGTCATTCGAGCCAATGGCAATACCCTGGATGCCGGCCTGGGCGTAGGCGGGCAGCAAAAACAGCACCGACGGCACCTCGGCCATAATCCATAGCACAAACCCGTCGGCATCGAGCAGACCGGCGCGCTCGATGCGCTGGCGGCAGGCGATCGCCTCTTCGACCGTGCGCACAAAGGGCAAAATGAGCTGCAAATTGGCGTAGCCCGCCCGCTGTAGGGCCGCCAGTGCCCCCAGCTCCACCTGAAACAGGCGATCGTCTACCTCGTAGCTGAGGGTGCCCCGCAGCCCCAGCATGGGGTTGGGCTCGACTGGCGGGCTGCCCTGGAGGGCCTGCCATTCGTGCGATCGCAAGTCGAGACTGCGGTAGCGCAGGGGCTTCGACCCCAACGCCTGCAAAATTGGCTCTAGCTGCTGCACCAGGCGGCTTTGTAGCTCGGCCTCCTGGCCCTGGTTGACCCAGTCCCACGGGTGGCGGCCATCGAGCACTTCGAGCAGCAGCCACTCCGATCGCAGCAGGCCAATGCCGCTGGCGTAGTCGAGGGGGAGGGTGGTCAGCTGCCGGGTTTGGCTGAGATTGATCATGACCTGGGTCTGCAGTCGCTGATAGCGAACCTTGTGCTGCGGCGACAGGTCGGCTGCTGGGTCAGCCGTGGTTTGAAACTGGGTGAGGGCGGTTTGAAACTGCTGATGGTCGCCAGCCTCGTCGGTCAGGCCGTAGACCACGCCGCGATCGCCGTCGAGCCAGAGCACCATGCCGTTCTCTAGCAGCTGCGTGGCCTGGGGTGCCCCAACCACCGCTGGAATACCGACCTCCCGCGCCAAAATTGCCGCGTGGCAGGTGGCCCCACCTCGCTCCGTCACAATGCCTTTGACGGCCTGTAGCTGCAAAAAGACGTCGGGCTGGAGGTCGGGCAGCACCACAATGCACCCCACGGGCAAAGGCTGGGGTAAGTCTTGGGGATGGTGGGCTACGACCGCCACGCCCTGAATGCGCCCGACCGCTGCCCCAATGCCTCGGACCACCGTACTGGCTGCGGGCAGCAGGGGCGGCTGCAGACGGGAGCGAGGAGCGGCGATCGAGGGTGCTGGCGCTACCGCCGCCGGGTCACTCCAGGGCGTAGCCTCGGTGATGATCAGAGTGGGCTGATCGGGGTTGGCGCTGGGGTGCAGCAGCCACTCCAGGCGCACGCCGTCGCTGTCCAGGGCCGTCAGGGCCAAATCGGCCAGGTGGGCGAGGCGGGCCAGTTGGGTAGCACCCAGGGGCGTGTGCAGCTCGGGGCGATCGCGCTCTACCACCTGAATGGGTTGGGCTATAGCCGCTGGGCGGGGCCGATACTTAGACGCTGGCATCAGCTGGTAAATCCGTTCCTGAAACCCCGGTTCCCAGGTGGCCGCAGCGACCTTGCCCCGGCTGGTGCGGCAGTAGGTCGGAATCGCCTCTCCCAGGGTCATGGCCAGACCCAGCCCCGCGACGGCCGCCACGGTAATCTGCCCCTGCTCAAGGGTTAAGGTGCCCGATGCGATCGCTGGGTAGACCGGCATGATCAGTGTGGCAAAGCTGAGATCGCTCAGGCGCTGGCAGTGCAGTTGCCAAACCGATAGGCAGCGGGCCGTGAGCGCCTGGCTCCAAAACTGCGGCAGCACCTGGGGCAAGGCGGCAAAGTCAGCCTCAATTTGGGCCGGTAAAAGGCCCTGGCTGAGCAGCGCTGGCGGAGCGGCCCTGTTTTCTAATCGGGTTTCTGATAAGTTCTCTGGCCCCGACGATACCCACAGCGAGGCGCGCAGCATCCAGGCGGCAGGGATAGTGTCGCTGAACGGAGGGGAATTTGACCAATCGGCCTGGGCGATCGCTGGAATAGCTCGCATGGCTTGCTGCCACTGCTGGCTGCACTGTTGCAACGCCTGAAACCCGCCCTGGCCAATCGGCATCAGCCGATCGCCCTGCGGTTCTCGCCAGGGCATCTGCTCCAGGCTGCGGTGCCAGGGCGCAGTCGTCAGCACAACCCCCTGAGCCACGGGCAGGCCATGCTGTTTGAGCAGGCCCAGATAGTAGGCTTTGTGGCCAACGGCTCGCAGGTCGGCTAAACCCAGGTCATCCAGTCGTCTAAGCCAGGTCATACCAGAGGTAAAAGGCTAGCCCTCACTAAAAACCAGCCTGAGGGAGATGGCCAAGTATTTAGTTGTTAACCAATGCTTGTTACCGCCCCAGGGCGATCGGCCTGCTCAAAAGACTGAGGCACTGGACAATACCAGGCCAACCTGCGATCGCAAACGAGCGTTGTATTCAAGTCAACATCTTATACTTACAAATTCTACGCGATGGCCATCACCTTAACCGCCTGTCCAAAGACCTAGAGTGGGCCATTGCCCCAAATTCGTTATTTTTACCCTCGTCGCCGCTGTTGGTCTCCGCCACAGTAGAGTCAGCAGTGCGCAACCACAGCCCTGCTTTTTTGCCAGGGAAAAGTCTATGCGCGTCTCATCCTCAGCTCAGAGCTGGTTTGGCCAGGGTAAACAACAGCTGCTCAACCTTTTTTTAGCCAGCCCCTGCCCGCTGTGCCAGCGATCGACCGCGGCGGTGCTTTGCCCCAGCTGCTGTCGCCAGGTGCGGCAGTGCCAAACCTCAAACCCCTGCGATCGCACTATTCCCGGCCTAACAGTCGTGAGCTGGGGCCGCTACGAAGGCAGCCTGCGCCAGCTCATTGGTAGCCTCAAGTACAGCGGCCACCGCGAGATCGCCCAGTTTCTGGGTGCCGAGCTGGGGCAAACCTGGCGCGATGGCTTCTTAGGGCCGGTCTTGGACCGTCGCGTTAAAGCCGGGGCATCGGCTCGCCCGCTGGCAGTCGTGCCCATTCCGCTGCATCCGGGCAAACTACAGCAGCGGGGCTTTAACCAGGCCGACCTGCTGGCCCAGGCCTTTTGCCGCCTCAACCGCCTGCCCCTGCACAGTCACGGGCTGCGGCGGGTGCTGGCTACCCAGGCCCAGCACAGCCTTAGTCGGGCGGCTCGTCAGCAAAACCTGGCCCAGGCCTTTGACATCGAGCCCCAGCAGGCCAGCGCGCTGCGCCAAACAACCGTGTGGCTACTAGACGATATATTTACAACCGGAGCAACCGCCCAGGCCGCGGCTCAAACCCTGCGGCGTCACGGCATTGCGGTAGCAGGCATCTGCACCGTAGCCCGTGCGATCGCCTGGAATGCCGAATCTGGCCCTACCAGCTCTAACGGCATTTCACTCCCGCGGTAGATTGGTCGCCGGGCAACCCTGTAGAAGATGTTAATAATTCTTTGGCTCTGCTGCACATCAGGCCGAGTGCATTAATATAAATCTAAAGAAATTATTAACAACTGCTATGAACCCTCAGCTCCTACGACACCTGTGGTCTTTGGTAGAACGGTCGCAGAGCAGTCATCTCCTTGCCTTAGATGACAACAGCCTGGTGTGCTGGCTGTTAGATCAATTCGCCGGACAGCAGCCTATCGACCAAACCGAAACCGATCAGCTCCACGGTTATATCCGCGCCAAAATTCCCCTCATTCGCGACCTGGCCCAAGGGCGCTAGTGGTCTGTCAGGCCTGATTTTGAGAATCTGCGTAGGCTGCATCCGCCAGCGACGCGCCACGCCATGACCAAGCAGAAGTAGCACAATTTTAAGTCTTAACATCGACAGGCACTGGGCCAAATTCTTAAGAGCCCAAGGTGCTGACTTTTGTCGCGGCTGTAGAAACTGAATCCGTTACGGGCTAGCGGGACTGGTGCTTTCCTGTTGCCGGAGCTAGTGGATCCGCCCTCTTTGCATCTTCCTGCCGATATATTGTTATCCTTGATGCAAAATGAAAACTCAAACCGTTGGAGTGTTAACAAGTGCAACACTCTCGGTTGTTAAAGAGTGTAGATTTTGCAGTGTTTTTTGTGAGTGAGGATTGATTCATGCGTAAGTGGGGTTTACTCGCAGCTGCCCTGGGGCTAACGATGGCCGCCTGCGGTGGCGAAACCACGACCACTGCCGATGGTGAAGCGGGAGGTACGGCTACTGCCGGGAGCCGTTTAGACGTTGTCAAGGATCGGGGCCAGCTAATCTGCGGTGTTGACGGTGGCATTCCGGGCTTTAGCTTTGTCGATGAAAGCGGTACCTACTCGGGTCTCGACGTAGATGTATGCAAGGCCGTAGCTGCCGCTGTTTTGGGCGATGCTGAAGCCGTAGAATACCGTCGGCTAGACTCTACCGAGCGCTTCACGGCTCTGTCGGGGGGTGAGGTCGACATGCTTTCCCGCAACACCACCTGGACGATTAGCCGCGATACCAGCGTTGGTCTGGAGTTTGCGCCAACCACCTTCTACGATGGTCAGGGCATGCTGGTGCGAGCCGACAGCGGCATCGAAACCCTCGAAGACTTTGCCGGTCAGGCCATCTGTGTTGAAACGGGGACCACCACCGAGCTCAACCTGACCGACCAAATGCGGCAGCTAGGTGTAGATTTCGAGCCCGTGGTGTTTCAGGATGCCGATGCCGCCTATGCCGCCTACGACGAAGGCCGCTGCGAAGGCATGACCTCCGACAAATCGCAGCTGGTTGCCCGTCGCAGCACTCTGCCCAACCCGGATGAGCACGTTCTGCTCGATGTCACCATGTCTAAAGAGCCCCTCGGCCCGGTGACTGTCAACAACGACTCCAGCTGGTTTGACGTGGTCAAGTGGGTCACCTTCGGTCTGATTCAAGCTGAAGAGTATGGTATCAATTCCGAAAATGTTGCCACCTTTGAGGGTACAGAGAACCCTGATATTGCTCGCTTCTTGGGCGCTGAGGGCACTTTGGGTACCGACATGGGGCTACCCAACGACTTCATGGTGCAGGTGATTAGCCAGGTGGGCAACTACGGCGAAATCTACGAGCGCAATGTTGGGGCCGACTCTGAGTTTGAGCTGGAGCGAGGTCAAAACGCATTGTGGACCGAGGGCGGTCTCATGTACTCCCCCCCCTTCCGCTAAGCAAAATGGGGGGCAACATGTTCCCCTGATTTATGTTTCGCCAATCTCTGAAATCTAAAGGGCGCAGCTAGACTGCGCCTTTTTCATAAATCCTTGTAACAAATTGAACTTTTCTTGACATCACTCTTAGATTATTTTGCATACAGCCTTTCTACGACTTTTCTACGACTTAACCGCAGGTGATATAGATGACTCACGATAGCGGCAGTAAATCCTTCAATGTGAAGGCCATGCTGCGGGATGAGCGATTCTGGAAGATTGCCTTTCAGGTAATTACGCTAGTCGTTGTCGTTCTCTTGCTGAGCTTTTTCCTGGGCAACTTGAACCGTAACTTAATCCAGCTGGGGCGGGCGTTTGGCTTTAGTTTTTTGCTCAACCCGGCTGGCTTTAGTATTGGCGAAAGCTTGATTCAGTATCGTCCCAACGACCCCTACTGGCGAGCGCTGATGGTCGGGTTGGGCAACACGCTGACCCTGGTGGCGGCGGGAATTGCCCTCACCACGCTGCTGGGAACGGCGGCAGGCGTGGCCAGCTTCTCTAAAAACTGGCTGGTGCACAAGCTGAGTCGGGTATACGTGGGCCTGGTTCGCAATATTCCGCTGCTGCTACAGCTGTTCTTCTGGTACTTCGCTATTTTCGGCGCTCTGCCCAACCCGGCTAACCAGCTTGATGTGCTGGGGCTGGCTTTTCTCAACAACCGGGGGGTGTATATTCCCTGGGCCAGCAGTGCGGTGCTGGCGGTACTGGGCATTGCCGCGACGATTGGGGCCGCGATCGCCGCCTTCTACCTATGGCAGTGGCGCACCAAAATTCGCATTGAAACTGGTGTGGGTGGGCAGAAGCAGGCGATCGCCCTGGCGGCGCTGGGTCTGGTCTGGCTCGCCATCATCGTCTTTGGCATGAACTGGACTGTGCCTGAGGGCGTTGAGGGCGGCGGTGTTACCGGCGGTCTGCGGCTGTCGCGGGAGTATGTGGCCGCGCTCACGGCGCTGGTGTTTTATACCTCGGCCTTTGTGGCCGAAATTGTGCGGGCGGGCATTCAGTCGGTGTCGAAGGGCCAGTGGGAAGCGGCCCGTTCTCTAGGGCTGCATGCAGGCATCGTGATGCGGCTGGTGGTGTTTCCCCAGGCGCTGCGGGTGATTATTCCGCCCATGAACAGCGAGTACATGAACCTGACTAAGAACACCAGTCTGGCCTTTGCGATCGCCTTCCCTGAGATGTACTCAGTGGCAACCACCACCTACAACCAAACCGGGCGGCCGGTGGAAGTATTTGTGGTGCTGATGGCCACCTATCTCATTCTTTGCCTACTCATCACCCTGGTGATGAACCAGTTCAACCGGGCCGTACAGTTCAAGGAGCGCTAACCCATGACCACCGTAACTCCCGATTCGTTTTCCTCAGCGCCCCCTGAAGTCGTTGGCCTTGGGCCGGTGGCCTGGGCCAAAAAAAACCTGTTTAGCGACTGGTTCAACAGCCTGCTGACCGTGGTGATTGTCGGCATTTTTGCCTGGGGAGCCATTCGGCTGACCTCCTGGGCCTTAACCACCGCTCAGTGGCAGGTGATTCCCAATAACTTTGGCCTGTTTATGACGGGCACCTTTCCCTCCGGTCTCTATCCGCGCATCTGGGCCTTGCTGGCGATTGTTTGCGGTCTGGCGGGGATATCTTGGGGGGTGCTGGGCCGCAATGTCTCGACCCTGTTTAGCCGCAGTGTGCTGATTGGCCTGGGGGTAGTGTGTGCCTTTATTGTGCTGTTTCCGCCCACCCGGCCCAGCTCCCTCAAGCTGCTGCCGATGGTCGCTCTGGTGGCGATCGCCGCCGCCGCCGGTCGTCAGGCGGGGCGCAAATTTCCCGGCATTGGCAAATGGGTGTCGCTGGCCTGGTTTTTGTCGTACTTTGTGGCCCTCTGGCTGATTGGCGGCGGTCTGGGGCTTACCCCCGTATCCACCAACGACTGGGGCGGGCTGGTGCTGACGCTGTTTACCGCCGTGAGCGGCATTGCCCTATGCTTTCCGCTGGGGCTGCTGCTGGCCCTGGGGCGGCGCAGTGCCCTGCCGGTGGTGCGCTGGCTCTCGACGGCCTACATTGAGCTGGTGCGGGGGGTGCCCCTGGTGGCCCTGCTGTTCATGGGGCAGGTGATGATTCCGCTGTTTTTGCCGATTGGGTCGCGGCCCGATCGCATTCTGCGAGCCATTATTGCTTTAGCGCTGTTTAGCGCCGCCTACCTGGCCGAAAACGTGCGGGCTGGCCTGCAGGCGGTGCCTCGCGGCCAAAACGAAGCGGCGATGTCGCTGGGCCTCAACACGCCTACAACTCTGGGCTTAATTGTGCTGCCGCAGGCTCTCAAAATTGCTATTCCGGCGATCGTGGGTCAGTTTATTAGTTTGTTTCAAGACACCACGCTGCTGTCAATTGTGGGTCTGGCAGAGCTACTGGGCATCGGTAAGTCGATCTTGGCCAACCCTACCTATCTTGGCCGCTATGCTGAGGTCTACCTGTTTCTCGCCGTGATTTACTGGCTCTTTTGCTACGCCATGTCGTTGGGCAGCCGCAAAATCGAAGAAAAGCTCAATACGGGCCACTGATCGCAGGCTGTTGTACGGGCTAATCATTTACGGTCCGCACAATAGCCGGGGCCATACTGATCTAGGCTGTGTGCCAACCCGACTCAAATGTCTCTCCGTGTAACAGTTAACAGTTTGGAATCTAGAAACCTCCTAGGGTTAAGGCAAAATGGCAATATCTGCCATGGGTAAAGGTATTTATACCAAGTCCAGCTCGGAATCTGTAATCTTCCCATAGGTAGAATTCCACTTCTGGACTTGAATTTGGTTTAGTGCCCTTGAGTTCGTTGTTGATGCGTCGTTAATAACCCCATTCAGGGGCTGAACTTACGAGGAAAATGTTCATGACACAGTTTCAGACGGAGCAACCATCGGCCCAACACACAAGCACGGAGCCCGTTATTGTCGCCCGCGATGTCGAGAAGTGGTACGACAACGGCTTCCACGTGCTTAAGGGCGTCAGCATGACGGTCTACAAAGGCGAAGTGCTGGTCGTTATGGGGCCGTCTGGTTCGGGAAAATCAACCTTTATTCGCACCTTTAACGCCCTGGAACCCTACCAGAAGGGCAGCATTGAGGTTGACGGTATTACCATTTCCCACGACCTCAAAAATATTGAGGCCATTCGCCGCGAAGTGGGGATGGTGTTTCAGCAGTTCAACCTGTTTCCTCACCTGACGGTGCTGCAAAACGTTACCCTGGCCCCCATTTGGGTGCGCCGCTGGCCCAAGGCCAAAGCTCAGGAAGTGGCGATGCAGCTGCTAGAGCGAGTCGGTATTTTAGAGCAGGCCCACAAGTTTCCGGGACAGCTTTCCGGGGGGCAGCAGCAGCGGGTGGCGATCGCGCGCTCCCTGGCCATGCAGCCCAAAGTTATGCTGTTTGACGAACCCACCTCTGCCCTTGACCCCGAGATGGTGCGGGAAGTGCTGGATGTGATGCGATCGCTGGCTGATTCCGGCATGACTATGGTCTGCGTCACCCACGAAGTCGGCTTTGCCCGCGAGGTGGCCGATCGCGTCGTGCTGATGGACGGCGGCTACCTGGTCGAAGAAAACACGCCCCAGGAGTTTTTCAGCAACCCCCGCGAAGACCGCACCCAGAAATTCCTTTCCCAGATTCTATAGCGAGATTTTGTAGAAACTGGTCTTTAGAGCGGTTTAAGCGAAATCACCCTCAGGCTCCAGGTGCTGTCGTCAACAATGTCGATAATAAAGACGACGGTACTTGCCTAGGGAGGCCACCTGTATGGACATCCTCGATCAAATTCGTCTCGACTATCAGCACTTCCCCAAAGACCAGAGCTACCACCTGTACGCCGAAAACGTGTACTTTAAAGACCCGCTCAACGAGTTTCGCGGCGTCAATCGCTACCGGAGCATGATCGGGCTCATCGATCGCTTGTTTAAGCAGGTCAACCTCGATCTGCACCGTATAGAGTACGCCACTCCTACTCAAATTAACACCCACTGGACTCTCAGCTGGGTGGCCCCTGTACCCTGGCAGCCGCGCATGAGCATTCCTGGGCACAGTGAGCTAGCCCTCGGCGAAGACGGCAAGGTAATTTCCCATATTGACTACTGGCACTGCTCTCGGCTGGCGGTGCTGGGTCAGCTATTCGGTAAAAAATAAGGCATGGAGTGTCCCGTTGGGTAGGTCATAGCGGGCCGAGGGCGACTAGGTTGCCTCTTATTACAGAGAGAGGCTATAGCGGCGGTAAAAGCGGCTCCTCCTAGGCAAAACAGGGAGAAGATGGCTAACATTGCTGTCAAAGTCTGTCAAAAGCCGAGATCGATTTGGGTGGGAGAGAATGTAGATATGCGAACAATACAGAAGACACTGGCAAGGGCTTGTTTACTGTTTGGGCTGTCCATTTCGCTGCTGGCGGCTGTCTACGCAGTTGGGTCTGGCGAAGATTTTGAGCTTGAAGACGCCGCTGAAGCTGGGGTTGCGCTAGTTATCTTTGGCCTAGCGCCTACGGCTCTGGGCGGCTGGCTAGCGTGGAACCTGCGCCACGGCAGCCTGCAAACATCCCAGTCCCTGTCACTACAGCAGGAGCAGATGTTTCTACAGCTGCTGCAAAACCAGGCGGGGGACCTCACCATTATTCAGTTTGCGGCGGCAGCACAGGTGCCGATCGAGCAGGCCAAAGCGTTTCTAGACCAAAAAGCTCAGCTGCTCAACGCCTCCTTTGATGTGAAGGATAGTGGTGCGATCGTCTATCGCTTTCCGCTTTAAGGCTTAGGGCGTGTCGTCAATGCTCGCTGCTATTCCTGCCCTATCAGCGTTGTCACGCCCAACCCCTCCAAAAAGGCTAAAGGCTGTAACCGCTGATGATTGCGCCATTGGCAACTCATCGATGGCAGACCCTAAAGGTACTCGCGCCCCAGGTAAGGTTGCAATACCTCCGGCACCCGTATTGAGCCGTTAGCCTCTTGGTAGTTTTCTAAGATGGCGGCCATAGTGCGACCAATGGCCAGCCCCGACCCATTCAGGGTGTGCACGTATTGAGTGCCTTTCTGCCCCGCTGACTTAAAGCGCACATTGGCGCGGCGAGCCTGAAAATCTAGGCAGTTCGAGCAGCTAGAAATCTCGCGGTAGCTGTCAGAAGAGGGCATCCACACTTCTAAATCGTAGGTTTTGCAGCTTGAGAACCCAAGGTCGCCTGTGCAGAGGGCCAGCACCCGGTAGGGCAGCTTAAGCTGTTGCAGAATATCTTCGGCATCCTTCACCAGCGCTTCTAGCGCATCAAAGGAAGTGTCGGGGTGGACAAATTTGTACATTTCCACCTTATTGAACTGGTGGAGGCGAATTAGGCCCCGCGTGTCTTTGCCGTAGCTGCCCGCCTCGCGCCGAAAGCAGGGCGTGTAGGCGCAGTACTGAATGGGCAGCTGGTCGGCACTCAAAATTTCGTCGCGGTGCAGGTTAGTGAGGGGCACCTCGGCGGTGGGGGTAAGCCACAGGTCGTCGTTGCGACACTGAAAGCTCTCTTCGGCAAACTTGGGCAGTTGCCCCGAGGCGGTGAGGGCCGCCGAGTTGACCAGGTAGGGAGGAATAACTTCGTAATAGCCTGCTTTGATGTGGCGATCGAGCATGAAGGAAATCAGCGCCCGCTCTAGGGCGGCCCCGACTCCCATCAAGGCCACAAAGCGACTCTGGGCAATTTTTTCGGCGGCGCGCTTGAAGTCGAGAATACCCAGAGTTTCGCCAATTTCCCAGTGGGGCTTAGCGGGCTGCTGGGGCAAATACTCATCGCCCCAGCGGCGCACCTCAACATTCTCGGTTTCGTCTTTGCCAACAGGGGTGGAGTCGCTGGGCAGGTTGGGCAGGCTCAGCAAAATCGCTTCGATCTGACCCTTGATCTCCCGCTCTTGGGGCTCTAAGGTTTGCAGCTCGGCCTTGACCTGATTGCCCTCGGCTTTGAGGGCAGCGACCTCTGGCCCATCGGGGGCGGCACCAGCTTTAATCGTCTGGCCGACCTGCTTACCAATTTCGTTACTGCGGGCCTGCAGCTGCGATCGCGCCGTTTCTAGCTGGCGTTGCTGCTGGTCTAGCTCTAGCAGCGGGGTCAAATCGTACTTGCCCCGTTTACCCAGAGCAGTCTGCACCTGCTCTGGGTTTTCTCGTATTTGCTTTAGGTCTAGCACAGCAGCCCTCTAAGATCTGATTCTCTGGCGTTAGGAAAACCCCTTGCCAATAGATCAGAATATCAGCATTCCTAAAATACCTGCTCAATCTCGGCAATTTCAGGAATAAACTCGCGCAGGCGGCGCTCGATGCCCATGCGCAGCGTCATGGCAGAGCTAGGGCAGGAGCCACAGGCCCCCTGTAGCCGTAGCTTAACGACAGGGCCATCAATTTCTACCAGCTCTACGTTGCCGCCGTCGGCCAGCAAGTAGGGGCGCAGCTCGTCGAGCACTTGCTCCACATTGGGGGCAGTAAGGGCAAGGGTTTCCATAGGGTTATATTCGCCAAACGCAATTGTGAACTACTACCATTTTAGGCAGTTTGCCCCTAAATCAGAGCGCCAAACTCAATCATTTCTTGAGACAGTGCTCAGCCGACTCACTGGCAACGTCGCTTTCAGCGCTGACTAGGCCCTACCTAGATGTCCCTAGAACTCCCTTGGCATCTCCTACACAGGCCTGTGTAATGTCAGAGGTGGATCCGCTTCATTAACATTATCCAGCTCCGCCAAAACACCACAACGAAAAAGGGGAGCGAACAATCGCTCCCCTTTCCTATTCAGTTGTTTTATTCAATTGTCATATTGAGTTATCAGGCTGTAGGCAAACTACATAATACCGATTTGGGACAAAATGCCTTGCCCAGTCAAAAACTCGGTAGCTACACCAATCACGAAGCCCAGCATAGCCAGACGGCCGTTCCAGGTTTCTGCAAAGTCAACAAAACCGAACTTGGTCTCTTTGGTTTCCATGATGGATATCTCCTAGGTGATTAGAGGGGCGAAAATCAATATCCTGTTACTTAACGTAACATATGTCTTTGGAATGTGTGGATTAAAACGATGACTTTTTCCGATGCTCACAATTAAATCGCTCAATGGCATGGTGCCAGATACCCCTAGCCTGAGCTAGGCCTACAGATTGGTGAGCCAGGTAACAATACCGTGGCCGGTCAAAGCCTCAAACAGAATTGCAGAGGCGAAACCAATCATGGCCAGCCGACCGTTCAGCTTCTCGGCGTACCGGTTAAAGCCGAACTGCTGGCTGTCATCGATATACACCTTGGGCTCGACGGCAAAGTTGTTGAGGCGACCGCCCTCTTCTGTGGTGTAACCGCTAGTCGTCATAGATTGCTCTCCGTTTCTTTTGCTTTGTGTCCTGATTGTAACACATTGTAAAGAAATATTGCAAAACCATTTACATTTTTGGAAGAGTGGCCGTGGCTGTACATTGGCTATGGGTGCCTTTTAACCCCCTTATGCAGGGGCAAGGGCTACCGTTGAAAGGTTTGGGTGCCTTACCACTGGTGGCAATGGCTGATGACACTAATTGATTTGCAGAACAGCACGGTATTGGTAACGGGCGGTTCCCGCGGTATTGGGGAGGCGATCGCCCGTACCCTGCACCAGGCGGGGGCGTCAATTTTGCTTCACTACAGCCAGGGAGAGGCCGGGGCCAACCAGATCGCAGCTGACCTGGGGCATGAGCGTGTTTATCTGGTGCAGGCCGATCTGGCGGTGCCTGGAGCCGCCTCCGCCCTGTGGCAAAAGGCCCTGGCCCAGGGCGGAGCGATTAACGCCGTAGTGAATAACGCGGCCACTATGCCCGCCGCTGCTATTACAGACCCCTGGGATAGCTGGTCGGCGGCCTGGCAGGACACGCTCCAGGTCAACCTGGTTGCTATGGCCGATCTATGCCGTGAAGCAATTTGCCATTTTCAAAGCCAGGGCGGTGGCACGCTGGTCAATTTAGCCAGCCGGGCGGCGTTTCGGGGTGATGGGCCGGAGTTTATGGCCTATGCGGCCTCGAAGGGCGGAGTGATTGGGCTGACCCGCTCGATCGCTAAGGGGTTTGCCCAGGATGGGGTGCGGGCCTATGCGATCGCGCCTGGGTTTGTTCGCACCGATCGCATTGAGCAGGTGATGGCGGAGCGAGGGGCGGAGTATGTTACTCGCGACATTCCTATGGGGGCCCCGGCGGAACCGCAGGATATCGCTAATTTGGTGGCCTTTTTGGTGGCGGGGCTAGCGCCCCACGCGACGGGGGCGACGTTTGATGTCAACGGCGCGTCTTATTTTCATTAGGGGTTTTGTTTGAGGATGTAGGGTGCATTCGCGCCAGCAATGCACCGCACAGGTCTGCTGAGATAAACTTTTTTAGCCAAAGATCTGGGCTTGCGGCGCACAATCTAGTGCAGCGTCAAGACTTAATTTTAGGGTAGACAGACGCGAGCTTACAGCGTGCGTCGTCGACCTTCATCTGCCAGTCAACCCCGCGCTGGATGGTGTTGACATCACGCGACCAGGCAGCTGTTT
>NZ_JBNXVS010000069.1:0-20449 GCF_050565655.1 Nodosilinea sp. AN01ver1 | reverse complement strand
CCGTGGACAATCTCTTTGAGCTCATCGCCTCGTCGGGGTGCTCGCCCCCTGCTCTTTTACCGGCATAATCCTGGAGCTCTGGAGGCTTTCTCATTAAGCCTCCCTTATCGCTGTGACCAATTACGCATTGAGTTAATCAAAGTGCTGTGTGCGCCCATTGGCGTTCCCCTAGAAATGGCCAGAGTCTATCTAGAAGACGAAGATTAACTCTGTAGGGTGCATTCGTGGAGCAATGCACCATTAACCTGATGCCGCAATCGGTGCATTGCGTCCCTAAAGCGGATTCTAGGACAATTCGCTTAAGTTGATGGGCCGCGAATGCACCCTACAATTGACCTTTTGCCCACTCTCTCACCGATCGCCGCAGAGCGAGTCGCCCCGCCGATCGCTGCGATTCAATTAGCTGAGGCAGGGCGCGGATATCCAGCGTGGGAAACACCTGGCTTTGCTCTGATGTCGCGTAGCGATCGCCCTCCAGCAGATAAATTGTCAGCACGCCGCTGTCGTAGCACCAGATTTCGGGTACGCCGAGGCGGGCATAGATCGGGAAGCGATCGAGGGATTTGCTGGTGAGATCGACTTCAAGGGCGAGATCGGGGGGCGGGTCACGATCGAGATCAAACTTCAGCTTGCCCCGCACCAGCGCCTCGTTTTGGAAATAGAAGCAGTTGTCGGGTTCAATGCCCGCCTGCTGGGCCTCGCGCCGCCAGGTTGCTGATCCATAACTGGCATACTCCACAGTGAGTTCTTCAGCCATGTCTTTAACGGCATCACCGATAGTCTCTTTGAAGTACTCGTGCTCTGGCAGAGGGGCCATAATTTCTAAAAAGCCTTCGTCGTAGGCGATGCGGGTGCTGCGGTGGTTACCCAGCTCTGCCAAAATGGCTTCAAACTCAGCCCAGCTCACGTCGCGCAGCACTAGGCTCTTGCCTAGGGGTACCTCAATTTGGCGTAGTTCAAGGGTGACCATGGGGGCTTTTACCAGTAGGGAAGAACAAGCTGCTCGGCAGTCAACCTAAAGGTTAGGCAACGCGCTAGCAGAACCAACAAAAGCTAGGCTGGCGTTGGGTTCCACTTCGTTTCACCCAACCTACCTCTAAAAGATAACCAATCAGGCCGATACTACTGGGTACAACGGCTCTTGGCCATTCAAGCGCCAGAGGCTGATGCAGAGGGCAGTGGCGATCGCAAGCCACACCAGCGACGGCAAAATTACCCACCCCGCCAGCGGCACCACCTGAAAATAGCCAAGCGTGAGCACCGCCACCGACAGCAATGGCCCCACTATCACCATCGGCACGGCAGCCCCTAAGCGACCTTCTACCGTGAAAATCGTGTTCCAGGTGTCGCCCAGGCTGAGGTGCACCACGTAGAGCATCAGCGGCCAGCTCAAAAAGCTTTGCCCCATCGCCGACCACACCAAATAGGCCGACACCACTCGCAGCACAGCAATACTCATCCACACGATGGGGAAGGCCAGCGGTGGCGGTGCCCAGCCC
The DNA here is from genome assembly GCF_050565655.1 of Nodosilinea sp. AN01ver1. Lineage (NCBI taxonomy): Bacteria > Bacillati > Cyanobacteriota > Cyanophyceae > Nodosilineales > Nodosilineaceae > Nodosilinea > Nodosilinea sp. AN01ver1. The sequence continues at coordinate 18,950 of NZ_JBNXVS010000069.1, read as the reverse complement.
GGACGCTGAAGCGACTTGTAGCGACCGCTGTTGCGGGTGTTGTCGAGCAGAGAGAAAAGGCGCGATCGCAGGGTCACAAAGGCAAAAAACGCGCAGGCAATGGCAGTCGTTGCCCAGGGAGCCAAGCCATTCAGGTTGAAGGATTCAAAGGCTACATCCATACCCCACAGCAGTGCAGTCATGGCCGCCACCTGGGCGATCGTCGCGCCGAGGTAGGTCAGCGTGGCTTTCTTGTCCCAGCGAGGATTGGCTAGATCGGTCTGAATGGTGGTGTCGCGGGTGGCTTCGTTCACCCCCATCACTGTATTAATGCCGCTTTTCACAAATTTCTTACTGCTCATTTGCCTTAAAGAAGTGGTTTATACAATGGCTCGGCTTCCCTTTTCTACCCCTGATCCTAAACCCTACCGGACGCTGCTACCGATAGAGTAAAGAAGGTCTATGGGCAACGGGGCAAACGCAATGGAAAACAGGTCACAAAAGCGGGTAGTGGTGGTTGGCGCAGGCTGGGCCGGGCTGGGTTCGGCCTATCACCTGGCCCGCCAGGGCTACGCCGTAACGTTGCTAGAAGCCGGAGCCTACCCCGGCGGGCTGGTCGCGGGCTGGCAAACACCTCAGGGTCGCGCCGTCGAAGCGGGCATTCATGGGTTTTGGTACCCCTACCGCAACATTTTTGCCCTCACCGACCATCTGGGCATTCAGCCCTTTACCGAGTGGACGCGATCGGCCCAGTATTCGCCCCAGGGGCTGGAGGTGGAGTCGCCGCTGTTTCAGGCCCAGCCCTACCTGCCTACGCCCCTGGGAACCTTTCTCTACACCGATTTCAAGCGCTTGCCGCTGATCGATCGCCTCTCGGCCCTGCCGCTGTTGCAAGCGCTGATCGACTTCGACAACTCTGACGAAGCCTGGCAAAAATACGATCGCATCACCGCCCGCGAGCTGTTTCGCCAGTACGGCGTGTCGGCCCGGCTCTACCACGAGTCGTTTGAGCCGATGCTGCTGGTGGGGCTGTTTGCGCCGGGGGAACAGTGCTCGGCGGCGGCGGCGTTGGGGATGCTCTACTACTTCATTCTCGCTCACCAGCCCGACTTTGACGTGCGCTGGTGTCGGGGCACGGTGGGGGCACAGATCTTTCGACCCTGGACGGAGGCGATCGCCCAGGCAGGCGGCAAAATTCTCGCTGACCACCGGGTATCGGATGTGTGGGTAGAGAACAACCGGGTAACGGCGGTGGTCTGCGGTGATGAAGTGTTTGAGGCCGATGCAGTGGTGTTCGCCGTGGGCATCAGCGGGCTGAAGAAGATTGTGGAGCAGTCGGCGGCGTTGCGCGATCGCCAGGAGTTCCGCGATATTCGCAACCTAGGGGCGATCGATGTGCTGGCCACGCGGCTGTGGCTCGATCGCAAAGTCACCATCCCCCGCCCCTCCAACGCCTGCTTTGGCTTTCACCCCACCACGGGCTGGACGTTCTTTGACCTCAATGCCCTCCACGACGAGTACCGCGACGAGCCGGGCACCGTAGTCGAGGCCGACTACTACCACGCCAACCAGCTCTTGCCGCTGGATGACGACCAGGCGATCGCCCAGGTGCAGCAAGATCTGGCCGGGTGCATTCCTGCCTTTGGCGAGGCGCAGGTGATCGACCACGCTGTGGTGCGCATTCCCCAGGGGGTGACGCACTTTGCCCCCGGCAGCTACCGCTATCTGCTGCCCGCCACCACCAGCTTCGACAACCTGTTCATGGCGGGCGACTGGATTGTGACGCGCCACGGCTCGTGGTCGCAGGAGAAGGCCTACGTGACCGGGCTGGAGGCGGCGAACCATGTGATTGCAAAGCTGGGCCAGGGGCAGCCTGCCGAAATTTTGCCCGTGATTCCGGATGAGCCGCACATTCAGGCGCTGCGATCGCTCAATCACTGGGTACGGCAGGGGTTACAGAACTTGCCTCAGTTTTGGCTACCCTAGCGCCTAGAGAGCATTAGCTAGCCTTGTAGCCTCGGAGACATTACATGCCATTGTCACAGCAGCTTTTGAATGACGCTCCTGGCACCGAGTCGGACGAAAGCAGCATATTTACAAAGCTGAGATGCACCCTGAATTGCGTCAATTCTGAAAGATTCTTGCGTTTACCCACTATATTGACCACAAGATAGCGAATCTATCCAAATCAAGCTGCTATGCGGCTAAGCTGTTGACCTTGTGATGGCTGTGCTGGCTCATGCCATCAAACTCCAGAGAAACGGGGGTTCGAAGCTGACCTTTCATCGTCAGATCGATCGCCTGCCACCACAGCAAACTCCAGCACTCTTTGCAAAAATTGCTCTGCAGTATAGCCGTCTCACCACATGTGCATCGGGAACGTACTGACTTGGCCATATTTATTTCCTCAGCATTGCATCAACTTATTCCAATTTTCGACGTAAGCAGCCTTTATTCTGCAGGCTCTACAGGGGTAGTTACGGTTCTCTCAAAGGGTATAAGTTTGTCATCGCCTTCGACTACTCCTAGCGAACTGGGCAACGCTGCGATCACAATTTTCGCTTTTAGGGATCAGGTGCCTTTAAGGCACCTGATCCCTAAACTTACTCAAAAAGAAGATGTTGAATCGAGTGCAGAGGACTCTTATCTGATGATTTCATAAATTGGCGATATTCAGCAGGGGTGCTGATTTGTTCAGATATATACTTCAGCTTTGGCAAAGTACCTCGCCGAATTCCCACATACTCGTGATAACTGGAAAACTCCCAGTCCTCGGGCTTCTCAACAAAACCGGCTTGCACTGGGTTCAGATGGATATAGCGGGTCAGATGCAGCAGATAACGGTCGTTATCGACATGAAGGGTTTGAAATCTGCCCTGAAATAACGATCCACACCTTTGGTAACGACGATTTATGGCATTGGTATATGACATCGTGAATCGATGCATCGCTGCCGACAGAGAATCGTCCCGTAGGTAAATCAGGATGTGGTAGTGATTAGGCATCAAGCAGTAAGCAATGACATGAACTGTTTCTTCGGCAACGTAGTAACGAAATTGCTTAAGAAAATACAGATAGTTGTTCCTCTCGAAAAAGAGGTTCTGGCGGTTGTTTCCACGATTGTAGAGATGGTAGTAATTCCCAGGCTCCAGGCTTCTCGAACGTCGTGGCATGGGGGCTACCTGCTGAGTGCCATAGGCTGTAGAGTTCCCCAACGGTAGCGAAAAGCTCGTCGATCCAGGGACCGGGTGCCTCCAAGGCACCCGGTCCCTTTGGATCAACTCACCTGTCGGTACCTCAGCAGGTAGCTAAACACTTCGCCCTGCTCTGGGGTGATCAAAATCCCCGATTTTGGGATGGTGAACAGGCGACTCCACTCCAGGCGCTCGGCGTACTGGAGCAGGTGCAGGTGGTTGATCGCGCCCTGCACTCCTTCTGGTGAGCCGATGATCAGGTGATGCAATCGCTCGCGTCCTGGCTGGGAGTTGGGAGTAGTCAGGCGTAAGGGGTTGAGGGACCGGGTGCTTTCAAAGCACCCGGTCCCTGAGATATAAAACAACATGAGGGATTCCTCCAAAGAGATGGATGGGCAGGAAACCCCCAAAAACTTGGCCGCCCCAGACATGTGCAGTTCAGGGCGGCCAGGTATGATCAACCTTAGCCTCCAAGACTGGGTAAGACAGTCAACGGGGTTAGCCGCTGGTTGGTGTCCCCACACCTTCCAGTGGCGCTTGACCAAATTTTTGGGAAGACAAGCTGCACGCAGACAGCTATAGCCGAGTAATGTAAGCGATCGCGCCACCCAGCGCAAGTAAGAATTGTTACACTCTCAGCCTCAGGTCATTGTCTCCTGCGCTGAGTAATTCCTGAGCCTAGTCGAGTAGTCTTTGAGCTTAGTCGAGTAGTCTTTGAGCTTAGTCGAGTAGTCTTTGAGCTTAGTCGAGTAGTCTCTGAGCTTAGTCCAGTAGTCTTTGAACCTAGTCCGAGAGTCTTTGGGATTGGTCCGAGAGTCTTTGGGATTGGTCAGAGAGTCTTTGGGATTGGTCGAAGAGTTGCGTAGTTGCTGTAGGTTGGGTGGAACGCAGTGAAACCCAACACTAGCCAATAATCTAGGGCTTGTTGGGTTTTGCTGGCGCGCCACCCAACCTGCAATTGAAGGCTTAACAGACCACTAGCTAGATGTAAGCAAGAAGCTCGACGCCGTAAGTGGTGCACTGTGGCCCAGAACACGAGACGGGGAGTAGCACGAGGACGTTAAGGCCAGGAATGCACCCAACGGATGCTGGGGTTGTTAGGTTATGGAGACTGGAACGGGAACCAATTTACCAGCCCAGCGATGGCGACCGTAGCGGTTGAGCAGCGGTCTGCGCCATCGCCGTTTGGGTGGCCCGGTGAGAATGGCCAGGCTGTAAACCACCAGGTAAACGCCAGCCCAAATGCTGTAGGCGTGGATGGAAACGCTAAGCTCAGGGCCGTCGTAGTGGCGCATGAGCGTAGTCGATAGGTCAACGATGTAGATGCCAAAGATGGCCCAGCGAATGAACGGAAAACACTTTCTAGCCAGAGGATAGCGGGCAGAACCGATGAATAAGACCGGATATTGCAGATACATCAGCAAAAAGAACGCCATGGCGAAGACTATGCCGATCGCCGCCAAAAGCGCGTGGTTTTCCCCCAATGAGTCGAGGGTGATGCCAAGAGCCAACAGCATGGCCGCAGTAACGTTGATCATCGCTATCCCTTAAACAGTCACTGGTTTATGTCAGAAAGTGTTCTAGGGGCTAGAGTTCCCCAACCGAGAAATAGTTTAGTCAGCCCAGAAAAGTTTGTAGATTTGCTGCAAAGTTGACCTCGTGGCCGGAATCGCCGCGATCGCCGCTGTAGTCTTGAAAGCGGGTATGTCGAGAGCTACCCCATCCAGTCAGCGCCAAGCATGAGCACCAGGGAGGTGACCTATGGCTGAGTCGGTATTAGCAGGCAACGTAACTCTTTTCCGGCAAGGCTAGGCGGCACCTCTGGTGGGTTGACCGCATGAAGCCTTGCCCTACATAGGCTTCATTTGAGGAAAAACCCTTGAATTTACACAACTTAGGCGGGTGGAATGCCACCTGCAAGCAGGCGTTTGCCCCCTGGGCAGAGGCCGGTTTTGAGGCGGGGCGAGTGGCGCTAGAGCACCGGGGCGCATACCAACTCTTGACCCCAACGGGCGAACTCTGGGCAGAGGTGACGGGGCAGTTTCGCCACCAGGCCGAGAGCGAACAGGCGTTTCCAGCGGTGGGCGACTGGGTGGCGTTTTATCGCGGCGACCCAGCCACCATTCACGCGGTGCTGCCCCGGCAGAGCGCGTTTGTGCGCAAGGCGGCGGGCGGCAAAACCGAGGGCCAGGTGGTGGCCGCCAATGTGGATACCGTGTTTTTGGTGACGGGTCTCGACGGCGACTTTAACCTGCGCCGCATCGAGCGCTACCTGGTGGCGGCCTGGGAGAGCCGGGCCAACCCGGTGATCGTGCTGAATAAGGCCGACACCTGCACGGATTTGGGCGATCGCCTCGCTCAGGTCGAATCGGTTGCCATCGGTGTTCCTATCCACGCCGTCAGCGCCGCGACGGGGGCCGGGCTAGAGCAGCTCACGCCCTACCTGGGTCTGGGGCAAACCGTGGCGCTGATTGGCTCGTCGGGGGTGGGCAAGTCGACGCTGACTAACCACTTTCTCGGCCTTCAGCAGCAGGCGACCCAGGCGGTGCGCGACGACGACAGTCGGGGGCGGCACACCACCACCGGGCGGCACCTGCTGCCCCTGCCCTCGGGGGCGCTGCTGATCGACACGCCGGGAATGAGGGAGCTACAGCTGTGGACAACCAGCGACGGGCTGGAGGCTACCTTTGCCGACATTGAGGAACTGGCGGCAGACTGCCGGTTTCGCGACTGTCGGCACCAGGGTGAGCCGGGCTGCGCGGTCGAGGAAGCGATCGCATCGGGCGCTCTAGAGCGCGATCGTCTGCACAGCTACCACAAGCTCCAGCGCGAGCAGCAGTGGCTCGACCAGCGCCAGGATGCCCGCGCCAGCCTCAACAGCAAGCGCAGGTGGAAGACAATCCACAAAGCAATGCGCGATCGCCCCAATCGATAGCGAAAAAGTCACCCTACCTGGGAGAGATTTTTTGGTGCAGTAGTCGCAATTTGCCAATTACTGCACCAAAAAACTGCATCACAGTTTATTTTTGTGAATCAGATTCCTAAGCTCCGACGCTTTCTTTTTAAGATGAGAGTTGTCGGTAAAAAAGGTATTAGCTCCTAAGAGAAATCTGATCTTTTTAGATTTCTGGAGCTTAGCTTTTGTTAATTTACCTTTAATCATCCAGCCGGATTACCTCCAGCCTCAAACTAATGCTTAGGATCTCTGAGGTTGGCTTTTGGCTGGTGTAGCGGCTGCAGCCCTTGTGCATCAAAGTCGGCGGCCTGTATATCTATCTTGTGGACGATTGACTTTGATCAAGCTCTAACGTTTTTGCGCCGCTGATGGCAGTTCGTAAGATTTGGTTGTTCGTAGCATTTTAGGCAACCATAGCGTTTGGGCATCACCCTACAGGACTCTCGAAAATGTCTACCTTTTCGTTGTTATTCATTGCAGTATTAGGCATTGCCCTACTGCTTTTTTTGGTTATTGTGCTGCGGCTTCAGGCCTTTCTGGCGCTGCTGCTGGTGAGCTTTTTTGTCGCCATTATCGGCGGCATTCCCCCGGCTGAGATTGCTGGCGTCATTCAGGAGGGGATGGGCAACACCCTGGGCTACATTGCCATTGTGATTGCCCTGGGGGCGATGTTTGGTGAGATTCTTCAGGTCTCGGGCGGGGCCGAGCAGATCGCTAACTCTTTGGTAAAAAAGTTTGGTCAAGACAACGCCCAGTGGGCACTGGGGCTGGCCGGGCTGGTAATTGCTATTCCGGTCTTTTTTGATGTGGCGCTGATTCTGTCAATTCCGCTGGTGTATAGCCTGGGGCGGCGAACGGGGCGATCGCTGCTGTACTACGCCATTCCGCTGGTGGCGGGTATTGCGGTGGGGCACTCGTTCATTCCGCCGACGCCGGGGCCGGTGGCGGTGGCCTCGCTACTGGGGGCCGACCTGGGCTGGGTCATTTTGATGGGAATACTGGCGGGCATTCCGGCGATGGCGATCGGCGGCGTGTTTTTCGGCAAGAAGATTGCCAGCAAAATTCACCTCGATGTGCCTGCCGAAATGGAAGAGGCCGCTCCGCCACCCCAGGGCACCCCGCTGAAAGAGCTGCCCAGCTTTGCTATGGTGATGACGCTGGTGGCCATTCCCCTGGTGCTGATTTTGCTCAACACCGTGCTGGGGGTAACGCTGCCCGAGGGCAACCCTGTGCGCAACTGGGCCGCCTTTATTGGCCATCCGTTTACGGCGCTGACGATTGTGACGCTGCTAGCGTTCTACTTTTTGGGCACGCTGCGCGGCTACACCCGCAACGACATTCAGCGCATTGCCACCAAATCGTTTGAGCCGATTGGATTAATTATTCTGGTTACTGGGGCTGGCGGCGTGTTTGGCCGCACCCTGATTGCCACGGGCGTTGGCGAAGCGCTGGCCACCGCTATGGCCGCCTCTAACCTGCCGATCATTCTGCTGGCCTTTTTGATTGCAACGGTGGTGCGGGTGAGCCAGGGTTCGGCCACGGTGTCGATGGTGACGGCGGCGGGCCTGGTGGCCCCAGCGGTAACGGCGGCCAACTATTCGGGGGCGATGGTGGGGGCAATTACCATTGCGATCGCATCGGGGGCCACGGTGCTCTCCCACGTCAACGACTCGGGCTTCTGGCTGGTGGGCAAGTTCTTAGGTATGACTGAGAAACAAACCCTGCAATCGTGGACGGTGATGGAGACCATCGTTGGCGTTGTGGGCCTGATCATTATGCTGATTGTGAGCCTGTTTCTGTAGCGCTGTCGCCTCTTAAAGGCCCTTTGAAAGGGGATCTGGTGCAACTTTAATGATCCATTGCTCCCCCCTGCCCCTTTGAAAAGGGGGGCTAAGCTTACTTCAAAGTCCCCCTTTCTCAGGGGGATTTAGGGGGATCGCTAGCTTTGGCAGGTAGTCTCCCAATCTCTAAATGCGCCCAAGTAGATCGCTAAAAAACTCTTAATTAGGATCATGGCTGACCAAAACTACATCATCGGGGTGGATATTGGCACCACCAGCACCAAGTCGGTGCTGTTTACCGAGACGGGCAAAGTCGTGGGCAAAGCCCTGGTCACCTACCCCCTCTACACCCCCGATGTCGCCACCGCCGAACAAGACCCGGAGGAGATTTTTACCGCCGTGGTCAAAACAGTACGGGGGGTGATGGACGCCTACGTGCTCAACCCGTCGCAGGTGCTGGGCTTGAGCTTTAGTGCGGCCATGCACAGCCTGATTTTGGTGGATAAGGACGGCGAACCAATCAGCCGCAGCATTACCTGGGCCGACAACCGCAGCACCGGCTGGGACAAGCGCATCAAGGCCGACATGGATGGCCACGCGGTTTACCGGCGTACGGGCACCCCCATTCACCCCATGTCGCCGTTGGTCAAGCTGGCCTGGCTGCGCCACGAGCAGCCCGAGCTATTTCAGCGGGCGGCGCGGTTTATTTCAATCAAAGAGTACGTGTTTTATCGGCTGATTGGTCGCTATGTGGTCGACCACTCCATTGCCACAGCGATGGGGTTGCTCAACCTGGAAACGCTGAACTGGGATCAGGGCGCGCTGGCGATCGCCGGAGTTGACCCCAGCCAGCTCTCTGAGCTGGTGCCGACCACCGCCGTGCTGCCGGGGCTCAAGCCCGCCATGGCCGAGGCAATGGGTCTGCGGGCCGAGACGCCGATCATTGCCGGGGCGAGCGATGGTGTGCTGTCGAACCTGGGGGTGGGGGCGATCGCCCCCGGTCTGGTCGCGGTCACGGTGGGCACCAGCGGCGCGGTGCGGGCGGTGGTCGATCGCCCCGTCACCGACCCTCAGGAGCGGCTGTTTTGCTACCCCCTGACCGAGCACCAGTGGGTGATTGGCGGCGCGGTCAACAACGGCGGCATTGCCCTGCGCTGGGTGCGTGACCAGCTGGCCGACGCCGAGGTAGCCACCGCCAAGCGCCTGGGCCAGGATGTCTACAGCCTGCTAACCAAGATGGCGGCGGCGGTGTCCCCCGGTTCAGAAGGGCTGCTGTTTCACCCCTACCTGATGGGCGAGCGATCGCCCCTGTGGAACGCCAACGCGCGGGCCTCGTTCTTTGGCCTCAGCGTCAAGCACACCAAATCGCATATGGTGCGATCGGTGCTGGAGGGTATTGTCTACAACCTCTACCTGGTGCTGAAGGCGCTGGAAGATTTTGCTGGCCCCGCCACGCTGATTCAGGCCACGGGCGGGTTTGCCGAGTCGCCCCTGTGGCGACAGATGATGGCCGATATTTTTAACCGCGAGGTGACTATTCCAGAGCACTACGAGAGCTCCTGCCTGGGGGCTGCCGTACTGGGCATGCACGGCCTGGGTCGGGTGCCATCGCTCGAAATGGTCAGCACCATGATTGGCGCAACCTATCGTCACCAGCCCATCCCCGAAAACGTGACAGTTTACAAGAAGGTGTTGCCCGTATTCGAGCGCCTGACCGAGGTATTTGCGCAAGAATACGACGCGATCGCCGCCCTGCAGGCCGAGCTAAGCGGCATCGCCCCCTAAATGTAGGGTGGGCACCGCCCACCACCCCCCAAATGCAGTTGGCACCGACTGTTTCGTCAACCTGGGGCCAGGGGATCAGCCTCGCTTCTGCCGCTCAATAACAAACCGCCGCCGCTCCGCTGGGGGCAGCGATTGGTAGTCGCCATAGAAGCGACTAAAGCGCCAAAACTGAGCCGCTGCGCTTTGCAAGCGTTGGCCCCAGCCCTGGGGATTGTGAACTGTTTCAGAAATATGGCTGGTTCTAAGCATGACAGCTCCTTTGATATTGGGGCGTGAGTAGGTTTTGCTGTGCGATCGCGCACTCTAGCCGCCCCCCATGCCTCACAAACAGGCAGCAGGGGCGACAGGCTTGATGGTGGCGATCGTCGTCCTCCAACTAGTCAGCAAGCGTTAGGGAGGAACGCCGATCGCTTGGGTAAAACCGCGATCGCTGTATTCGATAGCTCAATTCTCGTTCAAGCAGGGCGATCGGAACAGAGGCAGTCACAGCAAATTGCTACCGCAACAGTTTGGCTTTGTGCAACTGTTCGGTGAATATCGCTTAGAACTGTATTGGTCTTTGAACTTTAAGAAGTGGTAGGGATGCGATCGCCCTCCTTTGATGTCCAGCTCAGCGCTCAAACTGGACTTTTCCATAGAACGAAGGTTGAGGCATTACTACCATCTTCAAGATGCGGATTTTTTTGCCGCATCTTGTATCCGCCGTTGAAGATGAGTGACAACTTCAGGAGGCAATTCATCTTCTGGTTGAACCAGTTCTCGACTCGCTAAGGCAGCCTCAATCTCAGCGGAGGATGCTTCTCCTAACCCTTCTAACAAGGTGTGCAACAACTGCCTTTGACCATCAATGTTATTTGCTGTTACTGGCCGCATAATTTTAGACATAGTCAAGTTCAAACGTAGTGAAATCCAACAGAGGTCTACCTCGCTGGGTCCTGCTAGCACGCCACCCAGCCAACGCATCAGCAGTACTGCCTTAAAGGATTTTCAGGCAGCCATAAAAATACCTTAATTAATCGAAATTAAAATCATTCAAAAGCAGAAAAACGCTATTTTAAGCTACTTTAAATTACTGTACTGAGCAGGCGACTCGAAAACCAGTGCCGTGATATCTATAACTTATCCCAGTATCCGAGCGAAACGCTGAACAGCAGTTTAAATCATAGTAATCGAACGAACCTCCTCTAATCACAACTAAACCATCATCATAGCCTGTTCCCCATGAACTGCCATCGTTGGGTGCGCCAGTATAATCATAGTGCCAGGCATCTTGGCAAAGCTCATAAACATTACCGTGCATGTCGTAAAGCCCAAATGCGTTTGGGAAATAACTGCCAACCGGCACTGTTTGTAAGTACTGCACTCCATCTGGGTTATAAGCCGCGACACACCCCTCTGATGGAACGGGGGTTTCTACAGGCAAGCTTTCAGAAGCATCCATATCCCAATAATTCGCGAGTCGAGTGTTAATTTGCGAGCCAAAACTGTAGTAGGTAGTAGTGCCAGCACGGCAGGCATATTCCCACTCGGCTTCGCTTGGCAACCTGTAATTTCTTCCTGTAAGTTCAGAAATTCTTGCGCAAAACTCAACAGCATCGCACCATGAAACATTCTCCACGGGAAGGTAATCACCCTCATGGGCAGAGAGGTTGTGTTGCATAATGGCTTTCCATTGCTTTTGTGTAACTTGAAACTTGCCCATGTAAAATTCAGAGACCTTCACTTCATGCGGCGGAGGCGAACAGACATAGTTGTCTTCCTCAGGTGAACCCATAGTGAAGTTTCCGCCAGGAATCAGAAGCATTTCCAACGTAGTATCGCTTCCCAAGCTTTCAGTGAAGTATTCGGCTGATTTATGAATAGTTTTAATTTCGCCACCCTCTAGAACAACGGTGTCAAAGCCTAAGACTTGACGCTGAACATCTTTTTTTAGAGGTGATTGAGATAAAACTTGTACTTCAGGGTATATGAATTTTTGCTTAGGTAGGACAACGGTTTCCATATGCCTAACTGCAATCTGAGTCATCTCCTCAAGATTCTCCCGCCGATCTTCAGGCAGATTCCTAATCAATTCTTGAACATTTTCGGGTAAATCCTGGTTTTTATTTTCCATGGAATTTTTGACATCTTAATTGATTGCACAATAGCATTCACGTTGTTTTCAGGTTGCTGGACAAGCCACAACAACTCGAAAGATAAAGATACTCAGCTCATATAAAGCCGCGCCACGCCTTCTTTGATCACTTCCACCAGCTGCTCCTGGCGCAGGCTGACGTGGGCCGCCATACAGTTCACTGCCGCGTCCACATTGCGGTCTTGAATAGCTTGCAAAATCAGCTGGTGCTCGGCGCAGGTGTTGCGGCGGTAGGGCTCTTGCTCCATAGAGATCAGCCGCAGATAGTGGGCGCGGGCGTTGACGTTTTGCAGCATGTGCAGCAGCTCGCTATTTTGCGATAGTTCCGCCAACCGCTCGTGGAAGGTTTCGTCGCAGCGGGCGCAGTCTACCGGGGGCAGGGTGCAGAATTTTTCGGCGGCGGCTTTCCAGAACTGAGTCAAAGCTTCGATTTCGTCGTCGCTGGCGCGCTGGGTGGCTAGCTTGGCACTCATCATCTCCAGGCCGCAGCGCACTTCGTAGAGGTCAAACACGCGCTTGGTATCGAGTGGTTTGCAGGAAAAACCCTTGCGGGGCACAAAGTCGAGCAGACCCTCGGCCACCAGGCGGTTGAGCACTTCGCGCAGGGGCGTGCGGCTGACCCCAAAAGAGGCGGCGAGTTCGACTTCGTTGAGCGGCTCGCCGGGGCGAAACTTGTAGGTCATCGCCATCTGCTTGAGCTGCTGGTAGATACGATCGACGCTGCTGCCAGATTTTTTATGGCTGATCTTGGTAGCCTGGGCCTTAGGAGCCTGATAACCTGCTTTGGCCACGATCGCACTCCAATGTCAAAAAGAACAAATAACGGTATCTGAGACTACGGAAGTTACGGTTTGCAGCCCTTAACGTCTCTTGTATACAACGCTGAATTCAGGGCTTAATACCCTGAGGTATTCATTATTGTAGGTTCAGTATACGTAACCCTCTCTGTTCTGGATACTGAGCCTCAAGGATTTCATGAGAGGGTATTGGTCGGTTCTCGCTTCGCTCGTTGTTTGACTGTTTCATCTACTTAGGTTCATCTACTTAGGCTTTTGCTATGACGTTTCCTCGTACTCCTGATTCTTTTGCCCTGGCTCTCAATCGGCGGCGGTTTTTGCGCTACAGCTCTCTGGCTTTGGGGGCGGGGGCGCTGGCAGCCTGCGCTGGTGGCGGTTCGCAAAATGCATCGACCCCGGCTGATGCCTCTGCGGCTTCGGGCGAACTGGATAAAGTGACCTTTGGCACTAGCTGGTTTGCCCAGGCCGAGCACGGCGGCTTTTACCAGGCGGTGGCCACCGGCATTTACGCCGACCACGGGCTGGATGTCACCATCAGCATGGGCGGCCCCCAAGTGAACGGCAACCAGCTGCTAATGGCCGGGGCGCACGACTTTAAGATGGGCTACGCGATCGACGCCATCAACTCCATTCAAGAAGGGGTGCCTAAGGTGACGGTAGCCGCTATTTTCCAGAAAGATCCCCAGGCGCTGATGGCCCACCCCAATGCGGGGATTGAGTCGTTTGAAGACCTGAAGGGCAAAACCATTCTGATGTCGACCAGCGCCCACACTACCTTCTGGCCCTTTATCAAGGCGAAGTACGGCCTCAGCGACGACCAGATGGGGGTTTATACCTTTAATGTAGGACCGTTTGTGGCCGATAAAAACGTGGTGCAGCAGGGCTACATTACCTCCGAACCCTTTGCCATTGAGAAAGAGGGTGGCTTTGAGCCGGTGGTGCTGCTGATGGCCGACCATGGCTACCCCAACTACACCACCACCATTGAAACCCGCCGCGAAATTATGGAGGGCAACCCTGACCTGGTGCAGCGGTTTGTAGATGCCTCGATTAAGGGCTGGTATAGCTATCTAACGGATCCTGCCCCTGGCAATGAGCTGATCAAGCAAGACAACCCCGAAATGAGCGATGAGCAGCTGGCCTTTGGCCTCGCCAAGCTCAACGAGTACGGCATTATTAATAGCGGCGAGGCCGAGACCCAAGGCATTGGCGCGATGACCGACGATCGCTGGCAGGAAATTTTTACCACAATGTCTGATCTGGGCGCGTTTGAAGACTCGGTGGACTACAAGCAGGCCTATTCGCTGGAGTTTGTGAACAAGGGGCCAGAGGCTTACCAGGCCTAAGCGATCGCCTACATAGCACCGTTACGCATCGAATTGTTCACCCATGACCCTCCAGGCCGGAGGCTTGGCCGATGATTGTTTCAACGTCAACGAGCGCGATCGCCATGCAGACCCAACCCATTCTCACCCTGGAGCAGGTGGGCAAAACCTACGCCAACGGCACCGTGGCCCTGCAAGACTTTAGCCTCGCCGTCGAGCCGGGCACCATCACCAGCCTGGTGGGGCCGTCGGGCTGCGGTAAGAGCACGGTGCTGCGAATTATCTCAGAACTGGGCGACCTGACCACCGGGCGCATGACCTGGCAAAGCGGCGACCACAGGTTGGCCTACGTCTTTCAAGAGGCAGCGCTGATGCCCTGGGCCACGGTAATGGATAACATTCGGCTGCCGCTGAAGCTGGCCAAGGTGCCGAAACGGCAGGCGCTGGAGCTGGCATCGGAGGCGATCGCCCAGGTCGGCCTGCAGGGTTTTGAGCGAGTCTACCCCCGCGAACTCTCCGGCGGCATGAAAATGCGCGTCTCGATCGCCCGTGCCCTGGTCACCCAGCCCAACGTGCTGCTGATGGATGAACCCTTCGGTGCCCTGGATGAAATGACTCGTGGCAAGCTCAATCAGGATTTGCTCACCCTTCAGCACCAGCGCAACCTGACTATTCTGTTCGTCACCCACAGCATTTATGAGGCGGTATACCTGGCCCACCGAGTCGTGGTAATGGCCTCAAAGCCGGGGCGCGTGGTAGCCGATATTGCGATCGACAGCCCTCACCCCCGCGACCCCGACTACCGCACCTCAGCCCAGTTCAACCGCTACTGCCGCGATGTCTCCCACAGTTTGTCTACAGCCATGGGCGAACCCCTGGCGCTGGCCCTTTAGCAGATCTCATTTGTAGGTTGGGTGGAACGGAGTGTAACCCAACACAATCAACTCTTTAGTTGGGTTCCGCTAGCGCTCCACCCAACCTACCCCTTTAACTGGCAGAGAAATCCGGTTTCTCGGTCAGCAGGCCAGTTCTGCCTTTGAAAAGCGAAAACGAAACCGAGTTTCTAGTCGCCCCAATCCAACATCCCTGATAGTTTGACAAGCTCACCACAAGTCCAAAATCCAAAACCGGTACTGCCATGCTGTTTCCCGCCCTAGAACGACCCCAAACACAGCTTCGGTGGGTGAAGTCGCTACTCTCCCCCGACGTGCTGGCTCCAGTTATCGTCGGCCTCATCCTGCTCACCGCCTGGGAACTGGCTGTGCGCATTACCAACACGCCTCCCTACCTGCTGCCCGGCCCCATCCTCATTCTGCAGACCCTGGCAAAGGATTGGCCCACGCTATTTCCCTCCTGGTTTGTGACGATGAAAATCGCCTTCACAGCCCTGGTGGCCGCCACGCTGTCGGGGCTTTTCGTCGCCATTCTTTTTGCCCAGAGCAAGTGGATCGAACGCAGCTTCTTTCCCTACGCCGTGCTGCTGCAAACCACGCCCATCGTCGCCGTCGCGCCCCTGATCATCATCTGGCTCAAGAACAACACCTTCGCCGCCCTGGTGGTCTGCGCCTGGATAGTCGCCTTCTTTCCCATCGTGTCGAACACCGTGCTGGGGCTGAACAGCACCGACCCGTCGCTAGTGAACCTATTTAAGCTCAACAAAGCCAGTCGCTGGCAAACCCTGTGGTACCTGCGGCTGCCCACCAGCCTGCCCTACTTTCTTGCGGGCCTGCGGATTAGCGGCGGCCTGGCGCTGATTGGGGCAGTGGTAGCGGAATTTGTCGCGGGAACTGGCGGTGCCCAATCGGGGCTGGCCTACCAAATTTTGATCGCGGGCTACAACCTGCAAATTCCTCGGATGTTTGCGGCGCTGCTGCTGATTACGGTGTCGGGGATCGCCATTTTTGCCGCTCTCTCAGCCCTATCGAACGTTTTGCTCAAGAATTGGCACTCCAGCGCCATGAAACATGAAAATTAGCCGATCTACGTAGGGTGCATTCGCGGCTCCCCGAACCCGGCCTACAACTCTTAACTCCCCGTGCCGCAATGCACCGCTAGAGCATCTTGTAACGGACATATTTGCATTCCATTGCGTTAACGGAATTCTTTATAGGAGATCGGTGCATTGCTTCGCTGCGCTTCGCGAATGCACCCTACGCCCCCTTACCCCTACCGGAGACCCCTATGCTGACTACTCAACAACCCGTGCTGCGGCGCTTCTGGTACCCCGTCATTCCGCTAGATCATCTAATTAATGGTCCTCAATCGTTCACGCTGATGGGCGAACCGCTGGTGCTATGGATCGACGAAAATGGGCAACCGGCGGCACTGCGCGATCGCTGCTGTCACCGTTCCGCCCAGCTCTCAAAAGGCATTGTAAAAGACGGCTGCGTGCGCTGCCCCTACCACGGCTGGCAATACGACGCCGAGGGCACCTGCGTCAACGTGCCTCAGCTCGATGCCGATGCGGCAATCCCCAAAACCTACCGGATCGATGCCTTCCAATGCGTTGAGCGCTACGGCTACGTCTGGGTCTGTTTGGATGAAAATCCGCTCCAGCCGATTCCCGAAATTCCAGAATTTGCCGACAGCAATTTTCGGTTCATCCACGAGTTCTACGAACCCTGGAAAGTGGGGGGGCTGCGCGCGATCGAGAACTCTTTTGACAGCGCCCACGGGCACTTCGTTCACGCCAGCTCGTGGGGCGATATGTCGAACCCGCAGCCGCCGCCGATTGACGACGTGACCGAAACCGACTTTGGCTTTGTGATGAGGCACTGGTTGGAGGTGCTCAACCCCGACCTGCAAAAGAAGAACCTTGGCATTGCCGCTGAAAAGACGATTCGTACCAACACTCGCACCTGGTATATGCCCTTCGCCCGCACCCTCAAAATTCAGTACCCGAACGGGCTAGAGCACATCATTTTCACGGCCTACACGCCCATCGACGACCAGCATTCTCAAGTCGTGCAGTTTTGCCTGCGCAACGACACCGAGGCGGAAGCCAAAGCCGCCGACATCATCGCGTTCGATCGCCAGGTTACCGCCGAAGATCGGGTAATTCTGGAGGGCACCGACTACGATGCGCCGCTGAGTTTGGCCGCAGAGCAGCACATGGCCAGCGATCGCCCCGGTATTCTTATGCGCCATCGGCTGGCCAAACTGCTGAGGGAGCACGGCGAGGTTGAGCAGCGGCGGCAGAACCAGCCTTCCCCAACGGCCAAAATTCTTGAGAAAGCGAGCGTAAGTTGATGGTGGGCCGTGCCCACCCTACGGCTAATGGACTACAGTGGCGCATTAACCCACATTCATCCTGATGCCATGAATACTCCTGAGCAGTGTCAGACTATGGCCGACATTCGCGCCGAAATCGATCGCCTCGATCGCCAGGTGATTGCCCTGTTGGGTCAGCGCTTTGCCTATGTCAAAGCCGCAGCTAAATTCAAAACCAGCGAGACTGCGGTCAAAGCGCCAGAGCGATTCGAGTCCATGCTCCAGCAGCGCCGGGTCTGGGCCGAAACCGAGGGGCTAAACGGAGATGCGATCGAGTCCCTCTACCGCGACCTGGTCAACCACTTTATCGCCGAAGAAATGAAGCACTGGCAGCAATCCCAACCGCAAGAACCCTAAACCTGTTCCCCCTTAGCTCAGGCGATATCCAGGGCTCACCCATCCACCCCTTCACTCTCCCACCCATCTACCCACGCACCCCTTCGACTCCGCTCAGGGGACGCGACCCACCTACCTCTAAGGATCACCCATGCTCGTCACCCAACACCCCGTCCTGCGCCGCTTCTGGTACCCCGTCATGCCGATCGCCGATCTCACCGACGGCCCACAATCCTTTACGCTGCTGGGCGAACCCCTGGTGCTGTGGCTGACGACAGAGGGGGAGCCTGCTGCCCTGCGCGATCGCTGCTGCCACCGCTCCGCCAAACTCTCGATGGGCATTGTGCAAAACGGCTGCGTGCGCTGCCCTTACCACGGCTGGTCCTATAACGCCGATGGATCCTGTGCGAACGTGCCCCAGCTCGATCCCGGCGTAGCGATTCCTAAAACCTATCGGGTTGATGCCTTCCAGTGTGCAGAACGCTACGGCTATGTATGGGTGTGTTTATCGGAGGATCCCTTACTACCGCTGCCGGAAATTTCTGAGGCCGAGGTGTCCGAAAATCGGCTCATTCCCCAGTTCTACGAGCCCTGGCAGTGCAGCGGCCTGCGGGTGATGGAAAACTCTTTTGACAATGCCCACTTCAGCATCGTCCACGCCGAATCGTTTGGGGTGACCGAGCAGCCTAAGCCCGCCAGGTCAGAGATTGTGCCGCTGGAGCTGGGGCTGAAGGTGTACGCCACCGTGCCTGTTGTAAACCCGCCCACCCAGCAAAAGAACCTCAACATTCCCGATCGCCTGACCGTGCGCGAGGTGGAATCGACCTGGTACGTGCCCTTTAGCCGCACGCTGAAGATCACCTACCCCAACGGGCTGATGCATTTGATCTTTACGGCAGCGACTCCGGTGAGCGATCGCACCTCCCAGCTCGTGCAGTTCTGCATTCGCAACGACAGTGAGGCCGACGCCAGCGCCGAGTCGATTATCGCCTTCGATCGCCAGGTGGTGAACGAAGACAAAGTGGTGCTGGAATCGACCGACTACGACACCCCAGTGGACGTGTCCTGTGAACAGCACATGCCGTCAGATCAGCCGGGTATCATCATGCGGCGACAGCTGGCAGCGCTGATTAAGATCCATGAGGTTCAGAAGGATGAACCTGTTTTAGCTGGGATGTCCAGAATTGGATGATCTTCAAACGCCTGAAAATCAAGGCCTTGGATGCGCTGCTGAATTGTTTCAATGGCAAGCAAGATATCCTGCACTCGGCACTGGTCTGCTAGGCGTTGATAAGTAAAATGGCTGTAGTGCAACTACTTCAGCCTGATGGATTGTCCTCACTGCCAGAGCCAACAAGTTGTCAAAAACGGGCGAGAGTCGCTTTCGGACGGC
>NZ_JBNXVS010000068.1:0-20542 GCF_050565655.1 Nodosilinea sp. AN01ver1 | reverse complement strand
CTCAGGGTGGGTTTGGGGAACCGTAGCAGGGGATGGAGGAGAAAGATGCATAGAGCCTAAGGAAAAGATGAATCAGCCTGAAACTCTAGCATCTTCAGCCTTCCTTGAGAATGAAATGGCCCTGGGAATTACCCTTAGAAATAAACCTAGGATACGTAGATGAACTGCTCAACTAAAAACAGATGTTGGGTTTCGCTAGCTCAACCCAACCTACTAACTCAGAGGTAGTCGTCTGTACAACCCACCAGTTCTATAGAGCTATTTTGGCATAATCAACAAGATCACAAATCCTCTATAAATTTAGGTTGACAAAAGATTCCCACCCTAATGGTCTGAAGCCGCTAGAATTTCTTTGGCCCGATCGCACCATCGGCGGGCAGCACTCTACTTCGTTTGCGCACTATGGCTTCGCTCTCCCTGCCCCGATTTCAGTTTCGGCCCCTGGGCAACCCGCGATCGCGCTGGCTAGGTACCGTGGGAGGAATTGCGATCGCCCTCACCACCGCCATAGCCGCCCCAGCCCCCGCCGCCCAAAACCCGGTCATTCAGGTCGGCATTGTGCAGCGCTTTGGCGAAAACCTGCAGGACCGCATCACCCTCGAAGCCCTGCCCGGCGAGCAGCTCACCCTCAGCTTTGAAACCCAGGGCCAGCCCCAGACCGTCACCACCAGCCGGGTGGTGCTGAGCCTGGCCCCTGAACCGCTGCCCGAAGCCACCCTGGGCGAGCGCGTCGTGCTCAGC
Organism: Nodosilinea sp. AN01ver1; assembly: GCF_050565655.1. Taxonomy (NCBI): domain Bacteria; kingdom Bacillati; phylum Cyanobacteriota; class Cyanophyceae; order Nodosilineales; family Nodosilineaceae; genus Nodosilinea; species Nodosilinea sp. AN01ver1. The sequence continues at coordinate 19,801 of NZ_JBNXVS010000068.1, read as the reverse complement.
AACCACCGCAGCTTCGAAACCGCCGAGTACAGCGCCGAGCAGTGGCGACAGCGCGGCATTGAGCCCGAAATTGCCCAGCCCGGCAGTTGGGAAGTGTGGGCCAACCGCGACACCTACAACAGCCCCCTGGTGCGGCGACTGCTGGTGCAAAACCTGCAGGCCCAGGGCTTTACCGAAGTCTTTCTCGACAGCGAGGTGGTGGGCCAAATTCCTAAAGCCTACTTTGAGGCCAACGGCTACCGCTACCAGCGCGATACCCTCGACATTCGCGCCAGCGGCGGGCGGGTGCGGGTCATTCAAACTGGGGAAACGCCCGTCACCCGCGTCTACGGCGGCACCCTGCGGGTACAGCCCAACACCTACGGTACCTACACCCTGGTCAACAGCGTGCCGATCGAAACCTACCTGCGCGGCGTGGTGCCCCACGAAATTGGCCCCAGCGCCCCAGTGCCCGCCATTCAGGCTCAGACGGTGCTGGCCCGCACCTATGCGCTGCGCAACCTGCGTCGGTTTGCGATCGACGACTATCAGCTCTGCGCCGACACCCAGTGCCAGGTGTACCGGGGTCTCACGGGTACTGCGCCCGTCGCCGACCATGCGATTCAGGCCACCCAGGGCCAGGTGCTCACCTACGAAAACGAGCTGGTCGATGCGCTGTATTCTTCCACCACGGGCGGGGTTACTGCTGCCTTTAGCGACGTGTGGGATGGCCCCGATCGCCCCTACCTGCGCCCCGTGGTCGACTCGGTCTACGGCCTGTGGAATATCAACCAGTACCCGCTCAACTCTGAGGAGAGCATTCGCCGGTTCATGGCGATCGATGAGGGGTTCAACGAAGACACCTGGCAGCTCTTTCGCTGGCGCAACGAAAGCACCCTGACCGAAATCACCCAGGATCTCAAGGGATATCTGAGCAAACGACAGCACCCCATGGCCGGGCTGAGCCAGGTAAAATCGGTGCGGGTTTCTGAACGGGCCAACTCGGGTCGGGTACAGGCGATCGACATCGAAACCGATCTGGGCGTTGTGCAGCTCAAAAAAGACGAAATTGTGCGCGTGCTGACCGCTCCCCGCAGCCTGCTGTTCTACGTCGAGCCCATGTACTCAACTCCAGCCGCTGTGGGCACGGCTCCGGTAACGGAAGGGTCGCCTCCGGCAGCCAGTTCTCAACTTGTGGGCTATGCCTTTGTGGGCGGCGGCTGGGGTCACGGCGTGGGCATGAGCCAGACCGGGTCGTACCGGCTGGGCAACCTGGGCTGGAGCTACCCGCGCATTTTGCAGTTCTATTACCCCGGCACCACGCTGCAGCCGATTGGCGAAAACCTGACGTTTTGGCGCGATCCGGTTCAACAGTAAGGGACTCGCAAGACAATAAGGTACCTGCCGATCGGGCTTCGACTTCGCTCAGCCCTCGATCGCTGAAGAAGGTACCTGCCGATCGGGCTTCGACTTCGCTCAGCCCTCGATGCTGAAGGTTGAGCGAAGTCGAAACCTGGCTACCTGGTACACCAATACCCCGCAGATCTCTAAGCGTAAAGAACTTGTAAACATTCCCTTAGAGAAATCAGACCCTCGCGGTAGCCTGTAGGCAGTTATTCCCCTGCTGAGCTGTCAGGAGCTATGGGTCATGGCCTTCAACATTCGTCAGCTAGACAATCTCGACTACGACGATGCCGAGCCGCTGCTAGAAGACCATATCTACGGGGCGCTAGAGGCGTTTGCCAACTCTAAGACTGGCAAGGCCTACATTAAGCGCAACCCCGAAGGGGGCAACTGGATTGGCACTTTCATCGAAATGGCCTACGTCTACGGCGGCTATACGTTGCCAAAAATGACCAAGGCCAATGTGCAGGAGGTGATGGAGTACATTCTGCCCCGCAAGCTGACGCTGCTTGAACCGAGCGATACCGATGGGGCCATTGATGAACTGGTGGCCTTCTGGACGTTTATTGATGAGGTCTACAAGGTTCGCAGCGCCAAGGCGATCGCCAAGTACCTGCGATCGATCGAAACCCAGTTTCCAAAATGGATGTTTGACCCAGATCGGGGCGGCATCGCCAAAAGCTTTCTCACCCAGGGCATGGCAGCGGGCTTCGATATGACCACTCAGGCGGGATTAGATGCCTTTCGGCAAGAGTACAACCGCAATTTGCCGGCTAGTCCGCCGCTGCCGCCTACAGTGCCGATGCTCCCGGCAGAATTTTTGACAGAATCCTTTGAGATGACCACCCCGCCCGCCGATATGCAGCGGGCCTTTAAAGAGTTGGGCATTGCGCTACCTGCCGAGGGGGAAATGGTCAACCCTATGCAGCTGGTGACGCAGTTTTTTGGCGGTCTCATGAAGATGGACCCCGATGCTGCCGAGCAGCTAATGGCTGAGTTGGATGACGATCCAGACTCCCCCGCCGATGCTGCTGCCCTGAGGGAGCGCTTGCAGGAGATCGATTGGAGTACAGCGATCGCCCTTGCGGACGCCGACCAGGCCACACTAAAGCAACAAACCATTACCGAAACAGCTCCCGGCACCATTCTGCACGATCTGCAAACGGTTCTAGACGTGCTGGAGAACCAGAGCGTGTCGGTCAGCGGCAAGCTTCAGCACATGCCCGCTAAGGTAGCAGCAGATCTCAACCAGCGGCTGAGCAATCCCATCAAGATTGCCATGCAGCGGCCCGTACAAAAGTCTTACCCCAATGTTCACGGGCTGTACCTGCTGCTGCGAGCGACGGGGCTGGCCACAATCGTCACTGAGGGCAAAAAGGCCAAGCTGGTGCTGAACCCAGCAATCTACCGATCGTGGCAGCAGCTCAACCCTACCGAACAATATCTATCGCTGCTGGAAGTGTGGTTTTTGCGTAGCCATCCCGAAATTTTGGGCGACGAGCGAGCCGGGCCGCTGATGATGGGCGATCGCTGTCTGCAAGTCTGGCCTAGGCTGACCAAGACAGCCAGCGCCACCTTCTCCGACTACAACGCCCAGGACCAATACAACTACTTTTTAGGCTTTCACAACCTGGCCCTGATGGAGATGTTTGGGCTGATTGCGATCACCCCCGGCCAGCCCGAGCCTGGCAAAGGCTGGCGCTTCAAAAAGATTACAGCCGAACCCTGGGGTAAAGCGCTGATGACTGCGATCGGCAACGCAAACCAGGTCATGTTTCAAGACTGGCCAGGTACCCTTGACCCCACTCTGCCCCTGGGCGACTTGCAACCGCTGCTAAAGCCCTACTTCCCAAAGTGGCAGCGGTGTCTGGCGTTGCCCACGGTTGAGTTTCGCCCCGGACGGCACATATTTAAGGTCACGCTAGGCAAGATCTGGCGGCGGATTGCGATCGCTGGAGAGGCCACCCTGGCCGACTTCAGCGACCTGATTCGCGCGTCGGTCGATTTCGACGACGACCACCTGGATATGTTTACCTACAAAACTCCTACTGGTCTGACCATAAAGGCCTTTCACCCCTTTGCCAGCAGCGCAGACCTGTTCAGCGATGAGGTCAAAATCGGCAATTTACCGCTCTTGGTGGGTAGCACCATGGAGTATATGTACGACTTTGGCGATCGCTGGCAGTTTGAAGTCGTGCTAGAGGCCGTAGAGCCTGAGGCGGAGCCTGCCCCCCCCAAGGGCTTTCAGAACGCTAAGGTGAAAAAGACTCAGCAGGCCAAGGGCGAGTCCGCCAAAGCCCTCGGCAAAATAATCGAGTCGCACGGGAAGGCACCTGAGCAATATCCCGGTGCAGATTGATAAGCGAGATGGGCAAACACCCGACTCTGAAGGGAGTACGACAAAGCCCAGTCCCTAAACGCGAGGGTCAAGGGCCGGTTGAGGAGGGCCAACGCCCCTACCCCAGCACCTCGCGCAACATCTGACGCTGCTGGCTAACGGTCGCTAGCGTGTTTGCCGTAATCAGCCCGCAGGCCGCCACCGCAGGCAGGCCAATGCCGGGGAAGGTCGAACCGCCCACGCACAGCAGCCCCTCCAGCGGCGTTTTTGGCCCTGGAAACAGGCCGTCCTGGGCCGAAATGGCGGGGCCGTAGCTGCCCCGATGGCAGCGCAAAAAGCGCTCGTGGGTGAGGGGCGTGCCCACCAGCTCCACCTCCACCCGCTGGCGCACGTCGGGGATGATGCGCGCCAGGGCGCGCCAGAGGGGTTCCGCCCGTTCTTTCTTTAATGCTGCGTACTCGTCACTGCGGCGATCGAGCCCCTGCCACAGCTCGTAGGGTTCGGTGGCGGGGGTGTAGACGTGGATGGTGTGCTTGCCCGGCGGGGCCAGCGACGGGTCGAGCACCGTGGGAATCGACATCACAATCAGGTTTTGGGGCGCATCAATGCCCCGTTCCCAGTCTTCGATCGTGATGTAGTGGCAGGCTAAATCTTCGGGCAAGCCTGCGCCATCGATGCCCAGGTGCAGGTGCAAAAAGCTGGGGCACTCGGGGGTGGCCTGGCGTTCTTCTACGAAGGCTTTGGGCAGTGCAACCTCAGGCACCAGCTTTAGGGTGTCCCAAATGGAGGCGTTGGAGATGACGGTGTCGGCGGTGATGGTTTCGCCCGATCGCAGCGCCACCCCGGTAGCCCGACCACCGTCTACCAAAATCTGCTCGACGTGTGCCCCCAGCCGCAGGGTGCCGCCATGTTTCTCCAGGCCGCGCACCAGGGCATCGACCATCGCTGCGCTGCCGCCGATGGGGTAGTCGAGGGTGACGCCGGGGCGGTACCATTCGGCAAACATAAAGGCCATTTCGGCGGTGCTGGTGCCCTCGGCGGGCAGGCCAGAGAGCAAAAAGCAGAGCAGGTTCATCCAGTGGCGAATGAAGGGGTCTTGGGTGGTGCGATCGAGCACGGTGCTGAAGGGTTTGCTGGATTGGGTCAATGCCGGAGCATTGCGCAATAAATCCCAGCCGTAGGGGGCGACGGTTTGCAGGGCACCCAGATCCAGTCGCAGAGCCGCAGGAGGCAGGGCGGTAGCGGCTTTGCCCAGGGGCTCCATCACGTTTTGCAGTCGTCGCCAGTCTTCTACAGCGGCCTCGCCGCGCAGGGTTTGCAGCACCTCGGCAAACTGGTCGTTGCCGACGGTAGTGTCAAAGTCGCCCTCGGGAATGCGAACGCCCCAGGTGTCGTAGTTGGCCCAGGTAATGCTGTCGCCTTCCCCCACGGCATCGAGCACGTGCCGCAGGGGGTTAGTCGAGCCTCGGTACGACAGGCCCGAATAGAGCGATGGGCCAGAGTCAAAGGTGTAGCCGCCGCGCTCAAAGCCGTGGGCGGCCCCGCCAGCAATGGTGTGGCTTTCGCAAATGGTGACGCGATGGCCATAGCGAGCCAGCAGCGCGCCGCAGCACAGGCCGCCAATGCCGCTGCCAATGATGATGATGTTGGAGGACGATGCCATGATCGGTTGCTGAGGACAGCAGCGACTCACTGCGATCGCTGCCCCTTAATCTTGGCGCTCCTGCCCTGTTTTTGCAAAGCGAGCGTTGGTTGGCGGCGATTGCCTGGGGCTTTAAGGCGTTCTTTGGAAAAGAAGACCCCCGACCTCAAGAAGCTCTGGTGCTGGATTCGCGCTTGGGCGGGAATGGCAAGGTAAGTTTTTCCCTAGAAATCCCCTAATCAGCTTGATCGATGCAGGCTTTGAACTGCATGTAGGCCTCCTCTGGGGTGAGGGGGTCGTGGTTTTCGTCGGGGATGTAGAACTGGCGGCTGTCGGCAAAGTGGCGCACCACAAAGCTGTGGATGAGGCCCCGCTGTAGCGCCTGGTTACCCAGGTCTTCGGCAGCATCGGCCAGGCTTTGCTCGTCGTGAAAGGTGGGTTGGGTCATGATTGTGCTTCTACAATTTGGCTTAAAATTCGGCTCTGCCGTAGAGGCCCATCAGCTCTGCCGCCGCCAGGGTGCGATCGCGCATGGCCTGCAAAACCTCGTCCTCGCTGGCCCCAGCGGCCACATCGAGCGGCTGGTCGAGGGCGTAGAGCTTAAAGAAATAGCGGTGGGTGCCCTGGGGTGGGCAGGGGCCGCCAAACCCGATCTGGTCAAAATCGTTTTTGCCCTGCTGACCACCGTTGGGCAGGGTTTCCTGCTGGGGCAGCCCGGCGGGCAGTTCGCGCAGGTCGGCGGGCAGATTGTAGAGCACCCAGTGGGTGAACTGGTTGGGGGTGTCGCGATCGCGCACAATCAGCGCAAAGCTGCGCGCCTCAGCCGGTGGGTCGGCCCAGTTGAGCGGCGGCGACAGGTTTTCACCATCGCAGGTGTAGCGGTAAGGAATAGACGTGCCGGTTAAAAATTCAGAACTGTAGAGATGCATAGGCTTGTTCTATCAATAACTATCAACGAAATTAGAAGTCCTCCCTAAATCAAATCGAACCTCTAGACAATTCATTCTCTTAAAAACAAAAAAACAAAAATGTTTGGGGACCGATGCCATCAGCCTAGGAACCCAAATGGCGATCATCCTCTGGCAAGCGAGACAAATAAGCGCCAGCGATAAATCAATCGTTGGGTAGAAAGAGCCGGTAACTGGCGCGGCGGCGATCGCATCAAGCCGCATTAAAAAGGTTATGCCCGCCGGACGATGAGGCTTGCCGCCAAAACAAAAAGGATGAAGGTGAGCGCTACCAGAGCGCCTCACAACGTTGGATCATTGGATAACGAGGACACACCTATGGCAGAGCAATTCACCCACAGAGGCATCGGGTTTTTCCCTGAGGAAGAGCAGGCCGAAAAAGCGGTTCGAGCGCTAGAGTCCTCTGGCTTTCCGATGGTTCAGGTGTCAATTGTGGCCAAGCAGCTAGAAAAAGATACGGTGGCAGGCGGCGCTAAAACAGGGCACCAGGTTCAGGGGCAGGATATTAATGCCTCCAGGCGACTGCCTGAACAGTTGAATACCGGAGCCCTCTGGGGCGGTTTGCTGGGTGGGCTAAGCGCGTTTGCCATTCCTGGCGGGTTAGGGGCGGTGCTGGCGGCGGGCTCTGCGGGGGCCGCATTTGCTGGCGTTATGGCTGGGCAGGGGGCCGGAGCTTTAGCGACCCAAAATTTAAAGGAAGGGCTGAAGTCTCTAGGCCTTCCTGAAGAGAAAGTGGGGGGCTTTAGCGATCGCTTAATTAACCAAGACTTTATGGTAGTTATCGATGGCTCCCAGGCCGAAATTAACCAGGTTGAGTCGGCTTTAACCGATCACAATATTCAGGCCTGGGCTATTTATCCCATGCCTCAGTCTTAGTTTTTGAACGCGATGTTCAGAGGAAGGAATTGCTAAAGGCCTGACCCAGCCCTTTCTCTGAGCTAGCCTCGGCCCCCACCATTGAGCAATCCGATCTATGGAAAGTCCAAAATCCTTCCTGCTACCCACAAAAGCATTCCAGCTGGCAGGTTTTTTGCTGGGCTTTGGCCTGGGCGGATTCATCGATGCCATTGTGCTGCACATGCTGCTGCAGTGGCACCACATGATTTCGGGCCGGGTGCCGATGGATACCCTGGTGGGTTTACGCCGCAATGTGGTGGGCGATGGTGTTTTTGGCGCTGGCATGTGGCTGATTACGGTGCTTGGGTTGGGCGTGCTGTGGCGCAGTATTCAGCAGAGCCCAGTGGTGCCGCTCACCACACCAGCGTTTATCGGCTGGATTTTGATCGGCTGGGGCGGATTTCACTTCTTCGATAGCATCGTTTTTCACGCCCTGCTGGGGCTGCACCACATTCGGCAGGTACCCAATTTTTTGGTGTACGACATCGCCTTCTTTCTAATGGGCTTTGGGCTGATCGGAGTGGGCTATCTGATGACACGTAAGCAAGTCAATGCCTAATTCTCTTGCGATCGCAGCTGTTTTGGTTCTGCCCGGTTTGATTGGGGCCATCTTTCTCGCGCTGTTTTTAGCTGAGCGAGTGCGGCCCCTGCGGCAGCCCACCCGACCGCTATGGCAGCGGCTGAAGGTGAACGCTGGGGTAACGGCGATCGCGGCGTTGCTCAACCTGGCCGTGGTGCAAACCGCCGCCTACTTCACCATTCAGCGGGCCGAGGGGCAGGGTTTTGGGCTGGTGCGGTGGCTGCCGATGCCGCCGCTGGTCACAGGGGCGGCAGCTTTTCTGCTGCTCGATCTGACCTTCTACTACTGGCATCGGGCCAACCACGGCATTCCCTTCCTGTGGCGTTTTCACAATGCCCACCACATCGACCCCGACCTCGATGTCTCGACCGGGTTTCGCTTCCACTTTGGCGAAATGGTGTTTTCGGCGGGGCTGCGGGCGGCCCAGGTCGCGCTAATTGGAGCATCCCTGGGCACCTATTTGCTCTATGAGCTGGTTTACCAGTCCAACACCCTATTTCACCACAGCAATCTGCGGCTACCGCTGGCCCTAGAGCGGCGGCTCACCTGGCTGCTGGTTACCCCTCGTATGCACGGCATCCACCACTCCCAGGTGCGTGAAGAAACCAACTCCAACTACGGCGTCATTTTTCCCTGGTGGGACCGACTGCACCAAACCCTGCGGCTTAACGTGCCCCAGTCAGACATCACCATCGGCGTGCCCGCCTACACCGACCCCGCCGACAACCAGCTTGTAAACGTTTTGAGACTGCCCTTTCAACCCCAGCGCGACTACTGGCTGCACCAGCAGCCCATCGCCTGTGACCCCGCTGTTGTAGGTCAGGACCGGAGCAAACTGGTGAACGCCAAGCAAGCGGCCAAATGAGTTTTTCCCGTTTCGACTGTCTACAACACAACCCAATTAAGGAGCACTCTCCCATGATTCGTAGCTTTAATCTCATCGATCGCCTGACCTCTGCTAAAGGCGCTGGCGCTATTCTCCTCGCCCTCGGTGCCCTGGTGCTGCCGGCCTGCGGCGTAGGCCAGGAAGAAGGCTTAGGCGAAGAACAGGAATATCAGGAAGAAGGCCTAGGGGAAGAAGAAGGTCTGGGGGAAGAAGAAGTCGGTGACGACTAATCTTGAGCGCTCAAGATCGCGAAGGAACTGCCGTAGGCGGGCGCGATCGCTACCGATAGCCCTCTGGCAGGGGTATTACACTGCAATGCCCCTGCGTTACGTCTGCCCTAATCCAGCGGACGTTTGCCATAGACCCAATTTTCTCATTTTTCCTCGCTACAGATTTGGGGCGATCGCCTCTCAGCAATGAGGGGAGGGGGAAAAATTTTCCTTAAATTTGTGGGTATAGAGACTCAACGCAGAATCTCAACCCTTTTTTCTGCCTAAAGGTGGGTGAGAAAAAAAGTGTTCGACATCATATTAAGAAGCATTGAGTGCGAATGCAAACTTAAAGGTACGATCTATGGCCAGCTCAATCGAGTTCAAGCTATTTGCGCCTTATAACGAAGGCGCTATTTTATTTGGCTCTTTTTCTGACTGGCAAGACATTGAGATGGAAAAGGGCAAGGACGGCTATTTTCGTACCGCTGTAGAACTAAAGGATGGGCGCTACGAGTACAAATTTAAGGTACAGTCTAAAAGCTTTTTTCTAGAACCCGACGAGTGGGTTGAGATTATTGATCCAAAAGCTAAGCACATAGAAGACAGCCACCAAAATACAGTTATCTATATCAAAGACGGCGAACCCATTGTCGATGACTACGTGTGGAGTCATGACGACAAAGATTTGCCCCAAAACGAAGAGCTGGTTATCTACGAAATTTTAGTTAGCGACTTTTCGGGCGGCGAAGACGATCCCTATCCTCGAGGAAAGCTTCAGCACATCACCGAGAAGCTAGACTACCTCTGCGAATTGGGCATCAACGCCATTGAGCTAATGCCGATTCAAGAGTTTCCAGGCGATCAGGGCTGGGGTTACAACACTCACCACTATTTTTCGATTGAATCTAGCTACGGCACCTCCAAAGACTTTAAGCACCTCGTCGATGAGTGCCATGCCAGGGGCATTCGCGTCATTTTAGATATCATCCTCAATCACTCTGGTTCTGAAGCGCCGCTCACCAAAATTGACTACACCTACTGGTATCGCCGCGACCCCAAAGACGCTGAGTATAACTGGGGTCCAGAGTTTGACTACGACCACTACGACGAGCACCTCGACCTTTGCCCAGCCCAAGAATTTGTCAAAGAAGTCGTTCGCTTTTGGATTTCGGAGTACCACATTGACGGCTATCGATTTGATGCCGTCAGCCAGATGGGCCATTTTGATTTTCTCAAAGAAATAGCCGGTCAGAATGCTCAAGACGCCCAGCCCAAACCGTTCTACAACATTGGCGAACTGATTCCAGAATCTCCCGATGCAACTAACCTCGACGGCCCCCTCGATGGCTGCTGGCGCGATGGCTTTTTGCACAACCTTGTACCCATGCTGTGCGGTGAAGAAACCGATATAGAAACCGTTAAAGATCTGGTCGATGCCAAGCGATCGGGCTATATGGGGGCGGTTAACGCTATTACCTACCTCAGCAACCACGACCACGACCATTTGATGGTGCAGCTAGGCAACCGCGAGATTTTTGACGACGAGGCCTTTAAACGGGCCAAGCTAGGGGCAACGTTAGTCATCACCTCTATGGGCGTGCCCTTAATATGGATGGGTGAAGAATTTGGTGCCTACAAACCCAAGTCGCTAGACCCGAACAAAATCGACTGGACTCTGCTAGAGAACGATCGCAACCGCGACCTGTTTGAGCACTACAAAGGACTGATCAACCTGCGCAAGGAGAACCACGCCCTGCGCACCGAAAACGTCGAATTTTTCTTTGAAGATCCGGATAGCAAAGTGCTGGCCTACGTTCGCTGGAACGATGAAGGCTCTACGATCGCCGTTGTGGTCAATTTCTCGGGGAATTACCTGGCCGACTATAGCGTGCCTAACTTCCCCCGCAGCGGTACCTGGCACGAATGGGTCAACGACTACGACGTTGAGGTCAACGACGGAGTTTTGACTCTCGATTTGCCCGAATACGAAGCCAAGGTGTTTGTTTAAGGCATTACTTTTGAAACAGCACGTCTATACAAACCTATGACGTTGTTTTGACTGGCGCAGGCCGCAATGCCTTAGTCTGCGCCGCCTATTCACTCAAAGCGGGTTCAGCGAGTGGCCAAGCGGCTCATCTGCACGGTCAAAATACTCGCCCCCACCCACAATCCATTTCAAAGGATAGAAGCCAGCGATCGCCCTATCTGCCATCCTGAAAAGGTCATGGTGATGGAGACGACAGGATGAACCTGCTAATTTTTGGCGCAACGGGCGATACGGGGCGCGAGCTAGTCAAGCAAGCGCTGGCCCAGGGGCACACCGTTACCGCCTTCTCGCGCCATGCCGATGAGCTAACCGCCGACTTCCCCACGATCAAGACCATTGAAGGCGACGTAACCGACAAAGCCACCGTCGAGAAGGCCGTGCAGGGGCAAGATGCCGTGCTGTCTGCCCTGGGGTCGTCGAGCCTGAAGCGCAGCCCGGCCCTGACGACAGGGGTGAGAAACATCGTCGAGGCGATGGAGCAGTACAATGTGCGGCGGCTGGTTTACCAGTCGTCGCTGGGGGTCGGCGAGAGCCGCAAGCAGGTCGGTTTTTTGGTGCGCTACATCATCATTCCGCTGGTGCTGCGCAACGCGATCGCCGACCACGAAGACAAAGAGCGCATCATCAAGCAGAGCAATCTTGACTGGGTAATTGTGCGCCCCGCCGGGCTCACCAACGGCGACCATACGGGCGAGTACCGCTCTGGCGAAACGATCGATTTTGGGGCCAAAATTGCCCGCGCCGATGTGGCCGATTTTATGCTGAAGCAGGTCACCGACGACGCCTGCCTGAAGAAAACCCCCGGCGTATCCTATTAGCGAATGCATCCATCGTGCCGTCCAGTATAGTGAAAAAGATAAAGCTGACCTTCGCCAGCGGGCCATCGAATAGCACCAGGATGCCAACTCCCCCAAACTCTACAGATTACTACGCGGTTCTGAAGGTCAATCGACAGGCAAGCCTGCTAACTATCAAACAGGCTTACCGCCAGTTAGCCCGCCAGCTTCACCCCGACCTCAACCCCAGCACGGCAGCGGCGGAGCAGTTTAAAGCCCTCAACGAAGCCTACGAAGTGCTCTCAGACCCAGCCAAACGCCGCCAGTACGATCGCTACGGTGCCGACTGGAAAAAGGCCGAGCAAGGATACGCAACCACCAGCTACCCCAGCGGCAGGCAGCAGGACGACTTCGACGACATGGAATTTGGCCGTTTTGGCCGCTTTGAAGACCTGCTAGACGATCTTTTCGATCGCTATAGTTAGCGTTTTATCTACTTTTTAGTAGCTAGAAACCGAGGTTCTTGGCCATCGTTTAAAGATTTCTGCGAGTCGCTTATAAGAAACTCGGTTTCTTTTGCTAAAAGTGATGCTATGGAGAAGTGGGGTTTAATCCACGGTACTTGCAGGCTAATGACGCACCTAAGTTAGCTAAGCTGCAGGCGGGAAAGAGCGATGTTTTGAGGAAGGTTCTAAAGCATGATGTCCAAACACCGTCTTCACTTTATAGAGCCTTTGCAATGCCTTTTCAGCATCAGGATATCGCTCCATAAGAAAGTCGATCAGGTCGTCAGCTGTACAGCCAATCTGAGTACCACCATTCCAGGTGTGAAACTCTTTATGAACGTCCTCATTTAGAGTAATAAGATTGTCCAAACAGGCTGCCAAATCCGGATATTCTTTATCGGAATAAATGTGATGAGCAGCAGCATTGAATTTGTGCGTCTTGTTACTTTTTTTGAGAGTGATCTGACAAGTTTCTTTGTCTCGCTTTTTAGCAGCTTTCTTAGCTTTTTCAATCTCGTTTTTTCGAGCTGTTTCAGCATCAATGATCAACTTAAATGTCTTCTTGCTTACCACTTCGACGGCTTTACACCATTCCCTACGATCTTTTACTGTAAGCGATTGAGACAACTCTCGGCTGAAGCGATCAAAACCAGACAGAGAATAGTATCTAACGCCGTCAAAGTCGTCAAAATCTTCGAACTTGGCGAGTGGAGAATCAGAATTTTTAATCGCTTCGAAAGCTCGATTGAGACGAGCGTAGCTAGTGCAAAAGATATTCACCATATCTTTCTTAGATATAAAATATCTATTGTTTCGAAGGGTTAAGGAGCTACTATTTTCATAAATCTTGCGGCGAACGAAAGCATTTCGCAGCTTTTCCTTATGCTTAGTTATAAACTCAACAATGCTGTCCCAGAGGCTCTTTGGCTCAACTGAATCCATGTACTTTGCGATCGCAAATGCTCCATGCTCCGCAAAGATTCGTTCCTTGTACTTCTTGCTGACATAAATATAGTGATCACCCTCTCTTAATTCCCACTCATCATCGGGATCAGATTCAAAAAATTCAATGATTTTATCGAGTTTAGCAACAGAAATTTCTAAAGCTGCCGCCAAATCTTGCTCTTTGATTGTGAATTTTGACGTATCCTTTGCCATTTCCTATGCCTCTGCGCTAATACTCTGATACATGGTGTTAATGCGGTCAAAGATCTTGGCATCACCTGTGCCTGAAGCATCGGGATGATACGTTTTGCTCAGATTGTGGTAGGCCGCTTTGATTTCTTCTGGTGATGCAGATTTAGGGTCGAGGCCAAATACTTTCCAGGGTTGAAAGTACTTAAAGATATCAATTCCGTTGATACAGCCATAACCTTCTAGTTGTTCTTCCCCAGGAAGAACACCGACAAACTTGCGATACAGAACTTCCCAAGATGTTTTAAGGCCTAGATTCAGCGGCTCCATACCATCGGTAGCCATCTTGAAGGAGCCTGATTTCTTCAGTTCGGTTGTATTTTTGACTTCAAAATAATCGTAAACAGCTTTCTTGATTTTTGTTAATGGCAGAGGTTTTGGCTTCTTATCTACTTTCTTATGATTTACAATTACAAACTGAGCAAACTCGCGCAGCACCTCAGAGTCAACTTTATAATGCTCAGCAAGGCGACTGACTTCGTTTTGAATAAGAGAGTTAAGGTGTTTTGACGGCATGGCAACTTCGCTTTGGTGTTAACATTTGCAACTGCGCAGAGATACCTGTCTGGCTGACTGACAAAACATCAGGCGTAGGTTGGGTGAAACGCAGTGAAACCCAACAGCAGCCGACCTTGTTGGGTTCTGCTAGCGCGCCACCCAACCTACGCAGTAGTCGGTATTTCACAGGTTTTGTCAGTCAATCAGGATACCTGTTTTAGCAGACGATCATCAGCTTTCCCGAAAGACTACTTGACTGTAACAGTACCAAAAAATACCTCTTCTAGAAGTACAAATGCTCTACAAGAAACTGAGAAGTTCCTGTCTTGGTAAAAATATAGCGTTCCATGCTTTCGTCACTTGAAAGATTTCAGGTGCTCCTGCTGCTCTTAAGCCAAGATCTCGTAAAGCCACTGCTCCAGTATCAAAAGATTTTCGTAAAGAAAATTTTACTTTTCGCGGCATCAAGTGATGTGAGCAGGCAGCGAAGCTAACCCGCAGCGGTCGTTGAGGCGATCGCAAGCAGGGGTAAAAAAAGCTGTCATGTTTAGTGCTAGCAGAAGTCGCTTAATCAGCCTGGGCCAGCTCTGCAATGGCTTTGATTAGCTGCTCGATCTCAAGCGGTTTGGCAATCAAGCGCTGATAGCCGCTGGCCAGCGTTTGCTGATAGTCATCATCTTGACAGTAGGAGGTAAAGGCCAAAGCTGGCACCTGGCCACCTTTGGCGGGGGGCAAAGCGCGAATACTTTGAATTAGAGTGTGGCCATCGGTGCCGGGCATGCCGATATCGCTGACCATTACGTCGGGCTGAAATGACTCTAGGCCCTCCATAGCTTCAGCGGCGGAGCTAACGGCTAAGACTGTGGCCTCGTACTGGGTCAGCAGCGTGGCCAACAGCTCCAGGGTATCGGCATGATCATCGACAATCAAAACTCGAATGCCACTCAGGTGGAGAGTGGAGGGGGAAGAGGCGGGCGAGGGCGCGACAGCCCCAGCCCTGAGCATCGGCAGGCTAACGATGAAAGTGGCACCCAGGCCTTCACCAGGGCTATCGGCTGTAATCGTGCCGCCGTGGGCCTCAACCAGATACCGAACGATCGATAGGCCCAGGCCCAGGCCGCCGTGCTGGCGAGTAATCGCGACATCTTCCTGGCGAAATGACTCAAACAGCAGGGGCAAAAACTCGGGCTTGATGCCCTTGCCACTGTCTATGACGACGATTTGAACCTGGCGATCGCGCTGCCGGAGCTGAACCTCTACCTGGCCACCTTCGGGGGTAAATTTAACCGCGTTGGAGAGCAAATTCCAGACAATTTGCTGCAGTCGGCTGCGATCGCCCACGACATGAAAAATCAGCTCCTGATCGTCAGCGGCCACAGCCTGCTCTGGGCTGGGTTCTGCCCCTTGAACCGTAGAGCGCAGGGCAATTTGTTTTGCGGTTGCCGCTGGTTTAACCGTATCCATTGCCGCTGCAATGACGGTATTGAGATCGATGGGGTTGGTTTCAAGCTTTAGCTTGCCCCGCAAAATTTTAGCCACATCTAAAAGGTCATCTACGAGCTGCGCCTGCAGTTTGGCGTTGCGCTCAATGGTAGAGAGGGCCAGGGCGGTTTTGGCCTCGCCGAGCTGACGGGTTTGCAGCAGTTTGGCCCAGCCCAAAATGGGGTTGAGCGGCGTTCTCAACTCGTGGGATAAAATCGTCAAAAACTCATCTTTGACCCGGTTGGCCCGCTCGGCTTCTTCGCGAGCCAGCTGCTCTCGGCGCAGCAGCTGCTCTCGCTCGGCTTCGGCAGATTTAAGGGCGCTTAAATCGAGCACAAAGGCAATGGTTTCTTCCTTCGTTTCGCCCACCTGGCTATAGCCAATTAGCACCGGCACCCGACTGCCGTCTTTGCGCAGGTATTCTTTTTCGTAGGGGGTGCAGGCCCCTTTTTGTCGCGATTCGGCAATGCCAAACTCATCTAGCGGCAGGCATTCGGGCGGCGTAATTGTCGTCCAGTGAACTTGACGAGATTCTAGCTCGGCGCGGGTGTAGCCAATAATTCTTAACAGCTCGTCGTTGGCTTTATAGATGTAGCCCTGGGCATCGCCGTAGAGAATGCCGACCACGTTGGCATTGACAAAACTCTGTAGCCTCGATTCGTTGTCGGCCAGGGCGGCTTCGGCCCGTCTGTGTTCGGCTTCGGCCCGTTTGCGATCGCTCACATCAACCGTAGAGCCGACGATGCGAACCACCTGCCCCCGCTCGTCGCGCACCAGGCAGCTGCGCTCCCAAACCTCGACCCAGCCCCCATCGGCATGGCGAACCCGGTACTCGCTGGCGTACAGCCCGCTGGCACTGTTGAACATGCTCTCCAGCTGCGGTCGCAGCCGAGCGATATCCTCGGGGTGAATGCGATCGCGCCACCAGTCGGCGGTGGGTGGGGCCTCCTCCGAGCGCACGCCGACCAGCTCGTACAGCTTTTCAGAACGGTAGACGCTGTTGGTGCTCAAATCCCAGTCAAACACCAGCCCGTCAACGGCGCGGGTGACCAGTCGAAAGCGCTCTTCGAGCTGCTTCTGGCGATCGATATTGATGAGCGTTCCTGCCCAGCCGGTGATCTGGTTCTGGCTGTCGCGAGTGGGCGTGGCCCGGTTGATAAACCAGTGGTAGGTGCCGTCGTGCCGCCGAATCCGGTTTTTAATCTCAAAGGGTTCGCCCAGGGCCACCGATCGCCGCCAAGACTGCAGCGTGCGATCGCGATCGGCGGGGTGCAGCACCTCGACCTCGCTCCAGTGCAGCGACTCGACGGCGCTTAACCCCGTGTAGTCGCACCAGCGATGGTTCCAGTAGTCAATAGCTCCGGTCGCATCCGCCGTCCAGACCATCTGAGGAATGGCTTCGGCCAGGGTATGGTCTACGGTGGGGTGCCGGTAGTGCTCCAGGCTGGCAAAGGTCTGGCCTACGTCCCACGGCTTGGCCGCAGCGGTAGCGTCGTTTTGAAACAGCGCCTTCGCCGGTTCCGGGTGGGGAGAGGGGGCCGGTGGTGATTGGGTGTCTGGCTGAGCTTTGGGCTGGGCTGGCTCAGGGGGCGAGTCTCGGCTCGCCAGCACGGCCCGCAGGCTCACAGCCAGGCTATTGGGCGTAACCTGCTCCCTCAACAGATAGTCAGCCGCCCCCAGCTTAAACGCTGTGATAATCAGGGTTGCCACCTCAGCGCCCACGACCATTACTGGGGGGCCGTCATCGCCTAGCTGCTGTCTGAGCGTTTCGAGCGGCTCTAGCTCGCTGAGATTAACCGTTTCGAGCACCAAAACAACGATGTCTACCGACCCAGATCGACATCGCTCAAGAATGTGTTGAAGATGTCGATGCTCTACCAGCTCGTAGGTGACGGCAGCATCTTCAGGTAAAAAAGGCTCAGCTAGACGGCGCGTGCCCTGCCCTTCGCCCGACGCGGGGCCGACTATAAAGATGGCTCGATAGGTCTCTAGCATGGCTCGCACCGGCCTGCAGGCGATCGCTCGGCAGATGGGCCGACAACAGCCCTGCAAACAGAGACCTGTGGGGCCAGAGAATTAAAAGGCAGGCTTTGCTCTTGCCGAGAACTGGTGCAAGATTCTGTCAGAATCGGCTTTGACCTTACCAGCATGTGCAAGACAACGGTGAGCCTGTGACAGCTCTATAAAGTTTTCAGGATAATAAAAGCCTAGAGTGGGCTGCGACCCTATAAATCCATCAAAAGATAGACATAACCTAAAGTTAATCAAAACACCGACTTTAACCCAACCGAGAGCCGCTGGTTTGGCCCGAAAACACACAACTTACATCAAACGATTGATGATAGCCGTGAAGCTAGTGGTTAGGCTGTTGACAGCGGTTGCTGGGCGCGATCGCAACGTCAACAATATCAACCGTATTTCTCTGACAGGAGAGTAACCCATGTTTGTTCCCCCCGGCTTTGTCAGTCGTACCATCACAACTGAGTATGGCCGCATGGTTTACTATACATCTCAAGGAGAACCCTGGGCCACCTCTGAGCAGGCCGATGAGCGAGAAACTCTGGTATTTCTGCACGGTTTTGGGGGCGGTTCTTCGGCCTACGAATGGTCAAAAGTTTACCCGGCTTTTGCGGCAGACTATCGAATTTTAGCCCCCGACCTAATTGGCTGGGGACGCTCCGACCATCCTGCCCAAGATTATCAAGTCGAAGACTATATTGCCATCATCATCGAGTTTTTAGAAGAGACCTGTAGCGGCCCCACCACGGTCATTGCCTCTGCTCTGACGGCAGCGTTTACGGTGCGGGCGGCCATTCAGCAGCCCGAGCTGTTTAAATCGCTGATTGTCACCACTCTGGCTGGTTTAGCCGAGTTTGGCCAAGACTATCGGCGCAGCGGGTTTGCCCAATTTGCCCAGTTCGCTAGCCTGCCGGTTTTAAACCAGCTGCTCTACAACGCCGGGGTGGCCAACAGCTTTGGCATTCGCGGCTATCTAGAACAGCGGCAGTTTGCTCATCCAGAGCGAGTGTATCCAGAAATTGTCGAGGCCTACCTGCAGTCTGCCCAGCAAGATAATGCGGAGTATGCCGCCCTTTCCTTTGTGCGCGGCGACCTGTGTTTTGACCTGTCTCAGTACATCACTCAGCTCACCGTGCCCACGGCCATTATCTGGGGCAGGGGGTCTGAGTTTACGGGGCCAGAGATAGGCCGCCGCCTAAAAGAAATGAACCCCCAGGCCATTCGCATTTTTTACCAGCTCGACGATGTTGGCTTTACGCCTCAGCTTGAGCTGCCCGGCGTTACCGTGGGCCTAATTCGCAAGTTTTTGCCCCAGCTGGAGCATAGCCCTGTGGTTCTGTCTCCCAGCGCCAGCTTCGCCTAGCGTTGAAGAACATCCGCGAGCTGAAGAGATCGCACCCAGCCAGGCCGCAGCCCAGAACACCAGCCCGGGTTTTTCGCCAAAACACTCCAACAGATTGATTCTTTGGCGGCAACAGCCCGCTAGGCTGGGTTTATCGCGACTATGGGCTTAATTAAGCCAGGCAATCGCTATTGCTAGCGGGTTGTCACAAATGGCAGGTAGGCAGCAAAATTCGCGATGTCTTTTTGCCTGTTTTGGCCTGAGCGGCTTTTGGGCCTGGTGAGGCCGCGATCGCACAAGCTCTAACCCGTCTAGATTGGCACCAGCGGAGGTGATTTTACGTGGAAGACCACTCTATTCTCGATTGGATTTCGGTTCTGGGGCCAATTCTATTTTCCTGGCCTCTGGTGATTGCCGTTGTGCTGATATTTTTTTACAGGCCTCTCTTCGACCTGCTCGAAAAGTTTTCCAGCAACAACATTCAAAAAGCCAAAATTGGCCCCTTTGAAATTGAAGAATCTGAGCAGGCCTACGTCGAGTCGCTCAAACTGCTGTTGACCAGCCTCGTCACCAAAAACGAATTCAATTACCTAAAGCAGCTCAATACCGATCAAGCCGCCACTCCCTACGACAATGTTGCCGATCTAAAGTCAGGGCTAGAACGGTTGTCTCACCTGGAGTTTGTCAAGGTTAAGACAGCGATGGACCAGCTGCCCTCAGCAGGCGATCTGGAACAGCATGTAGAACTCACCGAAAAAGGCAAAAAATACCTGGCTCTGCGCGACAACCTGGTGACCAACCAGTCGTCCAGTCAAGACCAGGACGACTCAGCAAGTGGCTGATTGGACGGTTAATTGGCGATCGCAAGCAGGCCTGGCTAAGTAGGCAAGCGCAATTAAATATAAGTAATTGCTCAACTCAGTAGCCAATCAGCCTGCTGTGAGGTAAGGGCACGAGAAATAGCCTCGAAGGCAGAAATGCCTTGACGGCGAGCCGTGTTCACCAGTGAGCGCACCTGAGCAAACAACTCC
>NZ_JBNXVS010000067.1:0-21029 GCF_050565655.1 Nodosilinea sp. AN01ver1 | reverse complement strand
GCAAGTTTTGTATCTCCTGCCGCTGAAAGTCGCTGACCCGCTCGGCTACCGATACCACCTCAATGCCCCGGCCCAGCCCGGTAGACTTGCTCACCCGCACCTGCATCAGTTCTCCCTGCTGGTCGCGTAGGCTGTAATCGCCAGCAGATTTGCGGCTGAGGTTGTAAGCCCCGATTTGGTACAGGTTTTCTCCCGTGCGCTCGTGTCCCCGCTGAAACAGCTCCACCACCGCCCGAGCCATCTGCTGATTGCGCCGGTTCTCCAGGTGCTGGCTAAGCCACTGGGTTACGCGGACATCCAGAGGTTGACCTTGCCAGTGATCTGTTGTCGTCTTCAGCAAGGTCTTAGTCGGACTATATTCCGATCGCTCTACTTCCCGGTTCAGTAAGGCGATCGCTGGAGGCGTTGAACCATTGCGGACTAGTTCTGGCGAAGCTACCTCTGCTGCCACGGATGGAGAGAGCCTCGTCTCCAGTTCCAGGAATGCAGCCCGATCAGTGTCCTGCAACTGGTCGGACACCACGGCTCCATCGCGCACCATCAAAAGCACCTGATCATTACGACTGACGCTCAGGTGGTGACCACTCTGTTTGATGTGGTAGTCGCCCACAGCGACGGCATCGTAGATAGGTTTCGATTCGTTGAGAGGATTGATCAGCCGGGCTGCGATCTGAGCCACCGCCTCTGGGTCAACCGTCAGGTCTGTCGATGGAACGTCAGGGGTTTTCCCATTGCTGCTATTCAGAACTGGACTAGGAACAGCGGACTGGATTGGTTCAACAGCCTCCCCAATCTGCATCTGAATTTGATTAACGGTTATGGCCCCATCGCGTTCTTCGCGAAATAGCACCGTGCCCCGATCTCGAATCTCAATCGCCGGGACTTTGCCCCGATACACATCCGGATCAACGCCTGGAGTGACCGGCTGCTGAATGGCATCGAGAATCACCTTCAAGCTGTTGGGGTTCAGCTCTCGCCGAATCGTGCCATCAGCTAGTTGACCGTAAACCACCCGCTGACCCAGCTGAATCCGTAGGTCATCCTGACCCGCTCGGGGGAGTGTCGGAGACTGCTGGAAGGTCATCGCTAGCCGCTGACTCACCTGGGTCAGGGCCATCACCAGCTGCACCTCATCTTCTTGAATGGCCTGGGCTTCCTGGGGACTAATCACAAAGGGATTCATGCTGCCCTCCCCTGTACCAGCGCCAGACCACCCAACCGATCAATCACCACCTCACCACCGACTTGGAAAAAGGCCAACTGGTCATCCAGGCGATATTCCACGCAGCCAGGCTGGTAGTCTGGCAAGCAGTCTCTGGAGAAGATCAGCACTCCATTGATCGACCGGAGGTAGGGCAGATCGTCAAATAACACCTCCACCACCTCAGGTACATAACCAGGGGGTAACGGTGGCAGTGATCTGGCCTCTATCAGTGCCGGTAGTTGCTCTGGATGCTGACTTAAATATGACGTAGCTCCTGGGGAAAGGCCCCAAGTTGTGATGGTGTGATTCATCGGAATGCCTCATCAAATTCATCTTCGGTAATGTCGGAATCGGCGGATAGCCTGGATAGCTTTTGCCCGTCACTCAAGGGCAAAGGAAATAAGCACTCGGCGATTTCCTTGCGCTTTTGGTTCTCGTCATCTAAATCCGTCAGCGTCTGCTGCTTTTGGCAACGGGCAATGAGTTTTGGCTGCACAGTGCTGTGCCAGAGCGCTTCACTTCTGGCTTGAGTGGCCTGCTCTTTTTTGGAAATCTTCACCCGTACCCGCAGCGGCACCGACGCCTCGCCCCCACCCCGGTAGGCCGGGTTGATAAACACGCACTCCCCCTGATCCAGCTTCAGAATCTGATCCGCCGTCATCAGCGGCACCCGCTGGCACTGTTCAGAACGACTGTTGCTGCCGTAGCGGCCCTGGCTGCGGGAGCGGGTGTAGACGCGCACGTCCTTTTCGCCCAGATAGCCCGAGAACTCCTGAGCCGTCTCCCGGTCTTTAGGGTTGAAGAACACCTTGGTGCCACAGGCCGCAAACAGCGCTCTTGAGAGATCGCGCCCGTAGATGTGCTGGAGCTGAGCAAAGTTCTGGTAGCCCAGCAATCCCACAAAGCCGTAGGAGCGAAACTCGTTGATCCATTTGGGCAGATCGGGCAGATAGAGCGTCGGCAACTCATCGAGGGCGATCACCAGAGGTTCAGATCGGGGCCGGGCAAAGTTGCGGGTGACGATCAGGTGCAGGATGGCCGCTAGCAGTGGACTCACGGCATCGCGCTTTTGGATATCCACCTGCAAAAACAAGATGCGCTTGCCCGTCATATCCAGCGGAATGGTGGTCTTGCCACAGAAGCTAGAGACCAACTGCTTGCCCGTAAACGTTTTGAAGGTGCGCTGAGCCGTGGCGACAATCCCGGCGATCTGCTTATCAGCGTCCTCCGACGCAATGAGTTGGCTAAAACTTTCCATCGTCCAGGGCGGAATCCATCCCGACTCTCCCGCCTGTCGGATACGCCCTGGCAGGTTGGAAAGGTTCAAGATTTTGTTCGCCATCAGCAGGTCAGGGTAGGGCGTGCGCTTGGCCAGCATCATCACCGCCTCAACCAGGTTGGTACCGGCACTGTTGAAGAAGTCGTTATCCCGATAGCCGCCGTCCCGCTGGGTATTCTTTTGCAGCACGGCGGCAAGCTGTGAGGCCATCAGGGCATCGGTTTCGTCTTCGAGAAAATCGAGCGGATTGCAGATGCCGGTATAGGGCTGACCCGGCGCAAAGACATCGACCTGATAGCCTTGACTAGCAGCCCAGGCGGCATGGGCGGCAAGCTGACTGCCTTTGAAATCGTAGACCGCGATGGGGAATCCTTGAGCGATCGCCGAACGAATCGCCGGATCAATGATGCTGTAGGTTTTCCCTGAATCTGGGGCTCCGGCCACCACAATGCTCTGCTGGGCTTGAGGGATATCGAGATCCCCAGCTTTGAGTGGCACTTTGGCTGGATGCTTCTGCTGTTGCTGCTTTCGCCCCAAAGCCTTCGCCCGTCGCCGTTCGGCGTTACCTGCAAAGCGCCCCGTCGCCAGCTTGTTCTTGTTGGTGCTGTTGCCAAACAGGCTCATCCCCACCCACAGCACCACCAGGCCGAGCAGCAGGGTACCCATGCCAGAGTCCTGGAAGGGTTGAGCCGTATCCCGCAGGATGCTGAGATCCAGAGGGCGTGGGGGTTGAGAGGATGTCGTCATGATCTGGCCAAGGTGTCGATTTGCTGAATCTCGTAGACCCGACCGTTAAAGCCCAGAGTGTATTGCTGGAAGCCTTCGGCCCCCAGCTGATTCACAATGAGCTGAGGTAGCCCGTTGTCCACAGTTGTTGTCGGCTCAATCAGGTTACGGCCTGGCGGTACATGGGGATTGAGATAGGTGGCCAGTACCCGCTGAAAGTCTGTGTTCTGGGGAATATAGGCAAAGAAGGCACAGCCGATCGCTCCACAGAGTGGCTGCATTTCCCTTCCTTCAACCCGAGAATCCACCAAGTACAGCGGCTGACGCTGGCCTGCAACCTGCACCTTCCACATCTGCATCTGACCTGGATCGACCGGGAAAGTAGGGCTCAAGTTGTCCTGCATCATCTGACTGAGCAGAGGCAGGGGGGCCACCTCCTGAGCTAAGCGCCAGCCGGGCTGAGATGACCTTGGCCAGAGCCAGATAGCCAGAGCTAAAAGTATCACCAGGCCGAACAGAAGGGGTTTAACACGCAAGACTCGTTTCATCCCTGGCCACCTCCTTGAGCTAAACAGCCTTTGGCCTGAGCATAGGCCTGACTCAACGAAGCTGTTTGAGGGTTGAGAAACACCTGTCCTTGAATGTCAGCTACCGTGCCCTCGACCGGCACCCCTGGGCCACCAAAGTAGTGCTGGCCAATCCGCTCAATCAGAGCAGCCTTCGACAACCCTTCACTCTGGGCCTGTTCAGCAATAGCTTGCAAGGATTCCTTCACCAGATGGGTTTGAGTGGCTGTGGGCAAGAATCGCTCTACTGCATCGGCGTTAACCTCAGCCCCAGACTCAACTCGCTTGAGAAACTCCTGCCCTCCGGGTTGAGCCGTAATCATCGCCTGCACCTCTGGCTGATAGCTCATCAAGGGGTACTGCCCCAACCGGCGACCGCAGCGGCCCTGGGCATCACAGCCATAGGGACCGATGACGGTGGGATAGCGGCTGAGGGTAGAAATGGCCGTTGAGAGTGACCCCAGATCAAGCCCGCCCTTGCCAGGTTCACAGGGTTGGAGATTGCTCAGATCAACTGCTTGTGGTTGCGCTGTTTGCGAAGCTGGCTGGCTCAACCCACCAGGAGACGCCGATACCATAGGCAAACTCGAAGCCGTTTGGCCACCACTGCCACCCTCCACAGCGCCTACCAGCATGAAATCGGTTTCTCGGTAGGTCATAAACGGCACCGGGCCAATAAAGTAGGGCGTACAACCCAGATCCGGGGTCAAGAATCCCCCCCGCTGACACATACGGAAAAACAGCGCGGTGCTGACCGTGCCTGAGGACTCATCCACATCCCACAGCGCCACCTTGAACGCCTCACCAAAGGGATGCCGTCCGGTAGGCTCCTGCCCGCCATTGACAAACGACAGAAACCCTTCGCCCCCTGGCACCTGCTGCACCTGCCCCGAAATCCACTGCTTGCCGTGCAGTCCTGGAGTGCCTGCAAACTCCACATGGGCACAGGACTCCTCACAAGGCACCTGAAAACCCGCCTGTTTGCTGCCCGAAATCGTGGCCTGCCGCTGTGTTTCCGCCTGGCCGTAGACCATATCAATCTGGCCAATCGCCCCGACACCTGAAAGGGGACTAGGCATCTGATCTAACGGCACCGAGACCAGCCCCGGCACCCCGCCAATGGTGCTGTTGCCCCAGTCACGAAAGTTTTGCAAGGAAATGCCGGTGAGTCCCGGAATATCGGTGAGGGCGAACGAATTGAGCTGCTCGCCCAATTGCCCCAGGCTCAGTTGGCCCAGATCTGGAAACTCCGATAGCAGGTTAGAAAGGTTCAAATCATTTCCGTTGAGCCTCTGTAGACTCGACACCGGCAGTACCTCAGAAATGAGGGTTTCCAGGGGCGGCACCTGCTCCAACCGCAAGTTGCCTAACCCCGGAATCGCCGAGACCAAATCCTCAACCCGCTGCCAGCCGACCATTTCCAAAGCGCTTAGGGCCACCTGACTCAGGTCGATTTGACCCATCTGAGCCAGAGTCTGGAGGTTAAACAATTGAGGATAAAAACTGGTCTGAAAATCGCCCAGCTTCAGCACCTCGGCTACCGATTGCCCCGCCTGCCACATGCGAGACGGGTCGTAGCCCAGGCGGCTGACCAGATCGCCGGGAATATCAACAGCGCCGCCAGAGAGCAGCGGCGGCAAATTGGCAAAGGTGAGTTGCGACCAGTCCGGTACCCGCGCATACTGCTTATCCCACTGCACTGGCACCGTTGGAATCCAGGGTTCCGTCGCCGCTTGTGGGGCAGGCTTGAACCAAACAAGACCGGCTGTGAGCAGGCCCAGAGCCACCAGGGCCAAGCGTTGAAGGCGTCGTTGAAATCGATGAGTCATGGCTTATCTCCCTTGGGTGAGTCCAGAATCAGGTCGGCCCATCTGCGCCAGGCGCACCACCAGCGCTTCGGATACTCCGGCTTCCCGTGCGGCTTCGGTTAGCGGTGTTCCCTGTTTGAGCTGGTCAAGTAGGGCTTGAAGCCTCTCCCAGAGCGGATCTCCAGTGGCTACCAGGTTTCGCCGTTGGGCTTCGAGCAGTCCGCGCTCGACCCACCTCACCCCGGCAGGGTTAGCGATCTGGGTCGCCACAATGGCCGTGGCATAGGGTGATGGGGTATCCGGTTGAACCGCCAGAATGCTGTAAGCGGGTGCGCCCGACCGGGGAAAGGCCAGTTGAAAGGTATAGAGGTCGCGATCGGTCACTACCGTCAGCGTGGTTGTCGCTGTGGAAGGTAAACCCGGAAACACCAGGGGCTGAATTCGCCGCAGATGGATTACCGTAGCTGCACATTCCCCAGGTGCTTCAACTGTCGCGCAGCGGGTATCGTCAAAATCCAGCGTCACCTGGGAGGGATCATCGAGCCAGGCACGACGGACAACGGCCCCCACTGGCCGAAAGTTGAGCGTGACCCCATGGCCCGGATAAATTTCAACGGTGACTGGGGCATGGTCACCTCTGGCCGCCCGGTTAGAAATGGTGCGAGTGGCCTGTGCCCAGGCTGGAGCGGAGAGACCTACCAAAGCCAGGGATAGGATCAGTGTCTTCCAGGATCGAATCATTCTCCTGTCCTCAAATCGGCATCTGCATCGATTGGTTGACGAACACCTGCACAGGCCGACCGGCCTCGATGTAGGCAATACGGGGGCGCTGCTCCAACTCCTCAATTGCCCGCTGGTTGCGCTCAGTAATGGTGTCGAGGATCGCGTCGGTGCCCCCTTCCAATACCCCGGCCAATACATTCGGAGCCGGATTTTCGGTGGTCACGACAGTGCTGCTGCTGCCGGTTTCAACCCGAGTATTGGGCCGGGTATAGAGTTCACTGGCGCGACGAATCGAACCCAGGGCAAACTGTCCGGCATCCATTGCCGCAATACCAGGGCCAATGTCGTCATAGGCTTCGGCCTGGAGCGGTGTCCCGCCCTGGCCTCGAATCTGGATCACGCCCTGGGGCAGCATCAGTTCACGGGCCTGACCCTGGTCGTTCCAGATCGCCTGGGTTGCGAAAAGCTGTACTAGCCCGTTATCTGAAACCGCTTCCACTTGGACAACCAGTTCACCCCCGGCAGGAATTGCCACCTGGCCATGGTTATCAACCAACGGTTCTGAAAGCACAACCAGCAGATTATTGCCCTCAGCGGTGCTATCTAGAATGACCGGTGTAGCCAGAGAACCGTTGGATTGAGTCCCTGCGACTAGAGAGACTGGGACTGAGGGCGGTTGAAGAATGCGCTCTTCAGCCGTGGTGAGAATAGCAGGTGGAGACAGTTCCTCCATATCAGCTGTTGCCAGCTCCTCAGGATCAGCTACCCCTTCTAAGTCAGGAACTTCAGCGGTTGAAAATTCAGGAGCTGACTCAGCTGGTATGGATTCTGGCGGACTCACGGGAGCCGGTGCCGGAGGTAGGGTCGTGGCATAGGCAAATTGCGCTTGGGCTACAGGCTCGGGCACTGAAGCAGGTTGAGCGGACTCCTCGGGCAGCGGTAAACTCCCGTAGCTACCGACCTGAGCCAGCTGTTGCCAGCGCTCTATCGGATCAACCGCAGGAGCCGCCGCTGCGGTTGGGGCCGCAGGAACCGCTGACGGGCGAGAAACCATAGGGGTCGCTGTCGCTGCTGGTTGTAGGCGAGGCGTTGGAGCTGGATAACTGACGGCTGGGGAGGCTGGTCTTGCTGAAACGGTGGGTGGCGGAGCCGATGCCACGGTTTGAGGTGCAGGTCTTGCCGGAGTCGCCACCGATGCAGGGGGGGAAGGCGTTGGCGTCGTAGTCGGACGAGGCGGTACGCCTGAGGTTGTCGTCTGTACCGCCCCCTGATCTTCCAACGCCATCTGAGCTTTAAGAGCAGCAATCTCTGCTCTAGCCTGCTCCAGTTCAGCTTCCACTGTCTGAGGCTGGGCTTCCGTTGGATTGGCTTCTGGCGTAGTTGTCGCGGTACCGGGCGTATCGCCCTGACGGCTGCCTGCAATGAAAACGCCCGCTAAGGCAAAGACGGGCACCAGGGCCGAACCAATCAACATCAGCTTCGGCACCGGCAGCTTCCAGAAGGGACGCTCAGACTGCACGGGCTCTGAGAACGCTTCGTCAGCCACCAGCGGTTCTGCGAGATCGGGTGCGCCCATCATCTCGCGCAGCGTGTCCAGGTTAGGTTCTGGGAGGGTACTCATCGGCTCACGTCCTCCGGTTGAATGGGTCGAATCGCTTCAATCTGCACCCCGCTCTCTAGCAGCCGGTAGGCTACGGCCTGATATTCCGAGGCATCGGGAATCAGGGGTTTGCCCGCGGGTTCAACGGCTCGCACCGTAATGCGTCGGTTAAAGGTCAACGTTGTCCCAGCCGGGTTACTGGCTTCAAACACAACTCGGGTGGCGACCAAATCCACCTGCCAACGGCCTTCGCCAATTGCCTGGGGCGGAGAGATATGCTGGAGAATCAAAACTGCTGACACCTGCCCATCGAAGACGCCCTCGGGAATCACCTCAGTGGCCAGCGTTTGCAGAAAGGCATCACGGAAATCAGGGGCGAGGAGAAATGAGGCTTCCCAAGCGGCCTTTGAAATTCGGTTGCGCCCAGAAACCTGAACCCCCTCATCGATGGCTTGCTCACCCTCACCCGGCAACTTGCCCCAGGTAAAGGTCATCACC
Organism: Nodosilinea sp. AN01ver1; assembly: GCF_050565655.1. NCBI lineage: Bacteria > Bacillati > Cyanobacteriota > Cyanophyceae > Nodosilineales > Nodosilineaceae > Nodosilinea > Nodosilinea sp. AN01ver1. The sequence continues at coordinate 12,625 of NZ_JBNXVS010000067.1, read as the reverse complement.
GCCCAGGTCGAGACCACCTGACGAATCACCTCCGGTTCCCGGTGGCGGTAGTCGGCAGGTCGCACCGAGAAGGCACGACCATCCACCTGCTGTACTAGAGTGGGCGGCTTCTGGTTGGCCAACCGTGATACGGATACCGCCAGCCACAAAAGCGACAACGCGAAGATCAGCACTCCCACCGACAGCCCGGCAAAGGCCAGGGGCAGAATGTCACTGGAGTGAATACGAGGCCGTTTCACCTTACGGCTGAGTTCAAGGAGTTCCATCACTTACCTCGGAATGGGAATTGCAGAGGTGCCGACCGCAATCAGTCGGGTCACCCCACCGGAGACACCACGAAAGACGGCCATCCCAGCCCCGCCAGCAATGGCCAGAGCCAGGACGGGAGCCAGGATGCTGATCAGCAGTAGAAAGCCAAAATCGCTAGAAGTTTGGGCCTCGGCAGCCACGACCACCGTTGCGGCTAGCCCAACGATGACGTTGTAGGAAAACTTGGCCATCCCCAGACTGAAAAAGCCCACCAGCCAGGACCACAGCGGGCGACCCTGAAGCGGCACTACAGAACCCGCAACCGCAATGGGGCCAATCAACCCGGTCAGCAGCATCGCCATTTCGATCAGGTTGGCAAAGGCCCATTGCCAACCCTTGAGGAACTGCTCTGCCAGGGCTTGGCTACTGGTTTGCAGCACAGTTCCCACCAGAATGTCCGCCAAGGGATTGCCCCCAACAGGTGCTTCGCCAGACTGGTAAACCTGCTCAACCTGCTGGCTGATCTGCTGCACCCGACTCCAGAGCCGTTGCAGTCCCGCACTCCAGAAGCCTCGGGAACGGTATTCCTGCTCCAGCCGCTGCTGGGCACGTTCCCCGGCACGGATGAAACAGTCCACCTGGGCTTGCCCGGTTTGGGCATCGCAGGCGGCATATTCTTGCTGAATCACGGCTTTGGCTTGCTGGGACAGAATCACATCGTTGAGAGCTTCCAGCATTGACACCTCGCCTACCTGCACCTGGAGCACCGTTTGGGTTTGAGCGTTGATCAAGTTGCGGATGCCGAGGGTGGCAGACCCTAGCAGGGCTCCATTGTTAAAGAGCAGTACGGCAATGGTCAGCACCCAGAGCACGTTGGGCAGGGCGGGGAAGATGCCGCGTTCAATCGCTTCTTTGACCCAGCCCACGGCAAAGAAGAGGAAGGCACCGACCAGGATGATGGAGGCGAACTGGTTGATGCCCAGATACAGCCCGCTTGAGGAAGCGAAGATATCTTCCCAGCGGGCATCCCAGGCCTGCTGCACGGCCTCTAGCTGCTGCACGCTGTCGTCGATGATGCCGACCCCGCCTGTGACCTGGGCAGGATGTAAAACCCATGATGGTAGGAGAGCGTTGCGCATGGCTCGTTAGTTTCCAGAAGAACTGGTACCCAGGGCACCGGGGATATAGATCGGGGCCTGGGCGGAGCCGGAGATGGAAATTTGGCGTTCCACTCGCTCGCGCCGATTGGTTTCGTCAATGCCTTCACTGGTGTTGGCGGCGAGTTGAGTTAACATCCCCTGAAGCTGGTGGAGCTGCGTCAGGGTCGTATTGTTTTCGGCGGTGAGCTGGGTCTGTTCGTGGAGCAGGGCTGCCACGGATGCTTGAATCTGAGCGTTTTGCTTCATCACGTCCTGGGTGACGTTCATGCCCTGGGCGGCTTCGGCCATGGATTGCGCCTGCTGGGTGCGGCCTTGACTGGATTGCAGCAGGGTGGAGGTTTGTTCAGCTTGGCTGGAGAGACGGGTTTGACCCTGATCGCCTAACCAGGGCGAGGCCATCGAGCGGGCCACTTCCTGGTCATAGCGGTTGGCCAATTCGCGCTGTTGGGTGGTGGGGTCAGTGCCAAGGACGCTTTGAATCGGCACTACCTCGTCCATCCGTACCCGGCTAGGGTCGGGCAGGTTGCTGCCCAAGGCCGTTTTCAGGGCTTCCCACTGGTCGCCCAAGACATTCTGGAGTGTCTCTTCGGCTAATGCTGTGGTTTCCTCGATTTGAGCCAGGATGTCTTCTAAAGGATTGGAGAGATTTTCTGTCGCCCAATCCTGCCACTGCTGACCCCAACCGCCGGGCTGGAGGGAAGCACGAGCTGTGCTGATGCCGAGTAAACCGAGGCTAAGGCTGGTGCCAAAGATAAGGCGATATCGAATTCGTTGGCGTTTAGTTGTCATGATGACCTCCGAGGGGTTGACGATTGCGGCTGATGACCGTTGGGAGCTAGATCAGCCGCTGAATGAATCAGCTCAAATTGAGGGGTGCTCGCTGCGATGGTGTCCAGGGACTGACCACTGCGCAGCACCTGGACGTAGGCTTTGGCAAAGGCGGCATACCCGGCAAACTTGTTTGGATGCTGGGCCAGCACTCGCTGGCGTGCCCGCTGCTCTTTGGGATTGTTGGCGACGGCCCCCAGCAGTTCTGGAGACGGGTAGTGGGCGCAGGGGGTGAGCCGGGCATCGGCATCGAGCAGCCAGTGGGAGCAGAGCCGACCAGGGCTGATGCGGAAGGACTCTTCGGTATTGGGTCGCAAGAGGCTGGGGTCGTAGCCGAAGAGGCGCTGGTAGGAGGGCAGGGCGTTGGGCTGGATGGCCCCGACCAGCCGGGTGTTGAGGTTTTGCAGGATCTGCGACCCCACGACGGATTGGGCAATGGTGTCAGGGTCTTGGCCGATGATCAGCGGGCGAATGCCGGATTTGGCTCCGTTAGCGCAGACCTGGCCGATGATCTGGGCGATGCCGTTGTATTTGAACAGAATCGGGCTTTCGTCGATCGCCAGCAGGGAGTCGGAAACCTCCAGCGCCCGACGAAAGGCCATGGATTGGGCCGAGAGGGCCAGCACCGCCGCTTCGATGTTGTCGCCGACATTGCGGAGGGCAAAGACGGTGAGCCGGGCATCGGTGCGAATGGTGGAGGGTTGGGAGATGGCCTTGCCAACCCTACTGGAGAGCCAGCCCCGCAGTTCGAGCAGGATGGTGGCGATCGCTTCATTGAGCAGCGCCGATTCCACCTCCAGATCTAAATGAACTACCGTTGCGACAAAGTCGGCCAGGGTCGGCATTTGCTGCCACTCTGGACTGCCAAATCCCGATTCAAAGGCGGCGTCATAACGGGCCAGAATTGAGGAAGTCTCGAAGAAGGTGGACAGCGCTTGCCAGAGCACCGTGTGAACCCGCTTGCCCAGCTGGTTATCGGTTTCGGTGCCCATCACCATGGTGTCGAGGGCTTTGACCAAAAACTCCTTGTAGTCGTCTAAACGCTCTTGCCGCTGGTTATCGGGCAGATTGCGCAGGTCGGGGATCTGGAAGAGATTATTGCTCTCAGAACCGATGTCGAAGTAGGCTCCCTGGTCGCCGAAGAACTTCACCAGGTCGGTGTAGGTGGTCGTGCCGTCGGGTTTGGGGTAGTCGAGCGAGATGACGTTCATGCCGTTGGCGATCGCCCACACAAAGATCTCCGCTGCCAGCACCGACTTGCCGCTGCGGGTCTCGCCGAACACCAGCATCCCCCGGTGCTGGTTAACGAAGTCCAGGTAAATCGGCATCTGACCATCGCGGGTGATCAGCTCAATACCCCGCTTGTCGATGGTGCGGGGGCAGGCCACGGGCATTAACCCTGGGGCTTCGTTGGTCAGGTACATCTGCCTGCGGCCATCGTCGATGAGCCTGTCGCCCACAATTGGCAGCGATCTCAGCCACAACTGCCAGGCAATCTCGGTTTCGCGAATGAAGTCGCCCTGATGGAAAGCATTTGTGAGTTTCTGACAGGCTTCCGCTAGCGACTCAGGACTATCGCGATGCAATAGCACCAGACCGCTGATCCAGATGGGTAGCGCTCCCTCGTAGATTCGCTCCTGGGCCTCGACCCCCTGCTTCATTCGCATTTGAGAGGCGACATCCACATCGCGCAGTAGGTTGGCGCGGAACGTGGCGGTGACGCTTTGCTTGGTCAGCCGTTGCAGGGTGACACGGGTCATCATGCGATCTGCGGCGGCGAGTTCGCAGACGCACTCGCAATCGGGAAACTGGGCCAGGGCTTGCCACAGATAGTAGAGCTGGTGCTCTGGGGTGGTGAAGCCAGCGGGCTTGGATTCCAGCACCACCGCCCCGACAAACTTTCCTTTAACCTGCACCCACTGCCGGTCGGCTTTGGGATGGCTGGGCTGGCCGTTCTCCCCGCGAATCAGGCGGGACGTGGCGTGCAGCGGATCGTGGATCAGTTCACTGAGCTTTACATCGCCGTCGTCGTCGCTCAGCTCTAAACATTGTGGGACAGGGGGGGCTGTCGTTGAGTTGAACTGAGTCCAGAGGTACTGCCACAAGTCCTCGGTTCCCATCGGGGTGACCTGGAGCCCCATGCGAGCGTTGAGCTGCTGTTCCCAGTGCAGGTAGCCATCAGTGAAGCCCTGGGTCAGAAGCTGCACGTAGGACTGCTGCTGGTTTTGCTCCTTTAGCCCTTTGAAGGTGTCGTACTGGGCCACCACCCAGGCCAGCAGTTTTTCAACGTGGTCAGCGCTTTGCTCTTGCCCTGACCCGAGGGGATAGGTAGCAAACAAATAGAGCTGTTTGGGTTGGCGCTGTTTCTCGGTGGTGAGGTCACGGGTAGCGCGTTGTTGCGCTAACAACAAAAACTGGCTTTCCAGGGTGGCGGTGGTTTGAATCAGGTTTTCGAGGGATTGTTGGCGCTCCTTGTCATCCGCAAACGATCGCCAGTGAATCCGCAGCCGGTCTCCGGGGCGAAACCCCTTCAACCCATCTTCGAGTCGCTTCAACGTGGGCTCCGCCTGCCCCGGTTGCAGCTGGGTGTGAATGCCCCGACTGCGAAAGCCAAACACCAGGCTGTATTGCCGCTGGTGCTTGAGCAGATAGGCTCCGACATTGCGCCCCCGTAGGTTCAAGCGGCAGAGGCATTCCAGGTGCGATTCATCTTCAAACGGGCGAAAGCGATAGCGCTGTGTTCCAAGCCTTGGTTTACTCATGGTGGTTGGATAAATGACGCTGGTAGGGCACATGGCCCCGTTTCCAATCGGGCACAGGTACAAACTTGTGGGTGAAGAGCCAGGTCTTTTCGCCGACCACGACCCACCAGGTCGAGATGCCCCAGGTGCTGAGCAGCAGGAATGGGACAAAACCCAGTCCGAGTAGGACTTCAATCAAGATGTAGAAGCCGACGAAGATGCCGCCCGAGGGGGCGAGCAGATTGGCCGGAATCGGGCCAAGCGAGGGCTGACGGCCCAGGCTCGGGTTGACCGGGCAGTATAGGCGCGAGTCGTCGCTCATCTCAGGCTCCGAAGAACAGACGGCTCAGACCTTCGACAATGACGACGGCGGCAATGATGATGAAGGCATTTTGCAGCAGCGGTTGCCACTGTTCGCCCCGTTGAGCCTGATACACGGCAAAGAACACAAAGCCTACGGCTGACACCCACACCACCAGGCGCAGCAGGCCGAACATAAAGCTGATAATGTCGCCATCCAGGTATTGCCCGAAGATGTTTTGCGCCTCACCTTCAACGGTGTCAAAGAGCTGGGCCATCGCCGGATTGGCATGGCTCGTGATGCTGATGAATAGCAGGATTCCAGTAACGATGCCCAGCAGCGTCCAGCCACTGAGCCCACAAAATTTGAAATGAACCAGGCCATTTCCGGCCCTAGACAAGCGACGTTGAACGAACCGGGGCATCCGAAGCCCCAGGCAGTTAGGTGCAAAATTCATATCTCCTACTCCAAGCAATGAGGACGTAGGTAGATCGCTCCCTGAATAGATTGAGTAGGACGATTTTCAGCTGGGGTAGCAGATCGTTGGTCTCGCCACCCGTAGGTCAAGCACGGAACTTCATCAGGAACTCAAGATTGACGACTCAATCTTCGTTGAACTTTCATATTGAAAGTGTTGTCAGCCATACTGGGGTATGAATCTCGAAAAGTAAAGTAGGTTTTATATTTTGTTTATAAATGGATGCTGACTATGGCTAACAAGAGCTAAAAATGACCAAAAAAGCCTAAAGTCTCCTGAAGTCAATGCTTTACAGCTTTTGAAAGCATATGAATGTGTCGGCTAAGATACAGCTATCTACGATGAGGCTCAGTATTGTTTTCAAGCAGAGTATGAGGTTTGCGGTCAAAGTTATGTGAAGCGGAGGAAGCCTTCTCCTGATCCACCTCAGATTTCTGTAAAGCTATGACATTACGACGTTTCGTTTGTCCAAAGGGGAGGCTAGGATGGCGTCAGTTGGTCTCACCCCTGCACTCCTATGGTCAAGTCCTCAGCGCCCCAAGACAAATCACCATCAGAGTCCTCAGAAGTAGGATGTCGTCCTACGTTGTACATGACGACAGAACTGATGGAGGCGATTGAGGCGCAATGTGCGGTGGAAGGCAATCGCAAGCGGTCTCCCTTCATCGCCGAAATCCTGGAACTGTTGCTCACCAGTGAGGCAGGGCAAATCCTACGAGAGAGTGCCCAAAAGCACCGCCGCCCTCTGGTTCACGAATTGGAAGCTAATTTGATTCTGTTCCACGAGCATGTTCCGACAGAGCGGATTATAGAGTTGGCGGAGGCGAGCCAACGGAATCCTGACCAGATGCTGGTGCGACTGGTACTGCTTGGCTTGAGGATTTATGAGCGAGCAATATCGCTGATGGAAGCAGATATTGAAGGCCGTCAGCGTTGATTTTATAAACCTCGCCACAGCTGCACCGTTTCTTCCGGATTTAGCACGGTGACTCCGTACAGATGGTGTACTGGTGATATTTGCTACTCAGCTTTCTGGGTAGCGTAGTGAAGCTCTGTTCGCCCCCAGACAGGCTTGATTCACATCATCAGACCATCGTTATGTTCAGGATCGCTGGGCTGGCATGAAAAGGTTCTTGAGTGGATGCTTTGGGGGCAAGGCATTGGGACTCGTTCCCGATCTCGTTGCCATTGTTCTGGATGGGGCGGTAGCGGGGTAGGGGCATCATGGCTCGATTTATGACGCGCCGCTATGTGGCGGTGACTTGGACTGAGGCGCTTCGTCTGGCGGCTTTGGATCAGACGCCCTGGTCAGAGATTCGGCAGGCTGAGGAGGTGCAGTTGCTGCACCGGGAGGAGTGGTGGGCCTGGTGGTCGGATGAGCAGTTGACGACGGCGATTGGGCTGCCGGAATCGCTGTGTCCAGAGACCCTATCAACGGATGCAGTGTCGCTGATGTCCGAGGTGTGGGAGAGTTTCTCGCCTGCGCCCCAGTGTGGATGGGGCACCTTGGCGCGAGTCAAAGCGGTGCTGAGGCGAGCGAATTGGTCGCACCCCCAGGGCACCGTTCCTGACCGCCGAGCTGTGACTGAATTGCTGATCGTGCAGTTTACAGACGACTCGGAGGGGGTACTGCAATGCTGGCGCAGGGCGCTCGGAGAAGGCTATGAGTGCCATATCGAACGGCTTCAATCAGATGATTGATCGGCTTGTAGCAGCCAGATACCGATCCTGAGAGTTAACGCAACAGCGGGGTGTATCCTCCTCATCGCTGGATTTGCGTGAGCCCAAACTGTCGTTTGAGCAAAAACTCCATCAACTTAGGCGGCAACAGCTGCTTGAGCAACGGCAACCACCTGCTCTTTTTCCCTAATCGAATCGTCATTGGCGGCTGCGGCCTCATTATCGCCGCGACGAGCTGCTCCGCAAACGCGTCTGCTGGCGTGGCCTGAGTCTGAGACAGCACCGCCCTAGCCCGAATCTTTGATTCCAGCGGCGAGTACCACGATTCTGGCGAAAGCACTCCCGCTAATCCCTCTTCAGCAACGTGGCCAAAATTGGACTGAATCGCCCCCGGCTGCACTGTCACTACCTGAATGCCAAAGGGGGCGAGCTCCATCCGCAGGGCTTCGGACAAACTGTGCAACGCTGCCTTCGAGGCACAGTAAGCGCCCGCAAAGGGCGTCGTCACCACGCCTGAAATGCTGCCGATGTTAACGATGACGCCGGATCGCTGCCGCTTCATCACCGGAGCCACCTGCTGCACCAGTTCCAGGGGAGCCAATACATTGGTCTGAAACTGGGCCTGAAGTTGGGCTGCGCTGAGATCCATCAGCGGGCCAAACTGCCCAAAGCCCGCATTGTTGACCAGCAGGTCGATGCGCTCTTCCTGATCCAGAACAGCTTCAATAACTTGCTGGATGCCCGCCGAGTCCGTCACGTCCAGAGGCAAGGTCATGACGGTGTGAGCTTTCAAGTCATCTATGGCCTCTAGTCGTCTGGCCGTCGCGACTACTCGACAGCCCTGCCGATGAAACGCCTGGCAGAGAGCTTTACCGATGCCCGATGAGCAGCCGGTGATCAGAACGACGGGGGATGTCATAGCTAGCCAAGAACATTAACAATAAATTACGTCATTGACAGTTTAATTTGCAAGTGTTTATCATGAGCCTATGAGCATGTTGCAACAGATTGCCCAGCAACAGCCCGAGATGGTCTTAGATCGCTTCGTTGAGGTGACCAACGACCTGTTACCCCAGTTTTTGCCCGACCAGAGTTCTGGAAATCGTGGGCAAGAACCGGTGAACCCTCGGCTGGTGCGTTACTACACCACTCAGGGGTGGTTAGACAAGCCCCTCAAGCAGGGGCGCGAAGCTCGGTACACCTACCGACATCTACTCCAATTGCTGGTGCTGCGCCGTCTACTGGCGGAAGGCTACAGCGCTAGTTCCATCGGCAGCCTAATTGGCGGTCAGGCTGACACTGCGCTAGAAGACATTCTGCAAGGCGGTGTGCAGCTGACGGTGGAGGCGGCGAACCCGGCGCTGGCGTTTTTGTCTCAAATTCGCGACCGCAGGGAATCCTCTCCATCAGACCGTTCGCTCAAGCGTTCTGCCAGTCCAGCGATGCAGGCTCCCCTGGCGGCACCTGCCCCGCCACCCGCCACCCCATCGACATCTACCCCCCAAACCTGGACTCGTCTAGAGATTCTCGACGGTTTAGAACTCCACGTCCGCCAAGACTTTGTAGCACCCGCCACTGCCCACGAGCGGGATAGCCTGCTCCAACTCATTGCTGACCATCTCGCCCACTTCAAATCCACTCAGAGGCCACCATGACCCAACCCAAACCCGCTCTTCCTACCGTTGAACTGATTCCGCTCCACGGGGCGATCGTCGCCCAGCAGCCTATCACCCTCGACGTGCTGGTGCGCATCACACCCCTAGCCGTTACCCTCAAGGCCGATCGCGTGCCGCTTAACCTCAGCCTAGCGATCGATCGCTCTGGCTCCATGCAGGGGCAAAAGATGCACTATGCCCGCGAAGCTGCTCGCTTTGCGGTGGAGAATCTGCTGCCCTGCGATCGCATCAGCGTCGTGCTCTTCGACGACCGAATCGAAACCCTGGTGCCCAGCACCCTGGCTACCGACAAAAACACCCTGCTAGAGAAGTTGCGCCACGTCCATTCGCGGGGCTCCACTGCGCTCCACGCTGGTTGGGTCGAGGGCGGCATGCAGGTGAGCCAGTACCTCAACCCCGCCCAGCTCAACCGGGTGATTGTGCTCTCTGACGGGCTGGCCAATGTGGGCGAGACTAGACCAGATGCGATCTCAAGCGATGTCCACGGCCTGGCCCAACGCGGCGTCAGCACCACCACCCTGGGCATCGGCGACGACTACAGCGAAGACCTACTCGCGGCGATGGCCCGCAGCGGCGACGGCAACTTCTTCCATATCGAGTCTGCCGACCAGCTGCCGACGATCTTTGAAACTGAGCTGTCGGGCCTAGCGGCCACCTTAGGCCAGCGGGTCAGCCTCGGCGTTAAGCCGGGCAACGGCGTTACCGTCATGGACGTACTGAATGACTTTGAGATGACCGACACCCGGCGCTATAAACTGCCCAACCTGATGGTGGGGTCTCCTATCCAAGTCATCGTGCGCTTGCAGGTGCCCGCCCTGAGCCAAAGCAGCGAACTGATGCAGGTGCGCCTGGCCTGGGATGACGCGGAACAGCCCGGTCGGCAGGTGCTGCGGGCCGGGCTGGAGCTGCCCCTGGTGAGCGCTGCGCAGTTCAGCGATTTCCCCGCCAACTCAGCGGTGCAAGAGCAGGTGGCCCTGCTGATGGCGGCTCGCGCCCGCCGCGAAGCGATCCAGTTTTCTGACCGGGGCGACTTTGCCTCGGCCCGACAATCTCTCACTGATGCCCGTATGGCGATGGCCGCTATGGCCCCTAGCGATATGCTGATGGAGGAACAGGCGGTGCTGGAAGACCTGGAGGCTGACTACCAGAGTGGCAATGTGACCAGCGCCCGCAAGAAGGCGTTTTCGCAGTCCTTCAACCTGTCGCGATCGGGCAAATCAAAGCCCCGGCGATCGATGGATTCTAAATAAGCGACGGCACTAAACGGTTGTATCGGCCTGGGCATACCTATTGCAGGCCTGCAACCGGGCTCAGCAGTATACCACCCGCTGGGATGAGCTGACAGTTGTGCAATAAGCCCATACTTCAGTCATTATTTTGCTTCGAATGGTGTTTCCCCATTTATTGTTTCAATAGCCGACGTAAGACTGTTAATTTGTTCATTAATTTCGTCAATCAGGGGAGTATTACGAAGCGGATTAATCTCCCGAATGCCTTTACTTACCGTTTCGCCGACATTCGCGATTCCCTGGCTAGTACCGCCTACAACCCAACCCACGAGGGTCGTGACTGGGAAGGGCTTCAAACCCCTGCCCACGGTATTCGTAGTTTCGCTGAGACTATGAAAGACCGTCTCCGTGATTGCTGCACCTGCTTCGGTATTTCTGTATCTTTCAAGATAAGCAGCTTTCTTTTTTTCAAAGGCACAAATGACGGCCCTAGCCTCATCAATAGTCATTTGAAGACCTTTCCACACGACAGGCCTCACCTCCGGAGGCGTAGCCATACCTTGCCGACGTTGCCGAATAGCACGTTCTGCAATTTTTATATAGTTCATAGGTTTCAAACCCCCTGCTTGTAAAGTCGTTACTCTAAACAAATCAATATCGCCATTCGACGCTAAAACCTTGGTTCGTAGCCAGGGATACCAGTGGTTTTACTATCCGTTCATAAGCATTCCCTAGTCGCTGCACATCTAGCAGTTCATCCAGAGCGCTTATGCCTAAATCATTGATAAAAGGCTCTATCTGTGTTTCCCATCTGCCTGCTGTTAGAGCTTCGCGAGTGGCCAGTAGCCCAGAATGTTGAACTGTCACAAACTGGGCAAAGTATTCATTGGATGGAAGATTGTTGGACTTAGCCGAATTTACCTCCGGCAGTGTCGGCACCAAATTCCACAGCTGGTCGTGGGCCACAAATGACCAGGGCAGATAATGGTCTAGGGAAAAGCGGCTAGGGTCAATCACTTGCTGAGAATAGATGCAGCGGAGCGACTGGGACCGTAGGACTAGCTTCCAGTAGTCGGTCTGCTTGGTCAGCGAATCGCGCCGGGTGGGCATGAACAGCTTGTTAGCGATCGCCGGAGTACTTGGGTTTCGCTTCTGCATGTAGGTTAGCCATTCCCACGCAGCCCAACCGCGCACAATTCCGTAGTGCTCCTCTAGGTAGCTGGCCCAGGCCGGATGAATGATCACCGCCTGACAGCGGTTGTGCTGCTCTGAGTCAAATCGGTAGAGTGGTTTATCGCTGTTGAAGCAACGGTTTGCGATCGCAGGTATAGCCACCTCTAGCTGGTTGCCCTTGCCACGACTGACCCCGGCTAACTGGTCTTCTAGAAATGGCGCAATTAGCCGAAAGGGAACGTAGCGTCGCAGGTGAGACACCACATCCCGTAAGTCTTGGGCGGCGATCGCTCGTCTCAAGAGCGTCTTATCGGTATCTCGAAAGCGAATGATGGGCTCAGTAATGTTTAGCTCCAGGGCATCGAGCTTTTGAGCCACTTGGTCTTGGGTGCCGAAGGAAAGCTTAAAAAACGTGTGCGGGAACCAAGCGTTGGCCAGCATCTCGACGATCAGGTCTTGAAAGCTGATCGGCTCCGTCGCCTCAGAGATATTGTCAAATCTGGTGTATGGCTAGGATCTAGGCGGCATCCTGCATCTGGGTCATATCGGCGTTGTCATCAGCCCGGTATCCATCTTTGAACGGAACTCCTTCAATTACGTCGGCGAGGTGTTTGAAGCCTCGGATCCTGAGCCAGCTCTTTTGGGCACTCTCAACCAACTTGAACACCAGTGCCAAGATAGTGTCCTTGGAGACACAGCCTCGGGTCTTGTCAGTTCTGAGGCGCACGGTGGCAAAGGTGGATTCAATGGGATTAGTAGTGCGAATATGCGCCCAGTGCTCAGCTGGGAAGTCGAAGAAGGTCAGCAGAACGTCTCGGTCTTTGGCTAGACAGCGGGTGGCCTCGGGATACTTGGCCTGATAAGTCGAGATAAAGCGATTAAAAGCTTGATTTGCCTCTGTTTTGCTCTCCGCTCGATAAATCTCCCAGATCGCACGTTTGGCCTCCGGCTGCTGACGTTTGGGAAGCTTGTTGAGCACATTGGCGGTCTTATGCACCCAGCAACGCTGTTTCTTCGTGGTGGGAAACACCTGGGGCAGGGCTTTCCAGAAGCCTAAGGCTCCATCACCAATGGCCAATTGAGGAGCATGCGTTAGCCCCTGGTCTTTGA
>NZ_JBNXVS010000066.1:0-21536 GCF_050565655.1 Nodosilinea sp. AN01ver1 | reverse complement strand
CCTTGAGGCTCGCTGCCGCACCTTGCTGTCAATGCAATCCGAGATTAAAGCCTTGACCAACTATCACTGGTGGCCCGCATGAAGAGCCCGATCCTTTCGGGGGTATGTTATCCGGATTTAGTATGAAATGTTGTTACCTCTACTCGCTAATTGATAACCGCCATGCCAAAATCCACTCTTTTCATTTGTCGTTCCTGCCATGGATCGGAGCAACGGCCTCTGGAACAGCCTGCGGATGGGGCTGTTTTGTGCGATCGCATCCAAACCCTGCACCAAACCTCGCCGCGCCAATCAGAACTAGAGGTGCGCGGCGTAGACTGTCTGTGGACTTGCGATCATCCCTGCTCCATTGCGTTCGCAGCAGAGGACAAGCCCACCTACGCCCTAGCGAAAGTCTTAGTTCAAGACAATAACCATAATGAAACTGCCGAAGCAGTCTTGCAACTAAGCGAGCGCTACCTCGACAGCAAGAGCGGCACCATTCCCTGGAAGCAATTTCCAGAAGTTTTAAAGACTGAATTTATAGCTTGTATTCCGTCCTTAAACTTCAGCGATTAAAGCGAAGCGTACTACAGCGGGTTTCACTTAGAGAAAGTACATCGCAATTGATCCCCCCTGCCCCCCCCTTGATAAGGAGGGTTACAGAGTGAAACTTAGACAGTTAGGTACTGAGGGGATCTAGAACTCAGCGATTTGCACCTCATCTTATCGAGAACTGCTCTAAAGCCATAAATTAAATTTGTGCGTACTTTTACGATTATTTGGTTCGGTCAACTCGTCTCAACCATCGGCAGCTACATAACCGAGTTTGTCCTCACCATTTGGGCATGGGAAACTACCGGATCGGCAACGGCCTTGGCCATGATTGGGTTCTTTTCCCAAGCTCCCCGTATTCCCATTACCCTGTTTGCAGGGCTAATTGTTGATCATTTCAATCGCAAGCAACTCATGATCGTGGGCGATACCGTCGCCGTGCTTGCCACCGCCGGTATTGGCTGGCTTTACTTCATTGACAGCCTACACATTTGGCATCTCTATGCAGCGGTCATGCTCACGGGCAGCTTTGGGCAAATTCAAAGCTTGGCCTACCAAACCTCTATTTCTAGCCTGGTGCCGCCTGCCCAACTCACACGGGCCAACAGCATGAATTCAGCGGTACACTACGGGGCTGCCATTGTGGGGCCAGCTCTGGCGGGGGTACTGTATTCGCGCATCGGCCTTCTAGGGATTTTGGGGCTGGATGGTGTGACCTTTGGCATGGCGATCGCAACCCTGCTTTCCTGCACCATTCCCGATCCTGCACCTGTGAGCCGCCCCAAACTTGAAACGCTGGTGAGCAAACTGACCTTCGGCTTTCGCGAAGTTTGGCAACAGCCACACCTGCGGGCCTTGCTGCTGATTAGCACCCTGTTCTGGTTTTTCCACGACCTGGGCGGTGCCATCTACGACCCGATGATTTTGGCCCGCTCCAACGGCAGCGCCCAGGTACTGGCCAGCACCGCCACGGCAGCAGGCATCGGCGGCGTGGCGGGGGCAATTTTGCTCAGCCTTTGGGGTGGCCCCAAGCAAAAGGTGCACGGCATGCTGGCAGGTTTTATTGGGGCGGGGCTGAGCAAAATGGTGTTTGGCCTAGGGCGATCGCCCCACATCTGGCTACCGGCTCAGTTTTGCTCGTCGCTCAACTTTCCCCTGCTGGGCAGCTCCGAAACCGCGATTTGGATGACCCAGATAGACCCCGCCCAGCAGGGCCGAGTCTTTGCCGCCAATGCCTTGGTGGTGCAGGTGGTGAGTGCCGGGGCCGCGTTAATCGCTGGCCCCCTGGCCGATAAATGGCTAGAACCCGCCATGGCAACCGGGCCTCGTCTAACCCGTCTAGAGGGCCTATTTGGTAGTGGCCCCGGCGCGACTATGGCGGTACTCTATTGGGTCTGCTCCCTGGCCATGGTGCTCGTCGGTCTAGGAGGCTTTTGGCTACCCAGATTACAGGCGATCGGCACCCATAGCAAATCTGAGTAGGCAAACATCGGCTGTTGCTCTGTTCATAAGGCTACTGTTGCTTTTTAGGGAAAAGCTTGCAGTAGATACTGCTCCACATCATCCAAAACCCACTCCGCCGCTAGGGGACTGTTGCCCGCCCCCCAATAGTGCCCCACCCCATAGACCTGGTTTTGCTGCACGGCCCGCAGCGACTGCCAGAGGGGGTCGGTCTTGAGCCGATCTAACTCGGCTTCAGCAGCAGCGGCAATTTCAGGCGTGGCCCCAAAGGAGAAGAGCAAAATCACGTCGCCATCGGCCTCAGGCAAGGCTTCGCGGCTAATCAGTTTGGTAAAGGGCGGCTGCTCCGGGGTGCCTTCATCCTGGGCGGGGGGACGGGCAAAGCCGATATCGGCCAAGATAGAGCCGCCGAAACAGTTTTTTAGATACAGACTGATCTGGCCCGACTGCGCCATTACCCGCACCAGAGAGACCTGCGCAGGCGGGCTGCCTAGTTGGTTTCTCAGCGCCTCTACTCGCTGCTGATACTGGTTGAGCACCGCCTCCGCCCGACTCTCTAGCCCCAGCACCTGAGCGTGAAAGCGAAAGGGGCGCTGCCAGTCGGCGGTGGTCTGCATCTCAAAGGCAACGGTAGGGGCGATCGCCGACACCTTGTCGTAGGTGCCCTCTAGATCTGAGGCGGCCCCGATAATCAAATCAGGCTGTAAAGCCGCCAATGCCTCCAAATTGATCTGATTGCTTTGGCCCAGGCGCGGTACATCTGGCAGTCGCTCGGCTAGCTGATGCAGCAAGTTGCTGGCTACCCCAACTGGCATCACCCCTAACGACAGCAAATTACCCGCAGCTGTGTGATCTAGGGCCACCACTCGACTTGGCTGCATGGGCACACAGGTCTCCCCTAGGGGATGCTGCACCATGCGGCAGTCGGAGGGAGCCGGATTGGCGATGGGGGAGGTCTGACAGGCGATTGCCCCCACCGCCACCAGCACCACGAGCAGGCCGTGAAGTAGCCAAGTTTTTAGATTCATAGGTCGTGTGGGAGGGTGGACAAGTAGGGGCATTGACTATTCATCTCTAAACTTCCAATCATCAATTACTTACCCATCCACCCCCTACCCATCTATCTACTCCTAGAATGTCACCCGATACCCCACAGTCACCCGTCGCCCAGACGCGGCGCTGTTGAAGGTCTCAGAAAACCCGCTGCTACGCTGGGCATAGGCCGGGAAGTAGAACGCATCGAACAGGTTAGCGATGCCAATGTCTAAGGTGCCGGGGCCGACATCAACGCTGCTGATCAGATCCACCACGGCGTAGCTGTTGATCGGGCTGGGGTCAACCTCGGCGTCAAAGGCGGCGCTGCGACTGCCCACGTACAACAGCTGGAGGCGGTTGCGCCAGCCCGGCAGGGTTTCATTTTCGATGTAGGCGGTGAGCTTGAGGGGCTGAATGCGGGTGCTGCTGATGGCGACGAACTCTCCGGTGTCGTCTAGATCGGCTTCGCCGCCGATCAGGCTGAGGGTGGTGCCCAGGCTCCAGGTGGGGCTGGGCTGCACATCCAGGGTGGCCTCTAGGCCATAGACGCGCTCGGGGGCTCGCACCAGTTCGTAGAGACCAGTGGCGTCATCAAACACAAAGGTGGAGCCTAACTCGGAGGTGTTATAGAACCCTGAAATTGAGGCCTGAACCGTGTTCCAGTTACCGCGAATGCCGACCTCATACTCGCTGACTTTCTGGGGCTGGTTGGCTTGCACATCTGAATTCACCGCAAAGTCAGGGTCGGCAAAGCCCAGCACCGCGCCAAAATCGGGCACCGAAAAACCCTGGGCGAAGTTGGCAAATAGGCTGATTTCGGGGGTGATATCGGCCACTGCGCCCGCGTTAAAGGCAGTGTCGCTAAAGTTGCGATCGCCCCCTGCGATCGGGTCACCAAAAAAGGTGGTGTAGTCGCCCACCGAAAAGCCAATACGCTCGTGGCGAACGCCCCCCGATAGCTCCAACCAGTCGGTAGTTTGCCACTGGAGCTGAGAGAATAGCCCCAAACTGCTGAGGGTGTAGGGCGGCACCAGGGGGCGCTGCTCGATCAGCCGGTTGACTCGACCATTGCTGTCGTCGAAGCTGACTGGGTCGAAGAGGTTATAGGTATTGGCGGTGGTCTCGCGGTTGTAGTCGGCTCCCCAAACCAGGTTGAGGCTATCTGTTAGCGGAGTATCGAGGGCGAGCCGTCCGCCCCAGTTTTGCGACTCTAGCTCTCCCTGAAAGATGCCAAAGGGCCGGGGACGGCGATCGCGGGGGTCGCTGCGGCTTGAGTTATCGCGGAAGTAAAGCTGGCTGTCGAGGCTGCCGTTCAAAATGTCGTCGTGGCGATAGCTGAGATTTAGGATCAAGTTGCGATCGGCCTGGGGGCCACCCCCTTCGGGAAAGCTCAGCTGCCCCACCCTCAAGGCGCGAGCCTTTTGCTCGCCGGGCTCATCGTCAACGCTGGGGTCGGCAATCACGTCGCTGTTGCGGCTTTCGCGGTAGTAGTTGAGCGAAAACTGCAGCCGCTGGTTTTCGTCGGGGTTGTAGCCCAACCGGGTAAAGAGCGACACATTCTCACTCTCATCGGTGCCTTGAATGGTGGGAATGCGATCGCCCTGCCCGTCAAACGAGGCCCCAGTATCACCCCGTGACAGCGAGGCCAAAATATCGGCGTTGCCATCGCGGGCAGAGACCGTCTGTTGAACAAAGTAGCCAAAGCTCTCGCCCTGCAAGCTCCCCAGGGCAGAATTGACGCTCACCTCTGAGGTGGCGCTAAAGTCGGCCTCGTCGGGCTGCCGCGTAATGATGTTGATGATGCCGCCGGTCGCCCCCCCCCCGTAGATGGCGCTAGGGCCGCGCACCACTTCAATGCGCTCAATGATGCTGGGATCGAGGGTGCGCAGCTCGCGATCAAAGTCGCGCACGTTGACATTTTGCGGCACCCCATCGATCAAAATCACGGCATCTCGACCCCGCAGTGAGGCCGCCGTAAACGTCCGCTCGGAGGATGGCGCAAGACCCGGTACCAACGCCCCTAAAATATCGGTCAAGTCTCGACTGACGGAGGTCTGCTGCTGAATTTCCTCCCGGGTAATGACGGTCACCGACCGAGGAATTGTCGTGGCCTCCTCTTCGCTGCGAGTGGCTGACACCACCACCCGCAGGGGGGCGGCCTCAGCGGCTCCAGCAGTGCCGGGCGTCAGGCCAATGCTCACCCCGTTAGCCTGGCGGCTCACTTCCCCCTGGGGGGCCGCATCGGTGCCGGTGATGGCAATACGCACCGTGCGTTCATCCAGCGCCGTGGCGCTGACATAGGCAATGTCTTCAGCGGGGCCAAACACCTCGTACCCGGCTCCGTCAGGCAGGGCCAGCACCGCATTGGGCAAATCGACTATCAGAGCATTACCCGCCGTTGAAAAGGTCGGAGCAAGCATCTCCCCTGATGCTGTTTCGACCACCAGCTGTGTTCCGGCCTCTGTTTCTACGACCTGAATTGCGGTAATTTCCACCGGGTTGTCTTGGGCCACCCAGGTTGTCGCGTTGGTTTCTACCAATTCACCATCCACTGGGATAGGCCCTATTAAAGGTGCCGCTGCCACTGCTGGGGCTACCGCCAACACGATCAACCCTGCCATCCAAAGGACACGCTGCATCTGCATTTCACTCACACCACGATTACGCGGCGACAGGTTGCCCTACCGCCATCTAAACAAGAATCTTTCTCAAGAACATACAGAATTATGGTGCGCCACCGAAAGCGTCGATGTGCCCTAGCGGGAATAAGATGTACCCGCTAGGGAATAATTTTGGGCCAGCAACTCCCTCGGGCTGACCCCAAAACGCTGGCGAAAGTTGGTGGTGAAATGACTACGGCTGTGGTAGCCGACGGCGCTGGCCGCCTGCTGCACATTGAGCTGCCCATCGAGCAGCAAAAGTCGGGCCTGGTCAAGGCGCTGGGCTTGCAGATAGCCAAATACGGTGGTGTTAAAGACCGCCCGAAAGCCGCGCTTTAGAGTGCAGTCATTGAGGCCCACCTGACGTGCTAGACCAATGAGCGAAGGGGGATGGGCCAAATCTTGTAAGAGAATATCCTTGGCTTGGTGAATGCGATCGATATCGTCGGGCTTAAGACGGTGACTGATCGCGGGCTGAGGCGGTGTCGCGGCCTGGAGGGTGAGGGCAATCAGCTCTAGCACCTTGCCTTCTAAAAAAAGTTGTCGAATTGGCCCTGAGAATGGACAGGTGAGAATCTGCTGCAAAATCATCTTCATCGCTGGGGAGGTGCGACAGCCCTGGCTGGCATAGGGCTGATCGGCGGGCCTTAGCAGGGGGCCAAGGCCAGGCAGCATTGTGATCGCAGCTTCCCCCAGCAGGGTGCGAACGAGGGCTGGCTCCAGGTGCACGCTGAGGGAGAGATTTCGGGGATGAGGGGCGTGGCAGATCTGTTTGGCGGGGGCCAAGCCGCTGCTGTAGAGCCAGTGCTGACCTGCGGTGCTAGCGCCTTTGGTGCTGTCGTCGCAGATATCGAAGTGGACTTCTACCGGGTGGGGGCGATCGCCGCAGTTCACAACCACGGGCGTATGGTGCTGTATGTCGCTAATTTCCAGGTGCAGCCCTGACCTCAGCTGAATTTCGCGAAAATAGCCCTGACCAAACTGTTGGGGGTAGGCCCAGGCCTGTTCGCCTGCCTCGCCACCGGCCCAGTCGTTGTCGGAGTCAAGGTTGGCAGGTTGCTTGATGAGTGACCAAAAATCGTGTTGCGACAGGGTGATAGGCATTGAGGTGACGACAGAAATGGCTGATAATAATCTACTAGTCTAAATGAGACTGGTTGCCATTTGAGCAAAGGCTGAGCCGCCAATCTCCCAGGGCAGCTGTCTTTTAGGAACCGGTTGACCCTAGGCTGGCGCTTTCCCTAGCGAGTGCCTATCCTGCAACAGTAGATGACATGAAGATCCGACTTACTTGCCAAATTTTTGTAATGGGCTGGCTGATAGCCAGTTGTGCTAGCCAACCCTCGCCTCTCCAGCCCAGCCTGCCCCCCGTCTCGTCACCGCAGGAAAATAATCAACGTCTTGTGGCCCACGCCATGGGCAATGCCGCTGTCCCCAGCGATCCGCAGCGGGTGGTGGTGTTGACCAACGAGGCCACCGATATGGTGCTGGCCCTGGGGCTTACCCCGGTGGGTGCGGTCAAGTCATGGTCGGGGGAACCTTACTACGACTACCTTGCCGATGCCATGGCTGAGGTGCCCGTAGTCGGCGATGAAATGCAGCCCAGCTTAGAGCAAATTGTGGCCTTGCAGCCCGATTTGATTTTGGGTAGCGAGGTGCGGCAAGGGCAGATTTATGAGCAGTTGAGTGCGATCGCACCCACGGTCTTTTCAGAAACCATCGGTGAACCTTGGCAAGACAACCTGCGCCTCTACGGTCAAGCCCTCAACCGCGACGCTGAAGCTGAGAAGCTTTTGGCCGATTGGGAAGCGCGGGTCGCTCAGCTGCGCGAGCAGTTCGCCGAGCGAGACATTCAGGTTTCCCTCGTCCGGTTTCTGCCGGGGGCAGCTCGCGTTTATTTAAACGACTCTTTCCCCGGCCAAATTGTGCAAGAGGTGGGGCTGAAACGGCCCGCCAGCCAGGCAGAGGCAGGATTTGCCCAAGAGGTTTCCTTTGAGCAAATCCCGCAGATGGACGCCGATGCGCTGTTCTACTTCACCTACACCGGAAAAAATGATGGCCAAGCGCCCAGTACCATGACTAATCCCTGGCTGAGCCACCCTCTGTGGCAACAGCTAGCGGTGGTTAAAGTCGGTAACGCCTACGCCGTCAGCGATGCGGTGTGGACTACCGCCGGAGGAATTCAGGCGGCGCATCTACTGCTAGATGATTTGGAGCAGTATTTAGGGCGGTAGAATTGTCGGGGTTTGCGGTACACGGTTTGCGGTACAAGGTTTAAGGCAAGCCGTGCACCTTGCACCGTAAACCGTCTACCATTTACCACTCAAACGAATACCCGAGTCGCAAGAATCGCCCCCGCGCTGCTGCATTGCTCAACTCGCTGGGCTGAAGCTGAGACACTACGGGAAAATAGTCGGTGTTCAATAGGTTGGCGATCCCGATTTCGAGGGTACCGGGGCCGACATCAAGCTGACTGATGTAATCCACGGTGAAGTAGCTGTTGACGAGGCGCTGGCCAAAGACACTGTCGTTGGCAAACGCATCGCGATCGCCCGAATAAATCGCCTGCAAACGGTTGCGCCAGCCGGGAGTAGTTTGGTTTTCAACATAGGCCGTGAGCTTCAGTGGCGCAATGCGGAAGCCGTCTAGAGGAGTGTAGGTGCCGGTGTTGGTGCGGTCAATCTCGCCCTTTGACCAGCTAGCCGTGCCGCCCAGCAGCCAGCTCTCGCTGAGCTGAGCATCTACGGTGGCCTCTACCCCATAGATCCGTTCTGGGGCGCGCAAAATTTCGCCAGGGGCGGTGAAGGTGGTGCCTAATTCAGAGGAGTTGTAAAACCCCGCTAGCGATGCCTGGAGCCCCTGCCAATTGCCGCGCAGGCCGACTTCGTAGTGGTTGACTCGCTGGGCCTCGGGCCGCAACGTATTGACCGAAAAGCCCGCTGGAGCATTGCGCAGCACCAGGCCCACATCGGCCAGGGAAAAGCCCTGGGCAAAGTTGGCAAACAGCCCAATGTTGTCGGTGATATCGACCACCCCGCCCAGGTTAAACAGCGTGGCGTCGTAGGCCAGATCGCCCCCCTGCACGGCATTGCCTGCCAAGGTAGTAAAGTCATTTACCGTCAGGCCCACCCGCTCGTGGCGAATGCCGCCCAGCAGGGTGATGCGATCGCTGGCTTGCCAGTTGAGCTGGGCAAACAGCCCCAGGCTGTCTTGGTTGAGGGGCGGCACCCAGGTGCGCTGACCCGTAGTGCGGTAGGTGAGACCGCCGCTGGCATCAAAGGGGGCGGGGTCAAAAATATTCACCGGCTGAGCGGTGCGCTCGTTGTTGTAGTCGGCCCCCCACAGCAGGCGTAGGGTGTCGTCTGCGGCCAGGGGGGTGTCAAACTGTAGCCGCCCACCCCATTCTATAGAGTCAACTTCAGACTGAAAAATAGCATTGCCTAAGCTGGCAACTGCGCGGCCATCAAAGGGGAAAAACCGGGTCAGGTAATCGCGGTAGTAAAGCTGACCCTTGAGGTCGCCATTGAGCACGTTGCTGTGGCTGTAATCGAGACTGAGCAGCGTGTTGTTGCTGGTTTGGGGGGTATCGAGGTCGAGCCCAACAATGGCGCGAGATCGTTGTCTGCCCGCGATCGCCCCAATGCTCGGGTCAACTGTGAAGTCGGTAGTTTGAGTTGCTTCGTAGTGGTTAAAGGTGAGCTGAAGCCGCTGGTTTTCAGCGAAGTCTACGCCAATTTTGCCCAAAATATTCAGGCTGCCCGTGTCGGATAGTCCGCCTTGGGCGTTGGGGTCAGAGGGAATGCGGTTGCCCAGCGCGTCAAAGAACCCCCCGGCGTAGTCGTAGGATGCTGTGAAGGCGTAGTCCATATCCTCAACCCGACCGCCTACGTACTGCTCGACCGTGGCCCCAAAACTATCGGATAGGTTAGCGAAGTCAGTGGTGAGGCCCAGGCGGGTGCGCCGCACTACGCCCTCGGCGGCGGGGCCACGGGTAATGATGTTGATCACCCCACCGGTAGCGCCATCGCCATAGATTGCCGTTGGCCCCTGGATCACCTCGACGCGCTCAATGGCGCTAGGGTCAATGGTCTGCAAATCTCGAAAAGCATTGCGGTTGGTGGTCTGGGGCACGCCGTCAATCAGCACCAAAACATTGCGGCCCCGCAAAGCCTGCCCAAACTGGCTGGCGCTGCCGGTGGTTGGGGCCAAGCCTGGCACCAGCTGGCCCAAAATATCTCCCAGCCCCCGCGACACCTGGGCCTGCTGTTCAATCTGCTCGCGCTCAATCACCGTGACCGATCGCGGAATGTCGGTGACTGCTTCGGCGGTGCGCGTCGCTGAGACCACAATCTGAAGCGCTTCTGCTTCCGCAGTCGTTCCGGCAACTCCGGGTAGCACAGTCAGCCGCAGTCCCAACGAGCCAGGCTGCACCTCAGCTCTCGGCGGCGCATCTACCCCCGTAATGGCTACCCGCACCTGATCGTCGGCTACCTGAGTAACACTCACAAAGGCAATATCGGCGGTGGGGCTGACCTGCTGAAACTCTTGCCCCTCGGGCAGGGCCAGCACCGCATTGGGAATATCCACAATCAGCGCATTGCCCGTGGTTTGGAGGCTGGGAGCTGCGATCTCACCCCCCGCCTCCAAAATAATCTCTACCCCCGTCGCCCCTGGCTCTAGCCGCACCCCCGTCACCTGCACGGGCGCTGCCGCCTGGCCTAGCTGTATTGCTTCAGGGGTAAGCAACGGCTCAGCAATCATCTCCTGAGCCTCAAGCGGCATAGCCACCGCGCCAACCAGCCCTCCAGCCAGGGCCACCATCAACCCAAACCGAACCGATCGTACCGTCATGTCACATCCTCCCACAGGGCAACTGCTTGTTGCGAATCTTTCTTGATTACTCAAGAGCAATTAGTGTAGGCAGTTGCCTATGGCTCCGTCTATCCAAAAACGGCCCCAGTGATCCAAAAACGGACTTTTGAGTGCGGAGAATTCTAGGCTGATGGGTGCGACGATCCTATCCATCCACGCATCCACGCATCCACCCGTCTACCCATCTATCCACTCTCTCGGGCTCACGCCAAACTGCTTGCGAAAGGCGGCGGCAAAGTGGCCCAGGTGGGTATAGCCCACGCTGTTGGCGACCTCAGCGACGGTGTAGGTACCCTCTCGGAGCAGGTGTTCGGCCTGGTTGAGGCGCTGCTGGGTGAGATAGCCAATTACCGAGGTGCCAAACAGTTCGCGAAAGCCCCGGCGGAGAGTGCGATCGCACAACCCCACCTGCTGCGCCAGTTCTGGGATCGATGGCGGGTTTTCGAGCCGAGCCACCAGCCTTGCTCGCGCTTCGTAGATGCGCTCGACGGTCACGGCCTTGAGCGTGGCGGGTAGCGGCGGCGTTCCCTGGTCAGACATCATGCCATCGAGCTGAAGCGCCAGCAGCTCGAACACCTTAGCTTGTAGGAAAAGTCGTCGCGTTACCCCGTGAAATGGGCATTGCAGCATTTGCTGCGCCACGGCCCGCATCGCTGGGGTGACATCGGGAAACCAAGCTGATTTCCACTCATCCGTTTTCAGCAATGTATGGTGCAAGTGGGTGGCATACTCTGCGAGAAATGGTTGCAGCACCTTCGGGTGAAGGTGAATATTAATGCCCTTTAAGTGGGGCGATCGCCCATACCGCGCTACATACCCCCGTGAGAGGCCACTTCCAGAAAAATAGCTTTGACCCACGCCTAGGGTCGGATAGACATCGTCAAAGTCAATGGCCCCTGATAGCAACACCGTGATTTGCACCAAATGCCTGTGTTCCGCCACGCTGAGCGCCCAGGGCTGCACAAACTCTTTGTCAATCAGATCGAGCCAGACCCCCGGCGACAATTCACAGCATCGAGTGCTGCCCCGCCCTAACAGCGACGGCACCTGATGCCTCGTCTCTTGCTGACTGACAGGGCTATGAATACTGGATCCTAGTGCCTGTGAAGACTGGCACAGCTCACGATAATTGGCTTCCGAAAGCATCAAAGTCAT
The DNA here is from genome assembly GCF_050565655.1 of Nodosilinea sp. AN01ver1. NCBI lineage: Bacteria > Bacillati > Cyanobacteriota > Cyanophyceae > Nodosilineales > Nodosilineaceae > Nodosilinea > Nodosilinea sp. AN01ver1. The sequence goes on along the minus strand of NZ_JBNXVS010000066.1, from coordinate 9,819 downwards.
GGACAGAAGAATTGAACGCTAACAACCACACACCACCAGTGCGCTCAGTTTCCAGCTTATCTTTAATGCGACCTGCTCTCAACTAAAGTAGTCAATATGCATAGGTGCTCATCCCATGACTAGAACTAAGGTGCCAGCTAACACCAGCGCCGTGCCCACCAGAACCTGGAGCGTTAACGGCTCACCCAAAAACAAAACAGATAGCGCCAGCACCAAGATCAACCCAGACTTGTCCACGGGTGCAACCAAAGAGGCATGGCCAAGCTGTAAGGCTCTGAAATAGCACAGCCACGATAGCCCGGTTGCCACCCCTGACAACACCAGAAATAGCAACGTCTTGGGCGAGATGGTAAACAACTCTTGAGCCTGTCCATTCGCCCAAACAATCCCCCAGGCGATCGCCAAAATCACCACTGTGCGAATAGCCGTGGCCAAATTAGAGTTGATATTTTCTACGCCAACCTTGGCAAAAATGGTGGTCAATGCAGCGAAGAAAGCAGAAAGTAGGGCAAAAATCCACCAGGCTTTGTCGGCGGCCATGCTGTTTGAACCTCAAAATTACAGCTACGTTACAGACTCAATGCGTCCATTCTCTAAAAACAGAATTTGATTAGCGCGATTGAGCACAGCAGGGCGATGGGAGACGACTAGGCAGGTGGGGGGAAGGGGTGGATGGGTGAATGGGTTGAACAACTGCTCCCAAAGATGCTGTTCGGTCTCAACATCCAGGGCGCTAGAGAGGTCGTCGAACACCATGAGGGCTGGCTGGCGTAGCAGCATGCGGGCAGCGGCGGCCCGCTGTTTTTGCCCACCAGAAAGGCGAAAGCCACGGGTGCCGATTAGAGTCTCTAGCCCCTCGGGCAGGGCCGCGACATCCTGGTCGAAAATGGCGGTGGCGATCGCCCGATCCAGCTGTTCTTGGCTAGCGGCATCCCCTAGCCCCAGCAGCAGATTTTCCCGCAGTGAGGCGCTAAACAGCTGGGGAATCTGCGGGGTATAGGCAGCCCGAGGCGGCACCAAATAATTTGCCGGGTCGAGAATTGGCTGACCATTCCAATATAGTGCGCCAGATTGTTTGGGCAGCAGCCCCAGCAGCACCCGTAGCAGGGTCGTTTTGCCCGCGCCTACTCGCCCGGTAATCACTGTCAAGCTGCCCGCCTGGAGGGTAAAACTGATGTCGCTGATGCCGCCACCGCCTGGATAGCGGTAGGTCAACCCTTCGACCCGCAGCTCGCGGAGGGGGGCGGAGGCAGTGGCCATTACCCTCGACGGCAGCGCTGACTCTGGGTAAAAGAGGGGTTTGAGGTAGAGGGGGTGAGGATAGGTGAGGGGGTAAGGGGTGGGAGGGTGGACGGGTGGGAGGGTAGATGGGCCGGACTCATCCACTCGTCCACTCATCCACTCATCTACTCCGACTAGCTTCCCCATGCGCTCAAAGGAGACTTCGCTTTGCTTGATGGTGGCGATGAAGCCGCCGAGGAAGGCGAGGAAGTAGGTGACAAACGATAGGTAATAGACGAACAGGGCAAAGTCGCCCACGGTGAGGTCGCCTTGGGCACCGAGGCTTTGGGAGGCGACCAGCAAAATGAGCCCAGTGCCGATGCTGACGATGTTTTCAAAGCCAGAGTTGAGGATGGCGCTGAAAACTTGGTCGCGTACCATCAGGGAGCGGCGGTGATTGCACCGCTCCCTCAACTCATCAAGCATTTGGGTTTCGGCCCCGGCGACTTTGACGGCTTGTACGGCGGTAAACAGTTCGCCGATCAGCCCGGTGACGCGCTGGGTGGCCTGGCGGCTGGCGCGGCGGTAGCGCTTCAGGCGGTGCTCGGCCTGGTGGGCAAGGAGAGCGATCGCACCTAGCGGCAAAAACACCAGCAACGTCATCGTCGGGTTGACGCTGAGCAGCAGCGCCACGGAGCCCACGGCAAACACCCCGGCACCAAAAATCTCGTTGGTGCCCACCACCACATCCTCAATCTGAGCCGCATCGTCGCGAAAGTAGCTGAGAATTTCGCCAGGGGAAGCATTTTGGCCATTGGCCCCGCCTGTCGCCAGTTCGGCCCCAGGCCGCTTGAGCAGTTCATGCAGTAGGTTGTGGCGCACCAGGCCACTGATCAAAAACCGATGCTGGGTTTTGGTGATGCGCCCCGCAAAAATTGCCACCACCCGCGCCATCCCCACCGCCAGCAGCAGCCCAATCCACACCCAGGGCGAGGCGTCAAAGCGGGACTCTCCAGTGAGGGTATCAAAAAATTCGCGAATGACCAGCCCCGGTACCGCAGGCAGTCCCAGAATGAACAGCCACAGCAGCGTATCGACCCAGTAGAGCCGTTGGGCGTAGCGGATGAGCTGCCAGAGCAGGTGAGTGATGGGGGGCATGGCAATCTGAATGGTGGGGCTAACCCAAGGGAGCGGATGGAATGCGCGCTGTTCTATGGGCTTGCAGTTCCTCAGGCAGTTTGAATCGGGGCACCATGCCGTTGTCGCAGTCAAGGTAGAGTTCGGCGGCGGCGAGCAGGTCGGCGGCGCAGGTGGTGGGGTCGAGCTCGGTGAAGAGATAGGTGGGTTTGCCCGTGCCCACGTAGGCGATCGCGCAGGGCCGTTCACAAATGCACAGGCAGCCAGTCGGCTCAATGGTCAGTTCCTCTTTACGTGACCAATGCTCGTACAGCGTTTCCAGGTACTTCAGCAGGTGGGCACCGCCGGTTTCGCCGTTGCGCTTTTCTTCATCGGCTGAGAAACCGCAGCTTTGGCACACAATCAGCTGGTCGGGCATGGCTAAGCAGGCTCCACAAGATACTTGAATAGGTCATCGAGGACGGCATTGGCGGCGATCGGGCCGCTGCCGATCCAGTAGCTAGGGACGATATAAACTCGCCCCGCCTGCACCGCCTTGAGCTGTCGCCAGAGCGGATCTTGCTGTAGTGCATCTAGCTTTTGCTGGGCCGTTGCCGCCGCTTCGGCAGTATTCTCCCCCGTCCAGAGAAAAATCACATCGCCATCGGCCTGGTCAAACAGCTCTCGGCTGATGCTGGTTTGAATGGCATTACCAAACCGGACATTGGCGTCATCTGCTCCAATATCCTGGGCTGGGGGACGGCTCAGCCCCGCATCTTGCAGCACGGTGCCGCAAAACGAATCTTTCAGGTAAAGGTTGATCGTGTCTGGATAAATGCGCACCACCGACACCTGCAACGTACTCAGGCGTTCCCCCATTTGAGCCCTAAAGTCGGCCACGCGGGCATCGTAATCGGCCATCGTCTGCTGGGCAACGTTGGCTTGCCCCAGCGCCTCAGCCAACTTTTGAAACGACGCCTTCCACTGACCGCTGTGCTCAAAGCCCAACATCACAGTTGGGGCAATCTGCGCCGCCTGGGCATAGACCGCCTGGTTGACATCCAACCCCACAATCAAATCGGGCTTGAGGGCCAGCACCTGTTCTAGATTGGGTTCTCCCGTTATGCCCACGTTCTCAACGTTGGCGAGTTGCTCAGCCATGTGATCCATCAAGCCGCTTGCCGCCGTGGCAATGGGGGAAAGGCCAGCTGCGATCGCATACTCAAACGTAACCCCATCCAGCGTCACCAGCCGCTCAAAGGTGTCAGGCACACAGGTCGTGCCAGCCGCGTGGTCAACGTCAATGCAATCCACCGTAGCCGATTGATCGACGGGTGTTCCTCCTTGGCAGGCCACCACGAAACCCAAGGTCAGCAGCGACAAGATGACTTTGAATCCCCAATATTTCAGCGATCGCAAGCTCAAATCTCTCACCTTCCTAAAATTCCACGCCGACCCTGGCGGATACCGTCAGCGGTGCCCCTGGAGTCACCCCTAAAAACTGATCCGACGAAGTGAAATACTGGGTGTTAAAGAGATTCTCCACATTGAGCTGAGCCCGCCAGTTGTTGCGGCGATAAAACAATGAAGCATCGGTGCGGAAATAGCTGGGTAGCGTAAAACTATTGTCGGAATTTCCAGCCCGCTGGCTGACGTAGTAGAGACCTAAACCAAAGCCCAGCCCCTCCAAACTGCCCTCCTGCAATTCATAGGTGCTCCACAAACTGAACTGGTTATCGGGCACATTGGCTAGGCGATTGCCCACCGGAATAGTGTTGTCTTGGCTGACAAAGGCATCCAGTGCGGTGTAGTTGGCGGTGAGGTTCCATCCCGGCAAAATTTCGCCGCCTAGACCCAGTTCAAAGCCTCGACTCGCCACCTCACCGGTCTGCACTGTAAACAGCGGATCGTTCGGGTCGGGGGTTTGCACATTCTGACGGCGAATGTCAAACAGGGCCAGGGTAAAGCTCAGGTTTTCGGTAATGTCGCCCTTGGCACCAATCTCAAACTGGCGGCCCCGCTCGGGGTCAAAATTTGAGTCATCGGCATTGCGGCTGGCCCCAAAAGCAGGCTGAAATGACGTGGTATACGACGCATAGAGCGACAGCGGCTCAATTGGCTCGTAGACAATGCCAAAGCGGGGCGAAAAGGCGCTGTCGGTTTGGCTAAATTCAGCACGGGACTGACCAATATCCTGCGTGGTGCGAAACTGGTCGGTGGTATCGTAGCGCACCCCGGCTAATAGCTTGAGGTTGGGCAAAATATCGATCTGATCTTGCAGATAAATGCCCAGGGTTCTAATCGTGTCATCCCTAAAGAACTCTGGCTCAATAGCGTAGGGAATGCCGGTGTAGACCGGGTTAAAAATATTGATGGGGTCATAGAGATTGCTAAACTGAAACTCCGGCTGTTCTAGCGTGTTGCGATACTCAACACCAAACAAGACCTGGTGAGGAATGGAGCCGGTATTGAAGCGCCCCACGGCTTCAGCGTTAGTAAAAAAGCGCTGGTAGGTGCCGCCTGCAAAGTAAGCCAAGCGCCCCAGTTCGCCAGTCGTTTCATCGAGCGAATCGAATAAAGGGGCGTAGCGGCGCGGTGAATATTGCTGGTATTGCAGGGCGTGGCGCAGGGTGAGATTTTCGTCTATCTCATGGTTAAGGCGATAGCCCAGGTTGAACTGATCCTGAGAAAATTCGCCAAAATCTTCGCCCAAAAAGCGATCGCGCGGCAGATCGATAATGCCGTTGGCCCCCACGACTAACCCTTCGTCGATGGTTTCGCGATCGCTCGTATACTGCCCATACACATCCAGCGATGTGCTGGGGCCAATATCCCAGGTGATGATCGGCGAAATCAGCAGGCGATTACCATCTACCAAATTGCGAAAGCTATTGAAATTTTCGTAGGACAGGTTCAACCGATAGCGGAGAGTGCTGTCAGCTGTAATCGGCCCTGACAGGTCAACCCCTCCATCGTAGCTGCCAAAGCTATCCACTCCCGCAGAAACGTCATAGAACGGCTCACTTAGCGGGCGCTTCGTCACCAGGTTAATGATGCCGCCGGGCTCTCCCTGGCCAAACAGCACCGAGGCTGGCCCCCGCAGCACCTCGACCCGCTCGATGTCGTTGGTGCTCAGCGCCCCTAACGAAAACGCCTGAACCCCATCGCGAAAAATACCCCCTCGGGTCTCAAATCCGCGAATCAAAAAGCCAGGGCCAAACACGCTCAGTCCCCGCCCGCCGTTGGATGCCACCGAGGCCGCGTTTTCAAGGGCATTGCCCAATTCCCGCGCATCGCGGCTTTCAATCACCACCTGAGGAATCACCTGAATCGACTGGGGAATATCGCGCAGGGGCGTGTCGGTGCGGGTGGCGGTGCTGGAGTCACGCGGGGCAAAGCCATCATCGCCCGCCCCCGTTACCCCAATGCGGATGGCCTCATCGTCGCCAGCAGCCAGCCCCAATCCCGGCACAATGCCCAGCACCAGACCCGCCGCCCCAGCATTCACATTCACCGCTGGCGGCCCGTCGCTGCCCGTGATCGACACCCGCACTCGGTTGCCCTCCAAGCCGGTCACGCTCACCAGAGCAATGCCCTCGACAGGGCCAAACTGCTCAAAGCTTTCCCCCTCCGGCAGGACCAGCACGGCGTTAGGAATCTCAGCCACCAGCGCACTGCCCACCACCGAGGTCGTGGGTTCCCCCAGCGCCCCGTCGGCATCTAGCACTAGGCGAATGCCTTGACCGTCAGGTTCTACCCGCACGCCGGTAATCTGCGTGGCCGCCTGGGCCATCTCCAGATCCACCGCCTGGCCGCTGGGCGGAACCGCCTCCGCCAACGGCAACCCTGTTTCAGCCTGGACTGCCATCGGCATCAGCGCCAGCCAGCCAGCAAACCACAACAACCCTCGCGATCGAACTCCCATTACACCACCTGCTAAATCGTTGAAAACAATGCCCTAGCGGCCTATGGCTTAGAGGCAATCAGGAATACTTCTCAATAAGATACAGGTTGGCGAGAGCTGCTAAAGCGAAGGATGATCCCTGGGCGGAGGATTTGTGATCGCCCCCCGGAGTTTTTACGCCCTTTTCTCCCGCGCATACACCCCCGGATTCACACCATACTTGCGGCGAAAGGCGGCGGCAAAGTGGCCTCGGCTGGCAAAGCCCACGGCCTCGGCGGCGGCGGTGACGCTGAGATCGCCCGATTCGAGCAGCTGGCGCGATCGCTCCATGCGGTGCTCGTGCAGGTAGCCAAATACCGTGGTGCCAAACACCTGGCGAAAGCCCACCTTGAGCTTGTGGTCGTTTATGCCCACGGCCCGCGCCAGCTCAATCAGCGAGGGGGGCTGGGTGAGCTGGCGGCGCAGAATCTTGCTGGCGTAGTGGATGCGCTCCACATCGTCGGGTTTGAGGGCCGCGGGGCTGAGGCGATCGGGCGCGGTTTTGAGATCTTCAATGAGTAACGCCATCAGCTCCCACACCTTGCTTTCCAGGTAGAGCCGCTGGGTCAACCCTTGAAATGGGCAGCGCAAAATCGCCTGTACCGCCATCTGCATCGCCGCCGTCGGGGTGCCAGACTGCTCAAAGTAGCGCTGATCAGCGGGGCGCAGCAGGTCTGGGAGATCGTCGCAGGTGTCCCCACTCCACTGCTGGAAGATGTGGGGCTCGATATGCACGTTGATGCTGACAATTCGTCGATTGCCAGGCACCCGCCAAAGCCCGGCTGGGGCTAACCCACTGCCAAAAACGTCGTAGCGCTGGCTGTGTTTGCCGCCGCTCTGGGCCTGCTCGAAGGTAAACTCTAGGGGATGGGGGCGATCGCAGTGCAGCACCTCTACATCGCTGTTCAGCCAACGGTCTTCAATACAGAGATCAATCCCCTCACGGAGCGCCACATAGCGCTGCTGCCTTTGCCCCAGACCGACAGAATCTGCTATTCCGTTGCTCTCTGCGGCGGTAGACTCATCGCACCAGTTCGCGTAGTCAGCTTGGGACAGGGTGATGGGCATGGCGACGGGTAGAACAACGGCACAGTGACAAAAAAGGGGATGCCCCAACGGCTAGCCACAATCCCTTGAAGACAGCTGTTTGAAGCAACCCCCAGCAACCTACATCCAAAGCATTAGATGCCAAAGAGGATGCTGAAATCTTATCGCTAATTGGCACCAATTCTCAATAGCTACCCGAGATCAGGAATTTGCTGCTATGGCCAAGGGTTGGCAGCTTCAGATTCTGCGACAGTCCCCAGCTTGAGCAACTGGGCAAAGCGAGAGGCGGGATTGGCGACCAGGGAAGGGCGATCGCCGTACTCCGCCACCCGCCCCTGCTCCAAAATCAAAATTTGGTCGGCCCGCTCCACCGTTTTCAGCCGGTGGGCAATGATAATCCCCGTGCGATTCTCCAGCAGCCGATCCACCGCCCGCTCGATCAGTTGCTCCGTCAGCGGGTCAAGCCGTGACGACGCCTCATCTAGCACCACCAGCCCCGGATTTTTAAGAAATACTCGGGCAAAGGCCAACAGCTGCGCCTGACCCGCCGACAAGCCCCCGCTATCGGCTCCCAGTTCAGTATCTAGCCCCGCAGGCAGCGCCTCCAGCCAGGGCATCAAGCCCAGTTCCTCCAGGGTTCGCAGAATCGCGTGATCAGAAATGTGCCCGCTAAAAAACGTTAGATTATGGCGCACGCTGGTCTGAAACAACTGCACATCCTGCGTTACAAACCCCACATGGTGTGGCAGCTCTCGCAGCGGCACCTGGGCAATATCGACACCCCCCAGGCGAATCTGCCCTCGCTGAATCTCATACAGCCGCAGAAGCAATCGCGCCAGGGTGCTCTTGCCGCTGCCCGTGCGGCCCAGCAGACCGAGGGTTCGCCCAGCGGGGAGGTGGAGGGTGAGGTTTTGGAGAGTGGGGGAAGAGTTTTGAGTTTTGGGTTTTGGATTTTGAGTTGGATCAATTTGAATTGAGTTGAACTGAGACCTCAAAACTGAGACCTCAAAATTTTCCCTGTCTTCCCCATATCCAAACCACACCTCCTCAAACTCCACCGACAGCGCGCCCGTAGGTAAAACCCCTTGACCACCGGGGCTCACCCGAGTCTGGTGCCCCAGTAAATCCTGAATGCGCCGGAGGCTGGCCTGGGCCTGCTGAAGCTGTTCCAGCTCCTCGCGGATGCGCTCGATCGGCTCTTGCAGCAGGGTGGCGTAGTAAAACAGCAGGTAGATGGTGCCAATGGTGACAGCAGCTTGGCTCCAGAGGTAGGCACCGACGGCCAGGGCGATCGCATTGCCCAGGGTAAACAGCCCCACGGTGCTGCCCCACAGCAAGGTGCTGGTGAAGCGGGCTTGGTGAAAGGCCGCCAGCCACCGCCGCAGAATTTTATAAAACCGATCCATCACGTAGCCCACGGCCCCGTTGGCGCGAATGTCTTCGAGGCCGCTGAGGTGTTCGGCTACAAAGCCGTAGAACTCGGCGCTGATCTGGCGGTAGGTGCCCCAGGGGCCAATGGCCAGGGATTGCAGGCTGCCCAGCACGCCAAAGGCCACCAGGGCAAACAGGCTCAGGCTCAGCCCGGCCCGCCAGTCTTCAAACCATAAAATCGTCAAAACGCCCACCACCTGCAGGCCATTGCCCACCACCTGCAACACAAACTGCGAGAAAAACCGCGATAGGGCATCGACATCGCCATCGACCCGCTCCACCAGTTCGCCGGGGGTGTGGGCTTTGTGAAAGGCCAGATCTAGGCCCAGGGCGTGGCGGGCCAGATCCAGGCGTAGGGTGTTGGTCGCCCGCCAGGCAATGGTTTCGCTGAAGTAGGTAGTGGCGATCGCAAGCCCCTGCTGCACCAGCGCGATCGCCACAAACGCCCCCGCCGCCCACAGCAGCGATCGCTGCGGCCCCCCTGCGATCGCCGTATCGATGAAGTAGCGCAAAATCTGTGGGTTCAGCAGCTGTAAGCCAATGCCCCCCAGCAGGGCGATCGCCAACCACCCAAACCGTCCCCGCTGCGGTTTCAAATAGGTCGCCAATATCGTTCGATACCCCGGTGTCGCCGCCCCCATAGCGAACCTACCTCGCAAAGAACCTAGCCTACCGACTTGCCCGCCCCAAAAGGATTCCTCAACGGAGTGTTTTGGCTCCTAACGGGAATTGTCTACCCCTCGAAGCAGCGAGGCAGACGTTCTACAGGTCGGCAAAAAACTCCAGCAGGGCCTGAGAAAACTGCTCCGGCGCATCCTGCTGTATCCAGTGAGACGCTCCCTCGATCGGCTGAAATCGCGCGCCCGGTATTTCGCTGGCCAGTCGCCTGCCGTCCTCCGCCTTTTGCCAGGGGTCATCCATCCCCCAGAGCACCCTACTAAGTACACACAAATGAGTCCTGAGCTATTGACCATCCCTCAAATATGGCCTCAAATTTCTTGAGTCCTTGGCTCAAAGTGCGAATACCGGGTGGCGATTGCGAACGATAGCCCGACCATCCG
>NZ_JBNXVS010000065.1:0-21571 GCF_050565655.1 Nodosilinea sp. AN01ver1 | reverse complement strand
TCGCTCGGGGGCAATGCAATAAGATTGTCGTCATTCATGGTGTATTCCTTCGCTGGTTACCTTGTTTCATCCAGCAGGATACGCCCTTCCTTCTTTTCCCTCCATACACCAGAAATCAACATAACTCTCCTCAATCGCCTCATAAATTGCCAAAGCAGCTTCCCAAGCTTGGAGCGCTTCTCGAAATTGGCTGCGCTGATACTGTTGAGTGCCTTGTTCAAATAAGTGGTCAGCTTCGGCTTTGCGGTCTTCGGTTGACTCAGATTGGGCGACAGTCACTTCTGCCTCAACCAGGTGCGGATTCTGCACCTCTGCTGATAAGCCTGGCCTTTGCACACCAGCAGCCACTGCAGCAGCGATTAACCAAAACCACATTGCGGAATGACGCATGAGTAGCCCTCTACCGGGGACGACACCAGCATATATGGCTGAGTGACGTGAACTTATTCAGCTAGCTATTTCAGTATGGCTTTCAGCAGTATCGACAACTTTGAGGCCGCCGAGTGAATCAGTGTGGCACGCCCAGACATAGATCCGTCTAGAAACTCAATCCACCTCGCTTGGAGTTGACCCCATGCACCTCTTTTTCTCTTTGGGTACCGCCGCCTTTAGCCTGGTACTGGGCCTGACCAGCCACCTCCTAGCGCCGCCTCTGGTGGCCGGAGAGCTAACTGTGAATGCGGATAGCGATCGCTCAGAGCTATGGCGTACCCTAAAGGCCAGCGAGCCGATCATTCCCGTTGGGCTGGCTATCTCTGGCAACCCCACCGAGGGCAGTCGCGCCGTGATTGGTGAAGACAGGCGGGTGCCCGTGACCAGTCAGGCTTACCCCTGGTCGGCGGTGGGGCAAATTTCTGGCCTTGCCGCCGATGGCAGCGCCTATATCTGCACCGGCTCTCTGGTGGCCGAAGACATTGTGCTCACCAACGCCCACTGCATCATTGATGCAGAAACTGGAGAACTGGCCCGCAACATTCAATTTAAGCCCAATCTGATTAACGGTCAGGTGGCGAGCCCAGACGATATCGCCAATGTAGAACCTCTGTTGTTGGGTACTGACTTTGCTGACGGGCGCAAACCCAACCCAGATGACTGGGCTCTGGTCGCCATTGACCAGCCCCTGGGGCAAACGTACGGCACCCTGGGGCTGGCCTCTTTCTCCACGGCAGCTCTGGCCGAGCAGCCCTTTGCCGAAAACCTGGTCATGATGGGCTACTCTGGCGATTTTCCGGTCTATAGCCCTGGCAATACGGCTAGTGCCCATGTGGGGTGCAGCATTGTGGGTGAAGAGCAAGAGGTGGTGCTGCACCTCTGCGACACCTACGGCGGCTCGTCGGGCGGGCCAATTTTGACCCTGATGAATGACGACATTCGGATTGTGGCGCTGAACTCTGGCGAACTGACTGACTCAGAGACCGGAGCGGGCCTGGTGAACGTCGCGGTGAAGGTGCCCCGCATTCTTGACCAGCTCAGGGCGATGAGCAATTAAGTGATGGTGACTTCAACGCCGCTAGCGTTGGTTTGTCGATACCGTCTACTCAGTGCTGCCAGACATGGGTAAGGTTGAAGCACTACATCGAGCGACTAATCCATAGTGTTGAGCAGGCTACAGGGAGAACAACCGATGCCTAATTTGATTAGACTGTATTTGCGGCGGTGGCCAACCCCTGTTGCTAGCCTGGTGCTGGGAGCGGCGCTGCTGTGGGGAAGCGGGGTTGGAGGGCAGGAGGTGCAGGCCGCCGGGGTTACTTTGGCTCAATTGTCTCCGAACCCAGCCCAGGTCACCGCCCTAGCAGAGGCAGAGCGCTTGACTGAGGAAGCGTTTCAGCTTTACCAGGCAGGCCGCTATGCAGAGGCGATTCCCCTGGCGCAGCAGGCGCTCGACCTTCGAGAAGCAGCCCTAGGCGACAGCCATCCCGATGTCGCCACCAGCCTCTACAACCTAGCAGCCCTTTACCATGACCAAGGCAACTACAATGCGGCAGAACCCCTATATAAACGATCGCTCTCAATTCGAGAAACGGCCTTAGGCCAGACCCATCCCGGTGTCGCTCAAAGCTTGAATAATTTGGCGAGACTGTACCAAGATCAGGGCACCTACAGTACCGCAGAATCCCTCTTTGAGCGATCGCTCTCGATCCTAGAAACAGCTTTAGGTGAGAGCCATCCCGATGTCGCTGCTAGCCTCAACAATTTGGCACTCCTCTACCAAGACTTGGGCAACTACAGTGCGGCAGAACCGCTCTATGAGCGATCGCTCTCAATTCGAGAAACAGCTTTAGGCGAAAGCCATCCCGATGTCGCCACTAGTCTCAATAATTTGGCAGAGCTTTACCGAGCCCAGGGTAACTACAGCGCTGCAGAACCGCTCTATGAGCGATCGCTCTCGATTTATGAAACGGCCTTGGGCGAGAACCATCCCCTTGTCGCTAATAGCCTCAACAATTTGGCACTCCTCTACAAAACTCAAGGCAACTACAGTGCGGCAGAACCGCTCTATAAGCGATCGCTCTCGATTTATGAAACGGCCTTAGGCGGGACCCATCCCCTTATCGCTACCAGTCTTAACAATTTGGCACTCCTCTACCAAGCCCAGGGCAACTACAGGGCCGCAGAACCCCTCTTTGAGCAAGCGCTCTCGATTCGAAAAATGACCTTAGGCGAGACTCATCCCGCTATCGCTACCAGTCTCAGCAGTTTGGCAGCCCTTTACCAAGATCAGGGCAACTACAGCGCCGCAGAACCCCTCTTTGAGCAAGCGCTCTCGATTTATAAAACAGCCTTAGGCGAAAGCCATCCCGATGTTGCTCAAAGCTTAAACAATTTGGCACTCCTCTATCAAGCTCAGGGTAACTACAGGGCCGCAGAACCCCTCTATGAGCGATCGCTCTCAATTCGAGAAACAGCCTTGGGTGAGAGCCATCCCAATGTTGCCACCAGTCTCAATAATTTGGCAGGACTCTACCATGACCAGGGCAACTACAGGGCCGCAGAACCGCTCTTTAAGCGATCGCTCTCGATTCGAGAAACAGCCTTAGGCGAGAGCCATCCCGATGTCGCCAACAGCTTAAATAATTTGGCAGGACTTTACCAAGCCCAGGGCAATATGGCCCAGAGCATTGCGCTTCTAAATCGGGGTGCCGCTGTTGAAGAAACCCATCTTGCCCTCAACCTGGCCATCGGTTCTGAAACGCACAAACAAGCCTACATCGCCACCCTATCTGGCACCACTCACAGGACGCTATCCCTGCATCTTCAGGGTACGCCGCAAAACCTGGCGGCGGGGCGTCTGGCCCTGACCACGGTGCTGCGGCGCAAGGGCCGCATTCTCGATGCCGTCACCGATACCCAGCAGTTGCTGCGGCAAAACCTCAGCCCCGAGTTGGCCCCTCTGCTCGATGCCTACACAGCCGCCCAGAGCCAGCTCGCCACCCGCCTCTATGGCGGCCTGGGCAACCAAGATCCCGCCGCCTATCGGGCCGAAATCGACGCTCTGCGCCAGCAGGTTGAGACGCTAGAAACCGACCTTGCCCGCCGCAGTGTCGAGTTTCGCACGGCCACCGAGCCGGTCGAAATTGAGGCCATTCAGGCCCTCATTCCCGCCGATGCGGCCCTGGTCGAACTGGTGCGCTATTCCCCCTTCGATCCAACCGACGCGGGACGTTGGGGCAGCCCCCGCTACGCCGCCTACATTCTTCACGCCACAGGCGACCCCCAGTGGGTCGATCTGGGTGAGGCTGCCGCCATCGACGAAGCCGCCGCTGCCTTGCTCAACGCCACCCGCACCCCCACTTCCCTCACCCAGGCCCGCGCCGCTGCCCGCGCCCTCGACGAGCAGCTCATGGCCCCCATTCGCCCGCTGCTGGGCAATGCCACCCACCTGCTGCTCTCCCCCGATAGCCAGCTCAACCTGGTGCCCTTTGCGGCGCTGCTCGATGACCAAGACCGTTACCTGGCCGAGACCTACACCCTTACCCACCTCACCACTGGCCGCGACCTGCTGCGGCTGCAAAACCCCGCCCCCAGCCGCCAGCCGCCGGTCATTCTAGCTAACCCCAACTACAACACCGCCGCTGCGGGGGGTAGCGCTTTAGCGGCGGGTGCCTCTGCCTCCCCTCGTTCCCAGGGGGCGGGGGCGAGGGCCACAGACCAGCGCTCCGCCAACATCACCGACCTGCGCTTTGGCCCCCTGCCCGGTACCGAGCGCGAGGTCAATGCTATCGCCCCTCTGTTGCCCAACCCCATCATGCTCACCGAGACCGAGGCTAGCGAAAGTGCCCTCAAGCAGGTGCAAGGGCCGAGCATCCTGCACTTGGCTACCCACGGCTTCTTTCTTGAGGATGTTGAGTTTGTACCCCCAGTTGACAGTCGCGGCGAGATCAATATCGTCTCAGCGGCTCCTGGCCAGCTGCCACCAGCAACAAATCGCCCCACCAGCCGCGAGAATCCGCTGCTGCGATCGGGGTTGGCTTTGGCCGGGTTCAATACCCGAGACAGTGTCGGTGAAGACGGTGTTTTTACCGCGTTAGAAGCCGCGAGTTTAGACCTACGTGGCACTCGCCTGGTGGTGCTCAGCGCCTGCGAAACTGGTGTGGGAGCTGTTGCGAATGGTGAAGGCGTTTATGGCCTGCGCCGCGCCTTCGTCATGGCCGGAGCCGAAAGCCAGCTGATGAGCCTTTGGAAAGTTGATGACCAGGCCACCGCCGACCTGATGGAGCGCTACTACCAGCACCTGCTCCAGGGCGAAGGTCGCAGCGTTGCCCTGCGCCAGGTGCAGCTCGCGCTGCTTGCAGACCCTGCCTATGCTCATCCCTATTACTGGGCGGCCTTCCTCTTCTCGGGTGACTGGCAACCCATTGAGGCGTTGTAGACCCCAACCCTAAAGTTCGTTCTTTATTCATTCTTTTCCCATGGCAAACCTCAAACGCCGACACTTTCTGCAAGCTGCTGGTTCTACCCTGGCGGCGATCGGTCTGAGCCAGCTAGATGTGCGGCGGCAGGGCGATCGCTACGCCCGCGCCCTGGCTCAGCCCACCAACCGCAAATTGGCTCTGCTCGTGGGTGTCAACCAGTACGCGGGTGGGGTCACTCCCCTACGGGGCTGCCTCACCGACGTGCGTATGCAAAAAGAGCTGCTGGTACACCGCTTTGGCTTTGACCCAGCTAATATTTTGACGCTAGAAAACCAGGCCGCTACCCGCCAGAACTTGCTAGGTGCCTTTGAGTCTCACTTAATTGACCAGGCTCAGCCGGGGGATGTGGTGGTGTTTCACTTCTCAGGCCACGGTTCTCTGGTGCGCGACCCCGACCCGATCGCGATCGCCAACGGGGTCGAGGGCTACAACGGCAGCCTGCTGCCTTACGATGCCCGGCTGAATGTGACCGACAACCGGGTCAACGACATCATGGGCAAAACCCTGTTTTTGCTGATGGCGAATCTTAAAACCGATCAGGTGACGGTCATGCTCGACAGCTGCCACTCGGGCGGCGGCACCCGAGGCGATCTAATCATGCGGGCCGTCGAGTCACGGATCGCTTTGGGCGATGCAGAACCCAGTGCTCTGGAACTGGCGGAACAGGAACGATGGCTGTCGCGGCTGGGCTGGTCACCTGCCCAGCTGAAGGGCGAGCGCAGCCGGGGCATTGCCAAGGGCGTAGCGCTCGGGTCAGCCCAGGCCAACCAACTGGCGGCAGATGCCTCCTTTGGCGAGGGTGCAGGGCAGTTTCACGCCGGGGCGTTTACCTATGCCCTGACCCGCTACCTGTGGCAGCAGCCGAGCAGCCTACCGCTCGATCGCGTGTTTGTCGACCTGGCTCGCAGCACGAGAGATGTAGCCAACAGCGCTCGTGTTGTGCAGTCGCCTATCTACGAGGTGGAGCCAGGGCGCAACTTTGGTCAAGAACCGCTCTTTTTTAGCCGTCCCCAGACCCCGGCAGCAGAGGCCGTTGTGGTGGGTGCTGAGGCCAGTGGCGAGGTCAAGTTCTGGCTAGGGGGCGTATCGTCCCAGAGTTTGTCCGCTTTTGAGAGCGGGGCTATTTTCTCGGTCGTGGATGGCAATGGCAATGAAATCGGTCAGGTTGAGCAAACCCGGCGAGTGGGGCTAGAGGGCTACGGTACTCTGGCGAATAGCACTCGGGAGCAGATCGCAGCGGGGCAGCTGCTGCGGGAACGGGTGCGGGGAGTGCCGACCGATTTGACTCTGCGAGTGGGTCTAGATGCTTCTTTGGGGGCAGATGTGGAGACGGCACGATGGTCAATGACCGGCCCTCAGGGGCCATCGCAGCTAGCTACCTTTAACCGCATTCAACCTGTCGCGGTAGACGGCAGCCAAAGCCCCCACTACCTGCTGGGCCGCATGACTGAACAGGGGCTTGCGATCGCCGCCGCCGAAGCCGTTCGCGACGTGGGCGAGATGGGCAGCATTGGCCTATTTACGCCAGGGTTAGTGGCCATTCGCGCCAGTTTTGGTGAGCCTGATGAGTCCATTGGCTCCGCCATTCAGAGGCTCAACCCCACGCTCAAGCTGCTGCTGGCTGGGCAGGTGCTGCGATCGGTGCTTAACAGCGACACCTCTAACCTCAAAGTCGAAGTGGTAGTGCAACCAGTCGATAGCGATCTGGCCGTAGGCCGCAGCGCCAGCCGAGGCAGCCAGGTTGGCATGGTGGCCCAAAGGCTAGAGGGTGTAGTGCAAGCGCTACGCTCAGGCAGCGAAATTGTGGTGACGGTTGCCAATGGCGAACCCCGCAACCTCTACGTCGCGATCTTGGCCATCGGCAGCTCAGGAAGCATGGCGGTGCTACACCCCACCGACTGGGACTCGCCAGAAAGTGAACCACTGTTAGAACCAGGGCAGCAGCTCGCCATTCCCCGTCAGGAGCTAGGGCGCGACCCTAACCGCGACTACTGTGCTAACCCCAGCAAAGCTTTTCACCTGTGCCTGAGCAGCTCTGGCTATGCTGAAATTTTGACCCTGGTTAGCACCAGCCCCCTGCGCGATGCTCTGCGCGGCCTTCGGCAAATTGCCGCCGCTAACAACACTCGCAGCGGCGACCCCATCGGCCTACAAAACGATGACCCCGTCAATGTGATAGACACCCTACTGGGCGATATTGATCGCACTACTCGCGGCGACACCACAGTGCGCGGAGGCGTACGCGGGGTAGATACGACCCAGCTTGCAGCTCTGTCTACCCTAATTCAGGTGGTAGAAAACTGAGCACTCGGCGGGGGCAATTCGCGTAGCGTTTGGGCTCCGACTCGGAACGAGGATCCGTACCGGAATCGCCAAAAGGTCTGGTCTGAATCGGTTTGGCCCATCCAGACATAGGTGTAGGTAGATGAGTTTAACCCCTACCTACCATGACCAGCCCCCGCTTTTTGATCGACTACCTGGCGCAGAGCCGCCCGGTAATTTTGATGCAAATGTTCCCCGCAGTACAGACTATCGAACAGCGCTATCACCTCTCTTGGCTGCGGTCTGTACCTGCCCTGCTCGAAACCGGCAAAATCCAGAGTGCCCTAGGCCATCTCTACTGCCAACTGGGCGAATGGGATCGCGCTGCCGGGGCCTATCTGCGATCGCTCAATGCCTTGAGCCACGCCGAAGATGCCGTAGCTCTGGGCCACACCCTCACCCACCTCAGCGTGGTGTTTGCCCATCGCCAGCAGTACCGCTGGGCCTATGACTATGCCGCCCAGGCCGTGCAACAGCTACACAACACCGACGACGACGCAGGCTATGCCGCTGCTCTCCACACCCTGGGCATAGGCCACTACTATCGCCGCCGCTACCGCCTGGCCCTTAAAACCCTCGAAAAAGTCCTCGCTCTCCGCCACGAACTGGGCGATGAGCTGGGCGAAGCCATCACCTTGGGCTGCATGGGACGTATCTATGCGGCGCAAAGCGAGCACTGGTGCGCGCTTTCCTGTTACGAGGCGGCCCTCGACGGCTATCGTCAACACCAGCACCAGCTCGAAGGCAACAGCTACGAAATCATGATTCGCAAGCGCATTGCTCGGCTGGCCAAGAGTGCCGGTCATGTCGATTTGGCAGTCGCCCATTTTGAGGCTGCCCTGATGCTTTGTCAGAAATGTGATCGAGCCTTGGCGGTCGAGATTTTGACCGAACTGGCCAGCCTGCACGAAGGGTTACAGCAGACCAAAACTGCCCTTCGCTATCACCAGCAAGCGCGACAGTGGTGGCAGTCTGTAAAACCCGAAACTACTGACAAAAATGCGATCACCCTACAGCTAATCGAAGAAGGTTACTACTAAGTTGAATAAGCTCATCTCCGTGAGACATAGGTAAGAACAGGAAGGCCAATAAACCCGCCTTCCTAACTTGGAAAAACCAACTCTCTAAAGGAGAAACGTTCATGTCTGACATCATTAAGCCCAACGACATCATTGCCGAAGCTGAAGAGGCCGCCAATCTGGCTATCACCGAACTTTCCACGGGCGAACTGGAGGATTGCAGCGGCGGTGCCAGCGGCCTGGGCGATATCAGCAGCCTGTTCAAAGGGGCGAGCAGCTTCTTCGAGCAGTCGGGTATTGCAATGGATCAGGTGAGCTTTGCTGGCCCCAACGGCGCTGGCAGCATCAGCTCTCTCGGTGCCTTCAATACCGCCTCTGGCAACTCCGATGTGATTAGCTTCGGGCTGTAGAAGCCGTTATCTAAACGACGAGTGATCCTTAGATGTCAATCCTCTAATTACTCGTCGCACTAGTGCACAGGGCTTCCATGCAGAGATGTGGCTCCACCATGTCTCTGCATGTTTCCTAAGTCTGAATAAATCAAGTTTGCTCCAATTTTTGACCTGAATACAGGATTTTGCAAATCATGAAAAAGGATGATTTAGATCTCGCCTCGGTTGAGCTATCTCCAACAGAATTAGACGAGGTTTCTGGCGGACTAGACATTTTTATCTCGGGTTCAATGTTCGATCAAAGTGAGAGCATGCTGGGCCTGTCGGGAGGCTGCGGCTGCCCAGGATCTACTCTCGCGCAAACGTCAAATACCTCCTCAGGCACTTTCCAATTTGCTGGGCTGGGCTTTGAGTCGGTAGGGCAAATTTTTGCCGTCTTCGCCGGACTATCGCGCCTGTTTGGCCGATAGCAATTTTTGAGCCATTCACCAATCAGGATATTGCGATGACAACGCCCCTGCTTCGAGAATTTAACCAGCAAGATGTGGATTGGCTAGTGCAGACCGGCATGCTGCGATCGCTCCAGGCAGGCGATCGCCTCCACAGTCCCTACCAATCCCTGGATTACCTGTGGATTGTAGTCAATGGTCAGCTATCGGTGGTGCTGAAGTCCCAACCAGCTGACGAGAGTGGCAAAGCTATTCCTAAAGAAATCCTGCGGTTATCCAGTGGGGAGTTGGCTGGTGCACTGCCTGCTGTCACCACTTACCTCTCCCAATCCACCTTGTTTGCCCTTACCGACACCACTGTTCTGGCAATTCCCTTAACCACTCTCACCCAAAAACTGGCAGACGATACCGCCTTCGCCGCCCCATTCTATCGGGTCGTAGCCCTGACTCTGCGGCACCAGCTTACCCAATGGGCGGCCCAGATGGGCTACAGCGTAGCTCTGCTCGGCCAGCTTCAGCTCAAGGAAGCGGCGACGGTGTTTGCCGAACTGGCCGACAGTGACCTGGATTGGATGATGGCGGTGGGGCAAGTCGAGTCGGTTAAACCCGGCACGCCTCTATTGCGCTGCGGCTATCCGGTCGATGCCCTGCATTTACTGCTGGAGGGGGCGGTAGGCCTGAGCGCCGCTGAGCAGCCCCCCAACCAGGTGGTAAGCGCCCTTATGCCAGATCCAGAGAGAGCCGAAACCGAATTTGCCCGACTGTCGCGGGGTGACTTAATTGGTGAAACCCTACTGATGGATTCGGCTCCGGCGGCGGTAAGGGCGATCGCTCTGCGCGAGTCTACCCTGCTCACCATTCCCCGCTGGCGGCTGCTGGCCAAGCTGCTCTACGATCGCCCCTTTGCCGCCCGCCTCTACCGTCTGCTGGCCCTGCTGCTGGCCAGCAAACAGCAGCTCATGCTGCAAAAGCTGGGCGTTTTGGCCCCCAATAGCGATCTCGATGGCCAGGCCATGGAGCGGGTGGCCCTGGCTGAGGCTCGCTTTGAGTGGCTGGTGCAGCGTTTGCAAGCCCAATCTACCCCCGGAGTTTGACCATGGTACCGGCAAAACACAGCAACCTATTTCGTCCCCAGGCGCTGGAGCGCAGCGCCTCTCCTGAACAGCTCGATCAACTGGTGCAGGTGGTCAGCCCCAGGCGCTGGCTGGCGCTAACGGCCCTGGGGCTGCTGGTCAGTGCTGGGGCCGCCTGGAGCCTGCTGGGCCAGATTCCCCTAACCGTCACCGGGCAGGGGGTGTTGGTCTACCCCAGCGATGTGGTAACGGCGCAGTCGCCCGGTGCTGGCCCCCTGCGCTCGATCGAAGTGAAGCCGGGAGATTGGGTGAAGGCGGGCGACATTCTGGCAGTGCTGGATCAGTCGGAGCTAGAAACCCAGCTGCGGCTGGCCCAGGAGAAGCTGACCCAGCTCCAGATCCAAGATCAAACGGCCCAGCGGTTGAACAGCGATCGCAGCAGTCTAGATGAAGGGGCGATCGCCCAGCAGCGGCGAGCACTGGAGCAGAATTTGCGATCGCAGCAGGCCCTTACCCCCACCCTGAAAGCCCGCGCCGAAGCGTCGCTGCGCCAGGAGCGCCAGACCCTTCAGCAGCGGCTCGCAACCCTGCAAGCCCGCCTGCCCATCTACCAGACCCGCTGGGAAAACTGGCAGCGTTTAGCCGCCGAGGGCGCTATGTCCCAGGAAGAAGTGCTGAGCGTGCAGCTCGAATACCAGGAGCTGCAAAACGAAGTCAACGATGTTGAAACCCAGCTAGAGAGCCTGGATCTACGCGACACTGAGGCCCAGCGCGACTACCTCGACAACCTCAACCGCATCGCCGACCTCCAGTCCCAACTTCAAGACCTCGACGCCAGCGCTGCCGCCCAGCGCGAGCAAGACAGCACTATTACCGCCCAGCGTCAAAAAGAAATCAAAGATACCGAGGCCACCATCGCCCAGCTCACCGAGCAGCTCAGCCGCAACCAGACCATCACCAGCGACCACGACGGCCAGGTAATCGAGGTGATGGCGCAGCCTGGCCAGCGCCTCGACCCCGGCATGCCTGTCGCCATGATCGCCGCTCAGGACAGCAACACCCCCCTCACCAGCGTCGCCTTTTTGCCCGTCAGCGAAGGCAAAAAAGTCAGCGTCGGCATGGCCCTCCAGGCTACCCCCACCACCGTCAAACGCGAAGAATACGGCGGCATTCTCGGCACCGTTGACGAGGTCTCCAGCTTTCCCGTCACCCAGGCTGGAGCTGCTCGCCTGGTCGGCCATCCCGACATTCTCCCCGGCATCATGGGCCAGGGGCCGCACATTGCCGTCTTTGCCAGCCTGCAACCTGACTACAGCCCCAATAACCCCAGTCAGCTGCGCTGGTCAGCCTCCCCCCAAGGCCCCGACCAGCCCATGACCCCCGGTATGACCACCACAGTCCGCATCACCGTCGAAAAGCGTCGCCCAATTTCCTACTTGCTGCCGATCCTCAAGCAGTGGGCTGGATTTGGCGACGAAGCAGTGAAAGGAGTGGAGTCATGAAACAGTTGATCGCCAAACTCAAAGACCGCCTCCGCCGTCCCGACCTGCGGCGTACGCCGACCCTGCTGCAAATGGAAGCGGTGGAATGCGGGGCCGCCTCTTTGGGAATGATCCTCGGCTACCACGGGCGAATTGTATCGCTGGCCGATCTGCGGCAAGCCTGCGGTATTTCGCGGGATGGCAGCAAAGCGTCGAATGTGCTCAACGCGGCGCGGCTCTACCACCTTGCGGGCAAAGGGCTGAAGGTTTCGTTAGAAGCGGTGCAGCAGCTAGAGCGGCCCTACATCGTGTTTTGGAACTTCAACCACTTCCTGGTCGTAGAAGGGTTCCACCGCCAGAGAGTGTACCTGAATGACCCGGCCACTGGCCCGCGCACGGTTTCCCTCGACGAATTTAGCGAGGGGTTTACCGGGGTGGTGCTGACCTTTGCTCCCGATGCCGAGTTTGAAAGAGGCGGGCAAAAGCGGGATTTGGTGCGATCGCTCCGTTTCCGCCTGCGCGGTTCCTTCCGAGCGCTGGCCTTTTGCCTGCTGGCGGGGCTGCTGCTGGTGCTGCCGGGGCTGGCCATGCCCGCCTTTTCCCAGGTGTTTGTCGATCAGGTGTTGATTCAGGGTCGTAGTAGCTGGCTGCGACCGCTGCTGCTGGGCATGCTGGTGACCTCAGTCCTGACCGGATTGCTAACGCGATTGCAGCTACAAATTTTGCGGCGGCTGCGCATCAAGCTGGCCATGGGCATGTCGAGCGGCTTCTTGTGGCACATTCTGCACCTGCCGGTGAGCTTCTACGACCAGCGCTTTGCCGGGGAAATCAGCAACCGCATCAAGCTCAACGATCGCCTCGCCAGCCTGCTCTCGGGCGAGCTGGCCACCACCGCTATTTCCTGCGTCATGGTGGTCTTCTACGGTCTGGTGATGTGGCAGTACGACTGGGTGCTGACCCTGATTGGCATTGGCTCAGTGGCGGTGAATTTGACGGCTCTGCGCTGGGTGGCCCGCCAGCGCTCCGACACCAATACCCGGCTAATGCAGGAGCAGGGTAAGGTCAGCGGCGTTGCGATCGCCGGTCTGCAAAGCATCGAAACCCTCAAGGCCTCGGGCCTGGAGTCCGACTTCTTCAACCGCTGGGCCGGGTACTATGCCAAATCCCTCAACGCCCGCCAGGAGATGGATCGCATTAACCAGCGCCTCGGCATGCTGCCCGCCTTTCTCTCCGGCCTCAGCGCCATGCTGCTGCTCACCATCGGCGGATTCCGCGTCATCGACGGTGCCCTCAGCATCGGTATGCTCGTCGCCTTTCAGTCGCTGATTCAGCAGTTCATGCAACCCGTCAACCAGCTGCTCAAACTCGCAGGCGACTTCCAGGAACTCGGCGGCACCCTCGATCGCCTCGACGACGTGCTTCAGAATCCAGTTGATCCGCTGCTGCCGGGTGGGGACGTGGGGAGTGGGCGAGTGGGCAAGTGGGCGAGTGGGCGAAACACAGAGCCACAGGAAACTGTCGATCGAGAACCCGATCCTTCTACCCCAACGACTGCCACCGCTCACCCATCCACCCACCTACCCACCTACCCGCCTACCCGCCTACCCGTCTACCCATCCACCCGCCTACCCATCCACCCATCCACCCATCCACCCTCCCCCCTCTCCCCCAAACTCCACGGCTTCCTCGATCTCCACCACCTCACCTTCGGCTACAACCGCACCGCGCCGCCGCTGATCGACAATCTCAGCCTCTCCCTCAAGCCGGGGCAGCGAGTGGCTCTAGTGGGCGGCAGCGGCAGCGGCAAATCGACCGTCGCCAAGCTGGTGTGCGGTCTCTACCAGCCCTGGTCGGGGGAGATCTGCTTCGACGGCCAGCCCCGCCACCAGATTCCGCGCCCTGTGCTAACAAATTCCCTGGCCATGGTCGAGCAAGACATTCTGCTGTTTGCGGGCATCGTGCGCGACAACCTCACCCTGTGGGATACCACCATTCCCGACGCCAACCTGATCCAGGCCTGCCGCGACGCCGCGATTCACGACACAATTCTCTCGATGCCCGGCGGCTACAGTGCCGAACTGCTCGAAGGGGCCGCCAACCTCAGCGGCGGCCAGCGCCAGCGCCTTGAAATTGCCCGCGCCCTGGTTAACAACCCCGCCATTCTGGTGATGGACGAAGCTACCAGCGCCCTCGACACCGAAACCGAGCGCACCATCGACTACAACCTGCGCCTGCGCGGCTGTACCTGCCTGATCGTCGCCCACCGCCTCAGCACCATCCGCGACTGCGACGAAATCATCGTCATGCACCACGGCAAAGTTGTCCAGCGCGGCAGTCACGATGACCTGCGCGAGCAAGAAGGGCCGTACTTGCAGCTGATTTGCAGTGAAGAAGGGTGAGAGAGTTTTGAGTTCAAAATTCAAAATTTTGCCCTTTGTCTTTTGCCTTTTGCACTTCTCCTTCCTCACCTCCCCATCCCCTTACCTCCCCATCCCCTCATCCCCCCATGCTCACCACCCACACATCCCCTGCTTCTCTCTCCCACTCCCTCCGCAGTAACGAACCCCTCTTCCTCGACGACCCCAAGACCTGCTGGCGGGTGGAAACGGGTACGCTGGCGCTGTTTGCGGTCAGTGTTCAATCAACAGCGCTGACCAGTCGGCGGCGCTATCTGTTTAGCGTTAAGCCGGGGGCGATGCTGTTTCCGGCGGCGCTGCTGGGGCAAGAGACCCCTTGCCAGCTGATGGCAATGCCGCTGGAATCGGTGAGTTTAAGGCCAATCGCTCTAACAGCGTTGGCAGACGAGTTGGCAAACAGCGGGACTGCCACAGCCACCCTGGCCGCCATTGAAAACTGGGTGCATCGGCTAGGGGCGGCCCTGTCAGATACCGTATCGGCGCGGTTAGCAACCCCCATTGAAGCTAGCGGGCTGCTGTCGCCCGGAGAAGTATATCAGCCATCCCAGGGGCGAATTACCTGGGTGCGGCTGCTGGCCGGGGAAGGGCAACTGCTGGGGCTGGAGCATCTGACGCTGACTCCGGCGGTTGGCCCCATACCCCTCAGCAGCCATCTTTGGTTGCAGGCGACGGCGATGGCAGAACTGGAGATCTGGCAGCCCCAGGGGCGGCGGCAGGCAGAGCCAGTTTTAGCTGGCCTGGGCCACCTGCAAACCCTGGTGCTCAGGGGCATTCAACACCTCGAAGCGCAGCAGCAGGTGCAGGAATATCAGCGGTTTGAAGCCCGTGCGCAGCTGAATATCCAGGCCGTGAGCCAGACGCTAACGCAGTTGGCGGGGGTGTTTGAGCCCTCTACTGCCGTTGAGAAATCCCAGGGACAGCAACCTGCTACTAAGGATGCTCTGCTAGTTGCGGCTGGAGCGGTGGGCCGGGTGCTGGGAATTGCCATTCAGCCCCCAGCCCAGTCAGAGGATTTGCGGCGGGTGAGGGATCCGCTGGAGGCGATCGCCCGCGCGTCCCAGATTCGCACTCGCCAGGTGGCCCTGCGCGACGACTGGTGGCGACGCGATGGTGGCCCGCTGCTGGCTTACGCCCGTGGGGATGGTCGCCCGCTGGCGCTGCTGCCCGTTGGGGCGACCCGCTACGAGGTGCTCGACCCGCAGAAAGGTAGTCGAGTGCTGTGCGATCGAACGGTTGCCGAGGGAATTTTGCCCGCGGCCCACACCTTCTACCGCCCGCTGCCGTACCAGCTCAAGCCGGTGCAGCTGCTTCAGTTCGCGCTACAGGGGCATCGTCAGGAACTGGTAGTAGTCGCGATCGCCAGCATTGCCGCCACGCTCCTGGGCATGGTCACTCCCCAGGCTACGGGCATTCTCATCGACCAGGCCATCCCTAATGCCGACCAGACCCTGCTGCTGCAAATTGCCTTTGCCCTGCTGGCCACCACCTTTGGAGCCACCCTGTTTCAGCTCACCCAGGGTATTGCCTTGATGCGGATTGAGTCTTTCGCCGACAGCAGCACTCAGGCCGCCGTGTGGGATCGGCTGCTGAAGCTGAAAACGTCCTTCTTTCGCGGCTACTCCATTGGCGATTTGAGCGCCAGAGTTTCCTCAATTAGCCAAATTCGCCAGCGGTTGGGCAACACCCTGCTCAAGAGCCTGTTTTCGAGCCTGTTCTCGCTGCTGAATCTGGGGCTGCTGTTCTACTACAGCGTTCCCCTGGCGCTAATTGCCGCTGGGGTGGCGCTGCTCAACATGGCCGTCACCGTGGTCTCGGGGGTGCTAACCCTGAAGAAAATTCGCCCGCTCCACGACCAGCAGGGCAAGCTCTTCGGCATGATGGTGCAGATGATCAACGGCGTTGCCAAGTTCCGCGTTGCCGGGGCCGAAACCCGCGCCTTTGCCTACTGGGGCCGCCAGTACGCTCAAGAACTGCGGCTCACCCTCGCCTCGGAGGGCATTGAGGACAATTTGACCGTGATCAACAACCTGCTGGCGACCCTTACCCCGGCGGTGCTGTTTGCCTTTGCCACCGGCATGGTGCAGCAGTCGCAGGGGGGAGAGGGCGGCTTTTCGACCGGCACGTTTCTGGCCTTTAATGCGGCTTTTGGCACCTTTATTGGCGGGGCTACCAGCCTCAGCAGTACCGTGATCGACGTGCTCGATGTGCTGCCCATCTGGCAGCGGGCCGAACCCATTCTCGCTGCCCAGCCCGAGGTTGACCCCCACAAGGCCGACCCAGGGCGGATCTCGGGCCAGGTGACGGTGAGCAACGTGGGCTTTCGCTACCGCTCCGACGGGGATCTGATTTTAGATGGCGTAACCCTCGCCATTGAGCCGGGGGAATTTGTCGCCCTGGTCGGCCCCTCGGGCAGCGGCAAATCGACGCTGTTTCGCCTGCTGCTAGGGTTCGATGCGCCGGAGGTGGGCACGGTGTACTTCGACGGGCAGGATATGGCGGGGCTCGACCTCAACGCCCTGCGGCGACAGTTTGGCGTGGTGCTGCAAACCAGCCGTTTGATGTCGGCCTCAATTTTTGAAAACATCGCCAGCAGCGCTCGCATCACCATGGAAGAAGCCTGGGAAGCGGCGACCATGGCGGGGCTAGCCGACGACATTCTCTCGATGCCGATGGGTATGCACACGGTGGTGAGCGAGGGGGGCACAAACCTCTCGGGCGGGCAGCGGCAGCGGCTGCTAATTGCCCGCGCCCTGGCCCTGCGACCCCGCATTCTGCTGTTTGACGAGGCTACCAGCGCCCTGGATAACCGCACCCAGGCGATCGTCAGCGAAAGCCTGGAGCGGCTGCGGGTGACGCGCATTGTGGTGGCCCACCGGCTCAGCACCATCCGTAAAGCCGATCGCATCTACGTACTCGAAAAAGGCCGCCTGATTCAGCAGGGCAGCTTTGATCAATTGGCCGTTGAAGAGGGGCTGTTTAGCCAGTTGGTTAAGCGCCAGCAGGTGTAGGCGGGGGATGTTCTTCCGTTAGAGTATCTGTCCACCCTGTAGCCCAGCCGGACTCCTTTTAGCGGGCTTCAGCATCGAATTTTAGATCGTCACTGGCTGGTGTCGTGTCAGGTTCACTAAAGGTGACGTCTTCGTAGAGGTCAGCAATTCCCCCCGCCCAACCTACGCTAGCCAGCGAAACCCGTTCGCCCGCTCGGTAGGGATGCAGCACCCACAGCCCCTCGGCATTGCGGCGAAACACCTCCACCTGTTGCCGAGTTTGAGAAATTAGTACGTACTCTTGCAGGCTCTCCAGGTGGCGGTAGTCGGTGAATTTGTCGCCCCGGTCAAAGGCTTCGGTGCTGTCAGAGAGCACTTCCACAATCAGGCAGGGATGGCGCTTAACGGCGCTAGAAGAAAAGTCGCGATCGTCGCAGGTGACCATCACGTCTGGATAGTAGTAGCAATTAAGCACTTCAATACGGGCTTTCATATCTAGAGCATAGGCTCGACAGCCCTGGTTTCGTAAGTGCGCCCGCAGCAGCGCCCAGAGATTGAGCGCGATGGTGACATGGGCATCGGTGCCCCCTGCCATGGCATAGACCTCGCCATTGCGGTACTCGTGTTTGATGGGGCTGGTGGCTTCTGCCGCCAAGTACTCTTCTGGGGAGATATAGCTGAAGGCTGAAGCAGCAACCATAGTCATCCTCTTAACACAAAGCGATAGCTCAATCCTAACGGCTCTTGCTGTTGGTGCCAGCCGAAGAACCAGGTGTTAGAGGGAATGGTGCGATGGTCAACGACCGATCCATTAGGGCGATCGCGGCCATGGTTGTCGAAAGTTTCCCTAAAGATGAATAAGTGGCGGCAGATGAGACATATATGCTGATGTCACCCTCACCAGAACTGTCTATGAACTACCGCATCTCCGCCCCCGGATTCTTGTTGGCTGTGCTTTTGAGTGGAGGCGTAGTACCGGCTTCTGCCCAGGGCGAGTTGAGCCAAGAACTAGTAGCTCAGCCAGAGAGTTCAGCGATCGCCAATGCTGAAATCCCTGTCGCAGGGACGGCTGCGGCAGCCCTGGTAGAGGGGCAGCAAGCCTATTATCAGGGACGGCTGCCGATGGCGCTGGAGCGGTTGAGTCAGGCGATCGCCCAGTTTGAGGCCGCGGGCAATGCCGATGGGGTAGCGGCGGCTCAGGTGGCGATCGCCCCTGTCCACATTACTATGGAAAACCTCGATGAAGCGGCAGCGGCAATCCAGGCAGCGCTGAGCTATTACCAGGCCGAAGGTAATGTAGCTGGGGAAACCCAAGCACTGGTAGCTCTGGGAGAACTACAAAGCTCGGAAACCGACTACGACGCTGCGTTGGCCAGCTTGCAACGAGCCGCAGCTCTAAGCGAACAAGCACAAGATACCTTTACCCAAGGCATAGCACTGCTCTCTATAGGGGGTATCTATAGTACTCAAGAGGACTATGCCAACGCCCTGACCTACATTGACCAAGCGCTGCCGTTGCTGCGGGATGACAGCGATGCCCTACGCCAGGGCTACTACCAAGCCGGGGCATTGACACTGAAGGCTATGAGTTTAATGGGGTTGGAGGAATTCGACCAGGCTAAAGGGCTGATTGAGCCTATTGAAACCATCAACCAATCCCTCCAGCATCCTGCGGTTAGTGGCTATCTTCCCCTTATTCAAGGAACACTTGCCGCGCAGCAGGGTGATGTGGATGAGGCGCTGAGTAATTACCGGCAAAGCATAGCCCTAATTCAAGAGTGGGGTTTTGATCATGAGACTGAAGTGCTTATTAATAGCGCAATAGGTGGAATTTACTTTGAGCGGCAAGATTTTGAGCAAGCATCTCAAGCTTTTGATCGGATACTAGCCGTCCTTGCAGCACAAAACAACGTTGCTGGTCAGCTAGAGTTTCTATTTCAAATTGGCAACCTGCATCAGGAAAATAAATATTATGCTCAGGCACAAACTTACTATGAAGCGGCTCTTTCCCATGCTCAAGCCACAGGTCGAACAGCCGAAGGTACTGTACTGAACCGTATTGGCCTGATGCTCTATTTTCAAGAGCAATATGAACAGGCATTGGAGTTTTTCTTGCCTGCTCTTGAGGCTATAAAAGATGTGAGCGATCATGCAAATGAAATCGCAGTTCTGGGCAACCTTGCTGACACCTATCAGCAGCTAGGAAAACCTGAAAAGGCAGAAGAATATCGTCTTCAGGTTTTAGCTTGGCACCAGGAGAATGTGATTAATGCTGAAAACAATGAAAATTATGATTCGGTCATTGCGTCCCTAAATCAACTCTATGAATTCAATAGAGATCAATCTCAACATTTTCTCTCGGTTGGCGACGAATATTTGAAGTCAGATCCACAAGAGGCGAGAAATTCAGCTAATGATGCTGTAGAAGCTGGAAATCTTGCTTTAAACTACGCTGAGCAAATGCTATACATTGCGCAAAGCCAAAATCGTACTGATTGGTTACCTACTGCCAACTACAATATTGCATTGGCGTTTGTTGCTATAGGTCAAGCCTACACGCTTGAAGCAAGTGGGTTTACAGCATCTCTCCAATTGCAAGACACCGTGGATTCTGAAAAAAGGGCATTGGAGTTCTATGAGCAAGCAATTTCCTTTGCCCTAGCATCCAATAATGAAACCATTATCAACTTAGCTTATGGCGGGTTCATAGGTGGTAACTATGCTATTGGGGTTGCCTACAACTCCATAGCAGAACACGGAAAAGCTATCGGATTCATTCTAAAAGCTCTAGAAGTTTCGCGACAAATTGATGATCGAGAAAGAGAACTTAATTATTTGTCTACACTAGATCACTCGTATACGAGGTTGGCAGAGCAACGTTTTCAGGAAAATAAAATTGATGAAGCTTTAGCATATTTAGAAACAGGAGAGAAATATAGCCTTGAAATTATTGAGCTGAGTGAAGAGCTGGAAGATCTAGAGAAAAAGGACAGCTTCATAAAACAAGCCCTAAATCAGTTATGGCGCATAAACTCGAAACGCAGAGAAATTCATGAAAGTCAAGGACTTTATGAAAAGGCTCTTGAGTCTGCCTACATTGCTTTAGATTTGGCCCCACAACTGGGTGAAGGTAGAATTGACTATACAAGCGATAGCTTAGCGACAATTGCCAGCCTTTACAACTCCTTAAATCGCTATGCCGAGGCATTGTTAGCATACGAGAACCTTGAGCAAATTGCTTCAGACAGAGGAGAGTTTTTCTACCAAACCATGGCCCTCGATAGGGCAGGATTTATTCATCTGAACCAAGGCAGATATGACGAAGCTATAGAAAATTTTGAAAAGTCCTTCAAAGTTGCAAAGGATAACAGCATTTTCCAATCTCAGACATTTTCCCTCAACTCGTTGAGCGGAGTTTACGCAGCACGGGGAAGCTACACTCAGGCAATGGAAGCGCTGACAACTGCATTGACATTGATCCGTGAAGGTAGAGAAACGCTAGAAAGTGAACTGACACCTGACTTGCTCAATCAAGTTTGTTATTTAGGCTTTTCGCCTCTATCGTCAGCAGAGGGTGATCCTTCAGAAGATCTGTCTATCGTTAACTATAGGCAAAGCCTTGATGAACGACTGTTTGAAGAAACTCGCGAAGACTGCATAGTGTCTTCTTGGCATGCGGAAAGCGCTATATTACATAGCATGGGAAGTATTCATAGTAGTCAAGGACGTTATTTAGAAGCGCTGGATTTATATAATCAATCCTTGGCAATCGATCAAGAATTTGAAGCTGGAGAGGTTGCCATGAGTGGAACTCTTTCAGGAATTGCTGGAGTCTATGAATCGCAGGGAAACTATGATCAAGCACTAGCTATTTATGAGCAAATTTTAGACATTTATGATCGCACAAACAATAGGCTTAGTTGGGCTAGGACTCTAAACAACATTGCCATTGTTTATGAGAATAGAGGTCAGTATTCTAAGGCTTTCGACTATTATCAAAGAGCTTTAGCTGTGGCCGATGAGTTAGATACTCCAGCTCTACGGAATAGTATTGTTTATAACATGGCAGCTTCATCTTCTATAAGAGGCGATTTTCAAGATACCTTGAATACTTATTATGAAACTCTTGAGGCAGATCGTAGCTTAGGACGCAGGGCCGATGAAGCAATTATCCTAAACGCTATTGGCGGCACATATTACTCACAGGGACAACTTGACTCTTCTAGTCAGGCTTATAATGAAGCTTTGGTTATTATCCGAGGCATTGGTGCTCGAAACTTAGAGATTGGCAGTGTTACTGGCTTGGGAAATATAGCAGAAACAAAAGGCGACTATGGTACTGCGCTGAGCTATTATCAGCAGGCATTAGAAATTGCTGAGGAGATTGATTCGGCACTGGTCTGCTAGGCGTTGATAAGTAAAATGGCTGTAGTGCAACTACTTCAGCCTGATGGATTGTCCTCACTGCCAGAGCCAACAAGTTGTCAAAAACGGGCGAGAGTCGCTTTCGGACGGCAC